>JAIXPT010000052.1 GCA_027486095.1 Planctomycetaceae bacterium | reverse complement strand
GTGCGCGACATTTTCGAGCAGCTGATCTCGCCCGACTGGCTCTCCCGATTCGACAAGCAGCTCGAGGACGACACCGGCGGCTTCGGCCACGACCAGTCGATCGCGCTGATTGGCGAGCCCGGCAGCGGGAAATTTCAATTCCTGCTCACCGGCCGTCACACGACGCTCCGCTGCGACGGCGATTCAGCGGAGCATGTCGTGTTCGGAGGGCCGATCTTCTATGGCCACGACGCCGGCGGCGGCGACGAGGAGCCCGCGCACCCCGGCAACGTGTTCTGGCCCCAGGCCGTGGCGGCCAACGGCGTCTACTCCATGCTCGACGGCCTGCAGCGCGCCCGGGCACTGGTGGCAAAGACCCCACGCGAGAATGCGATCTCTTTTCGCGGGGCCGACGTCCGTGAGGGGCTGCCCGTGCAGGAGCTGGCAGCCGACCAACGCGCCGAACTCGACCGCGTCGTCGCGCTTCTGCTCGAGCCGTTTCGCACCGCCGATCGCGACGAGGCCCGGCGCTGCCTGGCCGCGCAGGGCGGGCTCGACGGCTGCCGGCTCATGTTTTACCGCGATGCCGACCTCGGCACCGACGGCGTGTGGGACAACTGGCGGCTCGAAGGGCCAGCCTTCGTCTGGCACTTTCGCGGTGCGCCCCACGTGCACGTGTGGGTGAACATCGCCGACACGCCCGCCGTCTCCACCAACGCCTGACATGCAGCCCGCCCGAGCCCCATGACCGACTGCGTGATCATCGGTGGCGGCGTGATCGGCCTCTCGATCGCCCGCGAACTTGCCGGCCGCGGGCTGCGCGTCGAGGTGCTCGCCCGCGACCGCGGCCGCGACACCGCCTCGTGGGCGGCCGCCGGCATCTTTCCCCCGGTGCCCGACGATGCCACGGCCTCACCGGGCGATCGGCTCACCGCCTGGAGCGACGCGCTCCATCGCCGCTGGGCCGAGGAGCTGCGCGACGAGACCGGAATCGACAACGAGCTCCGGCGCTGCGGCGGCCTGCACGTGGGGGCGAGCGATGCCGGGCTCGACAGGCTCGCCGCCGCCGCCGCATCGTGGCGGCGGCGGGGCGGCCGGTGCGACTGGCTCACCGCCACCGAGATCCGCTTCCACGAGCCGGCCCTCGCGCCGGCCATCGAAACGGGAGGCATCCGCGCCGGGTTTTTCCTGCCCGACGAGATGAGCCTGCGGCCCCCGCGGCACCTCGAAGCCCTGGAGAAAAGTTGCCGGCAACGCGGCGTGACGATCACGCCCGTCGCGGTCCGGGGCATCGAGCGGGGTCACGGGGCGATCTCCGGCGTCGTCACCGACGCGGGCATCGTGCGGGCTCGCACCTATTGCTTCGCCGCGGGCGCCTGGTCGGGCGCTGTCGCCGCCAGCCTCGGCCTCGCCATCGAGACGCAGCCGATCAGGGGGCAGATCGTGCTCCTGCGACTCCCGCGGCAAGTGCTCGGCCGCGTGGTCAACTTCGGGATCGACTATCTCGTGCCGCGCGACGACGGCCGGCTCCTCGTGGGCTCGACGATCGAAGACGCAGGGTTCGCCGCGACGACCACCCCGGAGGCGGTCGCCCGGCTCCTCGACGTGGCCCGCCGGCTGTTGGGATCTGTGACAGATGCGACCGTCGAGCAGGCCTGGGCGGGGCTGCGGCCGGGCTCGCTCGATGGCCTGCCCACGATCGGCCGGATTCCCGATCTCGACAATGCCTTCATCGCCGCCGGCCACTTTCGCGCCGGGCTCCACCAGTCACCGGGCACGGCCGTGCTCATGGCCGACCTCATGACCGGCGCCCGGCCGAGCTTCGATCCGGCAGCCTTTGCGCCCGGACGGCGCTGCGAGCCGGGTGGCATTCCGCCGCCCGATTCGGTCGCCGCCTACCTCGCGCGGGCCGCGACGCAGGATCCTTGACGCAACACACGCAGGATCCACCGCCACGCGGAGTCCCCGGGCTTCCGCCCGGGGCTTTGAAGACGCCCCAACAAGCCCGGAGCGGAAGCGACGGGACTCCGGGCTCACGCCGCCTGCACGCTCAACCGGCGATGGAGTGATTCGACATCATCGGGCGTGAGCCGACCCGTCGGCGTCGCCGCGGCGACAGCCCGGACCAATTCGGCCAAGCGCACGACCTCCGCAGGGATTCCAACGGCAATCTCATGCATCACACGCACGGTCCCGTCGCGTTCTTCCTGCGAGCCGGGCAACTCGATCACCGATGCCACGGCCGCCTTCGACTCGGCAAACGTGAAGGGACCGAGCACGGCCCTGAGCACGACGGCCCGTTCGAGGCGCTCGTCACGAGCGACGAGTGTCAGCAAGCGCCCTTCGCCAGCCAGCACGAACCCGCCGGCCGGCATGCGCTGCCGCCACGTGGCAACGATGGCGGCCAACTCGCCGGCCGTGGCGAGATGTGCATCGTCCACGAGCAGGATGCCGTCGCCAGCGGCCGCGGCCGCGTCCGGCACTCCATCGCGTGCCAGGCAGCGCAGGCAGCGGCGGCCGCCCCGGGCGGCGCCGGCCGCGATCTCACCGAGCACGAGCGACTTGCCGACCCCGCGAGGGCCGCACAACACCGCTCCAGCGGCGGGCGCCTCGAGCGCGTAGATGAGCCGGGCCACGGCGGCCTGCTGGCCGATTGTCGGCGTCGGAGCACGGGCGGGCTCGGGGTGTGTCATGCCGCCGGCGCCTCCGCCGCGGAGGGATCGGCGAACGTCACGACCTCACCGAGCACGTGGAGGCCGATGGCCGCCAGCGCCTGCCCGTGAGCCGGGCAGGGGGGCCGCTCGGCACGGCGCACGAGCAAGGCCGCATGGCAGCCGATCGCCGCCCGCGCCAGCCTGCCCCGATGCACGGGCCCAGGCGGAAACCACGCGCCGGCATCGACGAGCACGCACTGCCGATGCGCGCCGTCGGCGTTCAGGTCGGCTGCGGCCGCCCCGTCTGCAGGCAGACACGTCACGTGCACACCGCGAGAGTGAAGAACATCGGCGAGGCCGCTCACGATCGTCGAGCAGCCGTCACCACGTGCGCGGCCCGCCACCGCGATCACCCGATGCCCCGCTTCGATGGCCGCCTCCACGCGCTCGGCGAGCCGCGCCCAGCGCTCGGGAAAGTCTGCACGGAGCCGCGCGACGACAGACTCGTCGCGCGGCACTGCGGGCAGCACGGGCACCGCCGGCATGACGGACATCGCGGGGACCGCCAGCCGGCCGAGGAACGCCCGGTCGATGAAGTCCACGGTCATCGCACCACCGCCTCTCCGGCCGGAGCCGTAGCGCTCGCCGTCACGGCCGTGTCGCCGCCCCGCCCCCGCTCGATCCACCACACCACGGCCCATGTGAGGAGGGCGACCACGGCGAGCATGGCCACCGATCGCGACGGCACGAGGGCCAGCGGACGGCGTACCCGCGGAGCCATTCGCGGCCGCTCGCGCACGGGCTCCGGCTCGACGGCCTGAGCCACGCACGGCGCGGCGGCCCCACCGACGGCCGCCGGGCCGCGAATTTGCACCGTGGGAAAGATGGCGAGTGTTTCCATCGCGTGGAGGCCTTCGTGCAGCGGGGTTCCGCGTCCGCCATGTCAGGTGGATCGACGGCTGAAATTCATCGGCTTGAACAATCCCCCACCCGTTTTCGCAATATGCCCGAAGCCCCCAGTCGCCTATCATGAAGGCTTTCCGGCCCTCGTTGCCCCTATTCTTCGCCATGTCCCAACCCTCCCGCCCCTCGTCCGAAGCGTCTCTCCGCTCTCTCCTGGCCGACCGAATCGCCATTCTCGACGGCGCCATGGGCACGATGGTGCACCAACTGGCCCTTGATGAGCAGGGCTTTCGCGGCGCCCGGTTCGCCGAGCACCACCGCGACCTGAAAAACTGCATCGATGTGCTCACGCTCACGCAGGGGGGGGCGATTCGGGGAATCCATGCCGCCTATCTGGAGGCGGGCGCCGACATCGTCGAGACCAACACGTTTGGCGCCACGAGCGTGGCCCTCGCCGACTTCGGGCTGCAGCATCACACCCGCGAACTGAATCTCGTGGCGGCCCGCCTCGCCCGTGAGGCCGCGGATGCCGCGATGGCCAAGACGCCCGATCGGCCCCGATTCGTCGCCGGCTCGATCGGCCCCACGAACAAGCAGCTCTCGATCGCCGGCAACGTAGCCGACCCGGGCCACCGCGACGTGACGTTCGACGAGATGGTGGCGGCCTATCGCGAGCAGATCGAGGCGCTCGTCGAGGGGGGCGTCGATCTCTTGCTCGCTGAAACCGCCTTCGACACGCTCGTGCTCAAGGCCTGCCTGCACGCCATCGAGCAGGTGTTTTCCGACCTCGGCCGCACGCTGCCGGTGATGGCGTCGTTCACGATCTTCGAAGGGGGCCGCACGCTCTCCGCCCAGACGGTCGAAGCCTGCTGGACGAGCATCTCGCACATCGACCTGCTCTCGGCCGGCATCAATTGCGCGCTCGGCCCGGAAAAGCTCCGCACCCACGTGGCCGATCTCTCGCGGATCACGCCCAGGCTCGTGAGCTGCTACCCCAACGCCGGCTTGCCGAACGCGCTCGGCGGCTTCGACGAGACGCCCGAAATGATGGCGTCGGTGCTCGAGGAATTCGCCAAGTCGGGCTGGCTCAACATCGTAGGCGGCTGCTGCGGCTCGACGCCGGCCCACATCAAGGCGATCGCCGACGTGATGCGGAACTACCCGCCGCGAAAGCCCGCCGAGCCACCCCGCAGATCGCGTTATTCAGGCCTCGAAATGCTCGAACTGCGGCCGGAGAGCAGCTTCACGGTCGTCGGCGAGCGGACGAACGTGACGGGCTCACGGGCCTTCGCCCGGCTCATCAAGGAAGACCGCTACGAAGAGGCCCTCAGCGTCGCCCGGCAGCAGGTGGAAAACGGTGCCAACATCATCGACATCAACGTCGATGAAGGCATGCTCGACGGCGTGAAGGTGATGACCAAGTTCCTCACGCTGCTCTCCAGCGAGCCCGAGATTTCCCGCGTGCCGATCATGATCGACTCCTCGCGGTTCGAGGTGCTCGAAGCCGGGCTGAAGTGCGTGCAGGGGAAGGGAATCGTCAACTCGATCAGCCTCAAGGAAGGGGAGGAGAAGTTCCTCGCGCAGGCCCGGATCGTGCGCAGCCACGGCGCGGCGGTCGTCGTGATGGCCTTCGACGAGGAGGGACAGGCGACCGACGTCGAGCGGCGCGTGGCGATCTGCAAGCGGGCCTACCGGCTGCTCACGGAGCAGGCAGGATTTCCGCCCGAAGACATCATCTTCGACCCCAACATCCTCACCGTGGCGACGGGCATCGAAGAGCACAACCGCTACGCCGTGAACTTCATCGAGGCGACCAGGCAGATCAAGGCCGCCATGCCCGCCGTGAAGGTCTCGGGCGGCGTGAGCAACATCTCGTTCTCGTTCCGCGGCAACGAGGTCGTTCGCGAGGCGATGCATTCCTGTTTTCTCTACCACGCCATCCAGGCGGGCATGGAGATGGGCATCGTGAACGCCGGCCAACTCGCGGTGTATCAGGAGATCGAGCCGGATCTGAAGGAGCGGATCGAAGACGTGCTCTTCGACCGCCGGCCCGATGCCACGGAACGGCTCGTCGAATTCGCCGAGACGGTGAAGAAGCAGGAGGGCGGTGGCACCGCCCAGGCCGACACCTGGCGCAGCCTCGACGTGGAGGCCCGGCTCTCCCACGCCCTCGTGAAGGGCATCGTCGATCACATCGACGAAGATGTCGAGGCCGCCCGCCAGCACTATGCCACGAGCCTCGAGATCATCGAGGGGCCGCTGATGCGCGGCATGCAGACCGTCGGCGACCTCTTTGGCGAAGGCAAGATGTTCCTGCCGCAGGTCGTGAAGAGTGCCCGCGTGATGAAGAAGGCCGTGAACCATCTGCTGCCCTACATGGAGGCGGAGCGATTGGCAGCGGGCACCACCCAGGCCAAACGGGGCAAGGTGCTCATGGCCACGGTCAAGGGCGACGTGCACGACATCGGCAAAAATATCGTGGGCGTGGTGCTCGGCTGCAACAACTACGAGGTCGTCGATCTCGGCGTGATGGTGCCGTGCACGAAGATCATCGACGAGGCGATCCGCCACGAGGTCGATATCGTCGGCCTCTCCGGCCTGATCACGCCGAGCCTCGACGAGATGGTGCAGGTGGCCCAGGAATTCCAGCACGCGGGGCTCACGATGCCGCTCCTGATCGGCGGCGCCACCACTTCGGCCCGGCACACGGCCGTGAAGATCGCGCCCAAGTATGCCGGTGCCGTGGTGCACGTGAACGACGCCTCACGGGCTGCGGGTGTCGTCGAGAAGCTCTTGAACCCGCTCGCCCGCGACGAATACGTGCGGGCGACCCGCGAAGCCCAGGCCCGCGACGTGGAGAACTTCAGGCGCCGGCAGGAGACGAAGCTCGTGCCGTATGCCGCGGCCTGCGAGAAGCGGTGGACCGCCGACTGGGCCACCGCCCCGATCGACGTGCCGGAGTTTCTCGGCGTGCGGAAGCTCGACGCGATCCCGCTCGGAGAACTGGTTCCCTATATCGACTGGTCGCCCTTCTTCATCTCGTGGGAGCTCAAGGGCAAGCATCCGGCGATCTTCGACGATCCTGTCGTGGGAACGGAGGCGAGGAAACTGCACGCCGACGCCCTGCGCATGCTCGACGAGATCATCCGCACCGACGCCCTCGTGTCGAAGGCGGCCTACGGCTTCTTTCCGGCCAATTCGGTCGGCGACGACATCGCCCTGTTCACCGACGAATCGCGGTCGGCCGAATTGGGCCGGGTGCACACGCTGCGGCAACAATGGGAGCGGAAGGGGCAGGACGTGTTCCACGCCCTCGCCGATTTCGTGGCCCCGGTGGAAAGCGGCCGCCGCGACTACATCGGCGCCTTCGCCTGCACGGCAGGCCACGGCTGCGAGGAGCTCTGCCGGAAGTACGACCGCGACCACGACGACTATTCCTCGATCATGGCCAAGGCCGTGGCCGACCGGCTGGCCGAGGCCTGCGCTGAATGGCTGCACGCGAAGGTCCGCCGGGAGTGGGGCTTCGGCAAAGCCGAGAAACTCACGACCGAGGAGCTGATCGAGGAAAAATATCGCGGCATCCGCCCGGCCCCCGGCTACCCGGCCTGCCCCGACCACACGGAAAAGCGGTCACTTTTCACCTTGCTGGATGCGGAGAGGGGGGTGGGAATGACGCTTACGGAAAGCTGCGCGATGCTGCCGGCCGCAAGCGTGAGCGGGCTCTACTTCGGCCATCCGGAAAGCCGATATTTCGCGGTGGACCGGATCACACGGGAGCAGGTGGAGGCCTACGCGGCGCGGAAGGGCATGGCGGTGAGCGAGGTCGAACGCTGGCTCGCCCCCAATCTCGGCTACGACGCCTGAGCTGATTTGGAAGATTGGCAGGCCTGAAGGGCCAACCAGGAGGCACGTCGTCTCTCCAGTTCGCTCCGGAGTCCCCCGACTTCCGTCGGGGGCTTCGTGGCGGGGTTTTCCAAAAAGCCCGGAGACTCCGGGACCGGACGACCATCGATCGCCTCGTGAAAAAGCAGCGGGAACCTCATGGAACGCCGACCGCGAACACGACGCATCCTCCTCGACGACGCTCCGGCGGCGCCCGTGGGGCCGCAGTCGATGGCGCTGCTCGTCGGCCGGTTTCTCGACTCGATCCGCCACGAGCGGGCCCTCGCTGACAACACCCAGGCCGCCTACCGCCGCGACCTTGCGCACTTCACCGCCTGGCTCGGCAGCCGGCGGCTGGAGCGGCTCGACGTGCGCGACCTCGGCGACTACCTCGGCGCCCTGGCCGGCCGCGGGCTCGCGCGGGCGAGCATCGCCCGCCAGGCCGCCACGCTGCGGACTTTCTACGCATTCCTGCAGGTCGAGGGCATCGTCGCCGAGAGCCCGGCGGAGCTGATCTCGGCGGGCCGCCGCGACGACTTCATTCCGGGCACGCTCTCCCCCGAACAGGTCGATCGCCTGCTTGCCAGCCCCGACCCGCGCTCGCCGACGGGGCTCCGCGACCGCGCCCTCCTCGAGCTGCTCTACGCCACCGGCTGCCGTGCCTCGGAGGTCTCGGCGATGCGGCTGATCGACGTGCACCTCGCCGAGGCCTTCTGCACCTGCCACGGCAAGGGCGGCAAGGAGCGGGTGGTTCCCTTGGGTCGGCGGGCGATCGCCGCGCTGCGGGCATGGATCGACGGCCCACGCCGTGATGCGGCCGCCCGCGTTGAGGGCCAGCCCGCCTGGGTGCTCTTGTCCTCGCGTGGCAACCGCCTCTCGCGGATGCGCGTCTGGGAGATCGTGCGGCTCCACGCCGACACTGCGGGCGTGCCCTCAGACATCGGCCCCCACACGCTCCGCCACAGCTTCGCCACGCATCTCGTGGCCGGCGGCGTGGACCTCCGCCACGTGCAGGAAATGCTCGGTCATTCGAGCATCGCCACGACGCAGCGCTACACCCACGTAGACGCCGGCCGGCTGAAGGGCATCCACGGCACCTTCCACCCGCGCGGGTAGCGTCGGGTGCTTCACGGAGGGGCTAAGGCGTCGGAGCCGGCGGTACGGTGCTCCATCGCCGAGGAGAAGTGCTCGTTCAGACTCAACGCGCCCAAGCCGGCTTCGGGGGAGCGGCAAAAGTCTCCTCACTCAGGCCGCGGCGGCCCTCGTTCGGGAAGCGTTCGCCGACTCCCCCGAAGCCTCCCAACTCGTTTGAGGAGGCTCGGGGTTACCCCTGCCGTTGAGACGGCGTATGTGACCAGCGCAGGCATGGATGCCGGAGCGCAGGCACATCCGAGTGAGCCGTAGCCTGGAGGGCGAAGGCGAACGTCCGGCGAGACGGTACGGGGTAACCCCGAGCCGGCGCCTACCTACCGCAGCGAGCGTCCGGCGACGCGATATGGGAAGCCCGAAGCCGGCTTGGTCACGTCGGGCCAAGCTGTGTGTGACCAATTGCCTGCTGTGGCGCAAGGAGGTCACGCCCCGCGAATCACTTGCGGCACCGTGATGTGCGTGCCGCGGGGGAGCACGGCGGCGATGTCGGAGGCGTCGAGGATCGTGGCGGCGTCGAGCTCCACGTCGATGCCGTCGGCGACCGTCACGCCCGCTTCCGCGAGCAGCCGACGGGCGTGATCGACGAGGGCGGCGTGGACGTGCTCCGGCGCATCGGCCGCCGAGCCGGCGGGATTCTTGAGCGGGGCGAAGCCGTCGCGGGCTTCGATTTCGACGACGGTCACGCGGTCGGCCAGTGGCATCAGATCGAAGATGAACCGCTCGAACTTGATCGCGTTGGGGGCGGCGGGCCGCACGAGCGTGCCTGTGTCGTCGAGGCAGGGCACGGCCTTGTGGGCCAGATGGAGCGGAAGCGAGTCGGTGCGGGCCGCGGCACGGTCGAGGAAGGCCTTCGTGAAGCAGTGCACGGCGATCGAGCCGGCGTGAAACCGCAGCCGGCCGTCGGGCCGGCGCTCCGCGGCGAGCGCGGGCGAGAGATCGCTGTATTCGACGACGGCGTGGCGGCCCGCCTGTGCGACGACGATCCCGACGCGCTCGCCGGGCTCGCGCTTGAGCACCACCTGCGTGGTGAAGTCGGCCTTCGAAAGCAGGTGGTAGCCGAGAAACTCGCGGTCGAGCGGCAGCGCGAGCGGGTTGTCCACCTGGAAGCTCGCGAGGTGCTTGACGCCGTGGCGGCCGAACCAGTCGAGCCCGCCCGATTCGTGGAGCGCCACGAGCATGCCGCCGTGACCGTCGGGGGCCATGGCGAGGTGATCGGGGGCGTCGAGCAGCAGCGTGCCGAAGCGGGCGTCGAGCGTTGGGAGGTCGTGCTGCCGGAAGACGTGCACGAAGTCGGGGTCGAGGCCGCCGTGGGCCGAGTCACGGAGGAACCGCCGCGTGTCGGCGTCGGTGGCGGAGCTCGTCATGATCGCCAGGGGCACGTGCTTGCCGAAGCGGCGCTGGATCGCCCGCAGTCTGCCGAAGAGCACGTCGAACAGGCTGGCCCGCGAGACGGGGCCCACGCGGACCAGCCCCTTCGGCCCGGTGCAGCCCAGCCGCGTGCCCTGGCCGCCAGCCACGAGAATGGCGCCCACCAGCCCGCTCGCGAGCAGGCGCTCGCCGGCGGCGATGGCGGTGGCCGGCGGCAGAGGGTTCGCGGCATCGCGCAGCCGCAGGCAGGGGGGCGTGGAAGCGGCGGAGAGGTCGAGCGGCGTCGGCGCGTGGTCGGCGTCACGGGCGAGAGCGAGCCGCCGCAGCGTCTCGAATTCATGCCAATCGATCACGGCGAGCTGCCCGAGCAGCCGGGCCCGGCCGGCGGCGTCGAGCGTGGGCCAGAAGCGGAGCACGGCCTCCTGGCCCGCGTGGGCGAGCGCGGTGGCGAGTGGGGGCGGCACGGCCGCATGGGCGTCGGTCATCCACGCACCCACTTCCAGAACAGCAGGCACAGCAGGGGAAAGCCGACGAAGATCACGCCATACGTGAAGATCGTCGTCCAGAGATGTTCGGGCCAGCGTGCCATGCTCTGCCTGGAAGGAAGGGATCAGACGGGCGCCCGCGCGACGACATCCACCGGGATTTCGATCGGCTCGTCGGCCGGTTCGTCGAGGCGGCATTCGATCCGCACGCCCCAGGGGACGATCTCCGCGGCCGTGACGAGTGCTTCGACGCCGTCGTACAAGGTGCTCGCCTCTACCCGCGGCATCTGCCGGAACGACGGGCAGAAGCCGATGTGGCCCGATGCCGTCCGCGATCCCGCGGGGATTTCGAGCGACAGCATGCCGTGCAGGCAGTCGAAGCCGTCGAGCTCATACCGCTCGAACCGCTGGAGCAGATGACCCGGGCAGGCGACATCCGCACGCGGTGTCGGCGCCGCCGTCCGCGGGTGAGCCGTGCGCGGGTGAGCCGTGCGCGGGTGAGCCGTGCGCAGCAGCGCACCGGCGCGGAGCCATGGCGCCCCGACGACGGCTCCGGCGAGGCCCGCGGCCGCGACGAACAGCGCGGCATCCAGGCCAATCGAGCCGCGGAACGGCAGGGCGATGGCAATCAGGCCGCACACATACCCGAGCCGGGCCGCATAACGCCACGCCTGCGCGAGGCCGACACCGCTGGCCGCGGCATCGCAGGCGAGGATCAGCAGGCCGCCGAGCGCCGCGACGGCCAGGGAGCCCGGGCCTCCGATCGGCTCGAACCCGCCTCCCAGCCGTCGCCCGGCGAGCATGAGGCCGCAGCCGACGACGAGCGACGCCGAGAGCGCTCCGCACCCCGCGAGCAGCGAGCGCTCGAGTGGCTCGGGCGGTTTGGCTGCGGCGGTCGGCCCGTGTGCCAGCACGTGTGGTCAGCCCACCGCCACGGTGGCCCCCACGGCTTCGGCGAGCGCGGCGGCGCGGTCGGTCTTTTCCCAGCTGAAGCCGTCGCGACCGAAATGCCCGCCTGCCGCGGTCTTCCGGTAGATCGGCCGACGCAGGTCGAGATAGTCGATGATGCCCCGCGGCGTGAGCGGGAAGACTTCCCTCACGATCTCGCAGAGCCGCTGGTCATCCACCCGGCCGGTGCCCTCGGTATCCACATGCACGCTCACCGGCTCGCTGACGCCGATCGCGTAGGCGAGCTGCACTTCGCAGCGATCGGCCAGGCCGGCGGCGATGATGTTTTTGGCCACATGCCGCGCCATGTAGGCGGCGCTGCGATCGACCTTCGTCGGATCCTTGCCGGAGAACGCGCCGCCGCCATGGCGGCCCCAGCCACCGTAGGTATCGACGATGATCTTGCGGCCGGTGAGGCCGCAGTCGCCATGGGGGCCGCCCACCACGAATCGTCCGGTGGGATTGATGTGGTAGGTGACGTTCGAGGTGTCGAGATCCTTGGGGAGGAGCGGCTTGATCACCTTTTCGACGATGAACTTCTTGATCTCTTCGTTCGACACGTGCGGGGCGTGCTGCGTGGAGACGACGACGGTGTCGATGCGCACGGGACGGTTGCCCTCATACTCCACGGTCACCTGGCTCTTCGAATCGGGCCGCAGCCAGTTGACTTCGCCCTTTTGGCGGGCCTCGGTGAGCCGGTTCAAGATCCGATGCGAGAGCGCGATCGGCAGCGGCATCATTTCCGGCGTCTCGTTGCAGGCATAGCCGAACATCAGGCCCTGGTCGCCGGCGCCGATATCCTTGCCCTTCGCCTCGTCTTCATTGACGCCCATCGCGATGTCGCCGCTCTGCTTGCCCACGGCCACGAGCACCGAGCAGGTGTCGGCGGCGATGCCCATCTCGTCGTCGGTGTAGCCGACGTCGCGGATCACCTGCCGCACCACCTGCTGATAGTCGATCGTGCCCTTCGACGTGATCTCGCCGGCGATCACGGCCAGGCCGGTTGTCACCATCGTCTCGCAGGCCACGCGGCTCCGCGGGTCTTGTGCGAGGTAGGCATCGAGGACGCCGTCGGAGATCTGATCGGCCAGCTTGTCCGGGTGCCCCATGCTGACCGACTCACTCGTGAACAGATACTTTCCTTGTGCCACGGCAGATGCCTCGTGCGTGAAGACGTGAAAATGGTCGTCCGAAACCCGGACCCCGGTCGCGGCCTTCGGGCCGCTTCCGTATGTGACCGCGATTATCAGGAATCGGCCGGGAGTCGGCAACCAGCCGCCCTCTGCCCGGGTCGATCACGCGGTGTCCCGTCGCTTCCGCTCCGGGCTTGTTGGGGGGGGCACGCCAAAAAGCCCCGGGCGGAAGCCCGGGGACTCCGCGTGGCTGCGGAGAGGGAAATCCATGCGGCATGGCAGACGGGATCACTCGCGCACGCGGTGTCCCGCCGCTTCCGCTCCGGGCTTTGTGGGCCGCTGGAAGCCCGAGGCGTGAGCCGAGAGGATGCCCCGCGTTGTGGGCCGCTGGAAGCCCGAGGCGTGAGCCGAGAGGATGCGATCCCTCTCACGGCACGATCGTCATCTGCTCGAGAATCAGCCGCGCCGTGGTCGCCGTGGCCCCCCGATGCGCCCGCACCGTGGCCGCCGCCCGCGCGCCGAGCGTTGCGGCCCACGTCGGATCGGTGAGGCAGCGGCTCACGAACGAATGCAAGGCCGGGCCGTCGCCGACCACGCACGCGGCCTCGGCGGCGAGCAACGTCTCGACCTCGCGGGCGAAGTTGTGGGTGTGGGGGCCGAAGCACACGGCCGCCCCGTAAGCCGCCGGCTCGAGCATGTTTTGCCCGCCGCGCCGGCCGTCGAGGCTGCCGCCGACGAACGCGATCTCGGCCGTGCCCCACCACCATCCGAGCTCGCCCGTCGTGTCTACGAGCAGCACTCTGGCCGCGGGGTCGGCTGCCTCGTGGTCGAGCTGGCTGCGCCGCTGCCACCACGAGCCTGCATGGTCGAGGAGCGCCGCGATCTCGGCGGCCCGCTCCACGTGCCGCGGCACGATCACGAGCCGCAGCCGCGGATGGGCGTGTTCGAGCGCGCGAAACGTCTCGAGCGCGAGCGATTCTTCCGGAGCCTGCGTGCTGCCGGCGAGGAACACGATCGCATCGGCGGGGAAGCCGGCGAGCGCCCGCAGCCGGGCGATTTCGGGAAGCCCGCGGTCGCCCCGCACACCATCGAACTTCATCGAGCCGGCCACGACCACCCGCGGGGCACCGAGCACCGTGAATCGCGCGCCGTCTTCGGGAGAACGCGCGACGACGACCGAGACACAACGGAGCATGCGGTGCACGAGCGTGGCGACCCGGGCATAGCCCGCGGCGCTCCGCGGGCTCATCCGCGCATTGGCCACCACGATCGGGATGCCGCGCCGGGCCGTGCGGGCGAGCAGATTCGGCCACAGCTCGAGCTCGCCGAGCACGAGCAGATCGGGCTGCACGCGATCGAGCACGCGATCCACCGCCCACGTGAAGTCGAGTGGGCAGGGAAAGGTGCGCTCGGTGCCGAACCGCTTGGCGGCCACCTCGAGCCCCGTCGTCGTGGAGCTCGATACGACGCACTCGATGGAGCGTCCGGCCGCCTCGGCCTGGCGATGGATCTCCGCTGCGAGGCCGGCGAGCAGCTGCACCTCACCCACGCTCACGCCATGCAGCCAGACACGCGGCGATCGGGCCGCGGGCAACGCCCCGATCGCACCGGTGAACCGGATCCACGGCGCCGCCACCGGCCGACGGCCCGAGAGCCGCCGCCATGCCACCCAGGGCAGGGCGAAGAGGGCCACCACGAGATACACCAGATCGAAAAGCATGCCGCGTGAACGTATGCCGGGTGACTCGCCGGCGACCAGCCCAGCTGCCGGGCGGAAGGCTCGCATCCGCGGCCGCCGGGCCCTGTTTCCGAAGAAACGACCTGCCCGGCACCACGATGAATCGGTGGTTTTCTGTTTTCGTTGACTAAGAATCCGTCGTTCTCTACGCTGGTCAACTAGGAAACGATCGTTTTCTAGCTATGACGCGCAAAACGGGCATCTACCGGACGACCTCGACGCACGGCGAAACAGTCCGCGCGTTCGTGCCGTATCCGTTGCCGCCTACGCGACCGGCGATCGTGATCGAGGGATGCCTGGCCGAGCGGCACAACGCAGCCGTTGCCGCCATCGGCCGGCTGGGAGTGGCGGGGGCCATGGTGCCCGAGCCGGGCTGGTTTCTCTACGGGTTCGTCCGCAAGGAGGCTGTTCTTTCGTCGCAGATTGAGGGCACTCAGGCGACGCTCCGCGACGTTGCCACCTTCGAGGCGACCAGTGGCAGCGACAGGCCGGCCGATGTGGAGGAAATCCGCAATTACGTGGAGGCCGTCAACCAGGCCCGGGCTGCGATCGCCGATTCGCGCGGCCTGCCACTCTCGACCCGACTGCTGTGTGACATCCACCGGACGTTGATGCGGGGCGTCCGCGGGAAAGACAAACGCCCCGGCGAGATTCGCCGCAGTCAAAACTGGGTCGGTGGGAGCCGTCCCGGCAGCGCCTTGTTCGTCCCGCCGCTGCCGGACGAGGTGCCCGCAGCGCTCGCGGCTCTCGAAGCCTGGATTCACTCGCCCGACCCACTGCCTCCGCTCGTAAAAGCTGGGCTGGCCCACGCACAGTTTGAAACGATCCATCCCTTTCTCGACGGTAATGGCCGCATCGGAAGGATGTTGATTGTCCTCTTGGTCGAGCACTGGGGACTGCTCGACGCACCACTGCTCTATTTGAGCCTGCCGCTGAAACGCCGGCAGGCCGACTACTATTCCCGACTGACCGCCATTCGCACCGCTGGCGACTGGGAAGGTTGGCTCGATTTCTTTCTCGAATGCCTGGTGACGGCGGCCGATGACGGGGTGAGGGTGGCCCGGGCGATCCACGCCCTGTTGGGCAAAGACCGACGCCGTCTGGCCGCCCACGACGGGGCCACGGTGGCGACGTTCCGGCTACTCGACCACCTGCCGGCAAACCCGATGGTCACCGTGCCCAGGGCGAGCCGTCTGCTCGGCACGACCGCGCCGCCGGCCCGCAAGGCGATCGAGCTTCTCGTGCAACTCCGTGTGCTCCGCGAGACGACCGGCCAGAAGCGGGATCGAGTCTATGCCTACCACGACTACCTCGACCTGCTCACCGACCGGGCAGCTCCGGGCGGCGGCCGCGGCTGACGCCGTACGGCGAAGACACCGTCAGCCCGTCGTGACGCCGCTCGACTTCGCGCAGCAGTTCTTGAACTTCTTGCCGCTGCCGCAGGGGCAGACCCACCGCCGGATTCTATCACGAGTCGAGTGCATCGGTTGATTCGCGCAGCCACTACATCTCTGGGATGGCAATCCTCGATGCCACGATCAATTCACTGTCCGCCGGGAGCGACAGTTCTTTGTCGCTCCTGCAATAAAAGGCCAGGCCGCGATAACTCGTCACATACCTGTAGTGCGTCGAAAAGAAACCGCCTTTCGCAAAGACCACAAGCGGCGATTCCTGACTCGCCAAAATCCGCAGAAAATCATGCTCAGCGAGCGTTACGATTGTCCCGCATGCCTTGACCGCATTGGCAAGCACTGCGGCATAAACCACGGAGCCAGAGTCACCGGCTGCATCACTCATCTTTTTTTCTCGACAGTGCGAACGGTGCGTTATCACCCGTCGGGCGATTTCATGGTCGATAGGAATTCGACGACGTCACGAATCTCACGTGGCGTGAGCTTGGTGCTCAGGTCGGTCGGCATCGCCGAAATGCCGGCCGCCCGTTCTTCGATTTCAGCGACCGGCACGGCGATGGGCACGGCGTCAGCCGTCATGACGATTACTTCCTTCTCGTTTTCAGCCTTCAGCACGCCGGCGACGACGGTGCCGTCGTCGAGTGCCAGAACGATCGACTTGAAGCCTTCGGCGATGCGGGCGTCTGGCGCCACGATCGATTCCAGGAGCGTGCGGCGATCGTACTTTGCCCCGATGCCGTTGAGCACCGGGCCGACGTTGCCGCCCTCATCGCCGACGATATGGCAGCGCAGGCAGGCTGCTGCCGTGCTGTTGAGAACGACGCGCCGGCCCTCGGCGGCGTCGCCGCCCTCCAGGCATTCGCAGTATTTCGCTACCGCATCGCCTTCGGCCTTCAGCAATTCATAGGCTCGGATCCGTTCGGCCAGCTTGGAGCCCGGCTGTTTTTCAGCACGCAAACGCGCTGCCAACAAAACGTCGAGCTGAATCGGTTCAGGAATCCGGCCCTGCGTGAGGCGCTCAATCCAGTGATCGATCTGTACCTCGGCCTCTTCGGAGTCGAGCCGGCCGATGGTGTCGATGATGGCCTGTTGCTCACGAATCGATCCGTTCTGAATGACGTCTTCCGCCAGTGCGAGAACGCGTGAGGGATCGAGCCTGGCGAGAATCCGGCGAGCTTCGGCACGCAGGCGGTCGTCGCGATCATCAAGTGCGGATTCGACGATCGAGGCAAGTTCGGCACACTCGGTGGCCTCGAGAGCCAGCACGGCCTCCACCCGGATGCCACTCTCGGCCTTGGGATCGGCCGCAAGCCGTTTGAGCGAGTTCGACGCCGCGTTCGATTTTAATGCCCGGGCTGCCTGGATCGCTGCCAGTGAGACCTCGGGGTCAATATCTTCGACCAGCCTCTCGGCATAGGGCCGAAAGGCTTCGATCGCTTCTTGTGTTTGATGCGATTTGATCGGCCGCCAGACACCGACGATCGGATCGCGCGGGCGGCCTTCACCCCAATGAGCCAAGCCTTCGATGGCAGAGGCTCTCAAGGCCGGCGGAATGTCAGCTGCGGCTGCGATTTCTGCAAGCCTTTGCGCGTTGGACAGTTCACCGAGCCGCAGATTCGCCGCGATCACCCGCCGTAAGAGTGCCGGATCGCGCCTCGCCTGCTCGAGGTCGAGCGAGGCCAGTGCCGGCATGGCGGCCTCGACCGGTTCATCGTGAATCGCTCGGGCGGATTCCAAGGCGATTGCGAGATCCGGATCCGCCAAGAGTTTCGTGAGTTGATCGCCGCCGTTGCGACGCAGGACGACGGCCGCAGCCTTGCGCACGGCAGGGCGAGGATCGACGACCATCGCATCGAGCGTCGCAGGGTCACTGATGCGGCTCAGGGCGAGCACGTACGAATGACGCAACCAGGGATCACGATCCTCAGCGGCTGCGACGGCCTCGCGAAGAAGCGGCGCCGCTTTCGGGTTGCCGGTCTTGCCGAGTGCCGTCGCGGCGAAGAACCGCACGCGGGGCGAGTCGTCCTGGAGTAATTCCGCAAGCCGCTCGAACGTGGCCGGGGCTTCATCGGGAATCTCGCCCAACAGTTTTGCAGCCTGGGCACGGATTTCGGTGTCTGGATCGTTCAGGAGCCCACGAACCGAAGTGATCAGGCTTCGATCTTTGCGGGTGAGCATGCCCAGGCCCCAGATACCGTGCAGCCTTCCCAGCAGAGTTGTCACTGAATTCCCGGACGCTGCGGCTTCGAAGGCGGCCTTGCCCTCAGGGCCTTTGGTCGCCAGGGCGAATTGGGCTTCCTGCCGAACTCGCATGTCTGCGTGGTCGAGCAGGCCGGTCAGGTCGGCCACCGAACGTGTTGGCAGATCTTCGGCGATGAGCTTCCGGGTTTCCGCGAGGTCGGCGCGGTCGGCCATGTCGGGAAATGTCAGCTCGTAAAGGCGGCCCTTGCCGGGCTGGGCCCAGCCATCAACCCAGTCGCTCATGACCAAGCCGCCGCCAGGGGCGAAATCGACGTCCGTCACACACATGCCCCAGACCAGATCCTCGGTCGAGTTCATCTGGAACCCGGCACCTTTTGGTGCGAGCGTGAACGTGCGCACGCCGGACAGAGCGTTGGACCCTTTGAAATCGGCAACGAAAAACGTGTTTTTGTACCGTCCGCCCAGACCGAGGCCGGGGTTAAAGGTGATGCCCGAGGGGCCGTTGCCAAGGTTATCGATGGGCGGCACGATGTAAGCCGCCTGGCCCTCGAACGGCGGATACCAGAGCTTCTCGGTATTCCAAGCGCCGCGGTCGTCGAAAAATTGATAGCCGATGCGCCAGCCGTGATCACCACCTTCGACCAGATACGTCACCCGGGCCTGGTCGCCTGAATCGCTGTTGTTGTCGTGCGTGAACAGGTTGCCACGTTCGTCAAAGATGAGCTCTTGGGGATTGCGGAGTCCCTGGGCGAAGACTTCGAGGTTTGATCCGTCGAGCTCGCAGCGGAGTACACTGCCGGTGTCGGGCAGGTTCAGCCGCTGGCCTTCTTGCGTCACCACGTTGATGCCCCGGTCGCCGATGCTGAAATAGAGCCGCCCGTCAGGACCGATCTTGGGCCCGTGGAGGTCGTGCCCAAGGAACCCAACGTGGATGCCGAAGCCGGCATGCATGGCCTCACGGGTGTCCGACTTGCCGTCGCCGTCGGTGTCCCTGAGCAACAGTAACTTCGGCACACAGGTGAAGTAGACGTCGCCCCGGCGGGCGAGCACACCGGCGCCCAGCCCGTCCTCTGGCTCACGAAAGCCGTCGGCAAAGATCGTGTGCGTGTCAAAAACGCCGTCGCCATCGGTATCTTCGAGGAGTTTGATCCGTTCCTGCTCCACTTCGTAGGTCGGGAATTCATCCTGCAGATGTTTCTTGTACATGGCCACGCGGTCGGCCACGGTGCGACAGGCGAGGTCGTCTTCGAGCCAGTCCATGTGGCTGCGGATATCGGTGACGCCCCTGTGGTGGCGGAATGTCTCCACCACGTACACCCGGCCGGTTTCGTCAAACCCGAAGGCGACGGGGTTGGCCAGCATGGGTTCGGCGGCCAGCAGCCGTATCTCCGCCCCGTAGGGGGTGCGGAAACGGGCAATCGCCCGACGGCCTTCGTCGCTCGCCTCGGCCACAGAGGGGCGGGAGTGGTTTGTCTGCGGCAGATCGGCAGCGCCCCCTGCCAGGCTCAGGAAAAAAATCGAACTGAAGACGCCGCACGAAGCCAAGACCTTGAGCATCAATGCCATCCTTTTCTGAATGCGGCACACTTGGTGTTCCAGTTGTCGTCGAACCCACGCCCTAGCTCAACAGGCCCAATTCAAACCCGCGGGCGACTGCCTCGGTGCGATCCGATGCGTCGAGCTTTTCCAAGACGGCTTTGACATGATTCTTGACGGTGTGCTCGCTGATATCGAGCACTCTGCCCGTGTCGGCGTTCGTCAGGCCACGTCGCAGGCAATCCAACACCTCCAACTCTCTAGCAGAAAGCGCATGAATGAGTGGTTGTGGAACCGAGCGAGAATGCTCCCAGCAGGTGGCGCCTTGATGGACGCTCCGAACTGAGCTGGCCAACTGTTCGCGAGTGATCTGCTTCGGCAGGTAACCACGCGAACCAAGCTCTCGAGCCTTCCCGACTTCGTGTGGCAGTGAGCTCGAGGCAAGCATGATGACCCGGACGTTCTCGGCTCGACGTCGCAGCTCTTTCAGCACTGCAAAACCATCTTTTCCAGGCAGCCGCACATCTAAAAGGGTGATGTCTGGATTGAGCGTGGAATGGATTGCAATCGCGTCGGCAGCATTCCCCGCCTGCCCAATGATTTGAAAATCGGCGTCCAGGCTGAGCATCGAAGCAAGTGCTTCGCGCACGACAACATGGTCATCGACCAGGAGAATTCGAATCGGAAATGCGGCTGTCATGATCGGGAGGAAGAAAGGGGGGGCGACTGAAACAGGCGGCGAAGTTCCGTCCATGGGAGAACGACGGTGATCTTCGTGCCGTGACCAAGTTCGGAATCGACCGTGATCGTTCCAGAAAGTTCCTGCACTCGGCGCCGCATATTTGCCAATCCAAATCCACCCTGCGGAACTGCCTTCTTGACCGTCCGGTCAAAACCGATGCCGTTGTCGTGAATGACAAGGCTGAGCGAGTGCTCGGCAAAATCTACGAGCACCAGGATGTGAGTTGCTTTGCCATGGCGAATTGCATTGGCGACTGCCTCCTGGGCAAGCAGAAGAAGGCTTCCTGCCGCTCGGGGAGGCACCGGCTGGGGCTGGCCATCGCGTCGGATCTCAACCATGTCTGCGTCAATATTCCCCATTCGCGCGAGTGCCTGCTCCAGCAGTTGCACAAAGTCCGGCGGCGCGTTCGCCAGTTCATGGATTCCCCACATGAGAGCACGCATTTCATTCTGGCTGTGGTTCAAGACCTTCTGTGCTATTTGAAGATTGTTGATGGCTGCGGCTGGATCACGTGATGAAAGCTCTGCCACGCTTTCAAGGCGGTATGAGGCTGCCGAGAGAAGCTGGTGAACGCCATCGTGAAGATCACCGGCCAGACGAATACGCTCGCGAGTGGCCGCGTTGAGCTCGAGCTCTGCATCGCGATGGGTGCGGAGAGCCGTTTCGATTCGTTGCGACTGCTTCTTCACAGTGCGTCGCAAGACCATGACCCACGTCATCGCCGCAAGCAGAACCCCCGCAGTCGAAACGAGAGCGATCCCTAGCCGTTCCCTTGACCACCACGACGGGGCTTGTAAGAGATGGACATCCTCTGAGCCACGCAGCAAAAGTTCAATGAAAGGCGCTTTGGAAGAGTCAGCAACCGGCCCCGCTGCCCGTTGCTTGACAATCGCGATTCCAGCGACGCCCACAACGCTTCCCGCTTCAATCGCTTTCGCAAAACCAGGGGAGTCTGCCGTAAATCGCACCATGATCTGCTTGCCAGTGTTCGTCTGGAGTGCGAATGGCTCGGCCCCTTTACGAACGGCCCCGATCACCGTTCCCTGAATCCGTACCAAACGATGATCGAAGTCTTCGGGATGAACGTCCCAAGCGCGGTCGGCATTTTCGCGGCACGTCTCCACGATGTGCTCCACGGTAGTGGATGTCGGCTGCGGTGCGGTGCCCGAAGAAATCTTTTTGACAATCGCGTCGGTGATAAAAGCAATCGACTGACGCGCCTCGACGAATCCTGCGACGAGCACATGATCGCCCACCATCAGCCCGTTCGGCGGCGTAGACTTTATGCTGACGCCGCGATCGCCGTTTTGAATGACCAACTCATTGGCTGCAACGAGAGTGACCGTGCCTTCAATCAAGTTTCGATGGGGCGACAATCCGTCTGGCCGGAAAAGCCGAAGCTCTGCAACCTCGATGATCGGCACTGCAAAAGGATCCTTTGGCGGGGGGCTAAGGACCTGAAAGTCATCTTCCTTTGGCACCGACACACGAACTCCAATTTGCTCTAGTCGTGAATTAAAAAGCGTGAGTACGGTTCCGCGAACGAGCACTTCGGCATCGATCACCTTGTCTGGTTCATTCCATGGTGCAGGATGAACGCCTACCAAGGCATAATTGCCCGACCTGCTGCATACACGAAGGTCTCGGCAGCGTAAGATGGGATTTTCCCGAACGGATTGCACGACGACGGGTTCGAGTTCGACCCGTTGCGCGTCTTCGCTGCCGCGGTAGAGATCTGCGACGTTGAGTTTGCGGACAGGCAATGCGGGAACGACTCCGATCACTCGGATCTTCAGCGGATCGATCACCGGCGCATATCCGCCTGCACTTGTGAGGCCCTCGACTTCGACCTCCATGCCTATTCGCACATCGAGTGAGGTCATATCGTTTTCACGCCCCGCTTGGTCACGCGGCAACACTTTTTTGGCGGCAGAAAACGTTGCCACATAAATAGCGCCCGAGTCATCGGCCACCGTGAAATCGAACGATCCCTCGATGCCAAACGTCCACTGTACAACTCCGCGCACATGCACCGGGATCTTCTTGGCGGCTTCCTGGCGGGTTAACAGGCGAATGTCAGCAATCCGCGTGAGCGGCAGATCTGCAGAATTGGCCTGGCCGTCGGGGCCGCTATCGCCCACCAACCACACCATCACGGCCACCGCACAAGCACTGAAACGCATGGTGTGTTTTCTGGAATCACCCGGGGTGGAGGTCAGGCGAGCCTGCAAGCAATGACCGACCATCACTTGGTCATGAGTTGGAAATCGGCTTGCTCGGTTCCGGCTGCCGGCACGTTGAACGTGAGGTCACTGGTGTAGTTATAGCGCGAGGGCACCCTCTCCCGCTCGAGAGCATCGCCAGTGGCCGAACGCATGGCTGTTTCCGCGTTGAAGGAGTAGATCTTCACGATGTGGTCGCCCACGACGGCTCCCTGCGCGCCACGAATAGTTGCCAGCGTGAAGCGGCCGTCGGTGCCGGTTCGGGCGGTGGATCCCGGGCCCGCATTGGCCCCCGACCCGAGGATCATGGGCTGGAAGTTGACGATGCCGCCGGCGAGCGGCTGGCCATCCAGCGACACGACGCCCGAAACAGGCACGAGCTTGTAAGAAGCCGGACTGCAGGCTGTGCACGTGACGGCGAGCGTCAGCGCTGTCACGCCCAGGTGGCAAACTCGTGGTGAGCCGATGGGTATGGTCCTCATGGCAGCGACTGCGACTCGCCGCCTTGGATCGTGGCAGCCGCACGGAACACGGTCATATCGACATTCGGATCGACGACGCCGACGGACCCATCGCAGCGACCGAACACGATCCCGCCGCCGCTGTGGAGGCTTCCCCAGGCTCGCTTGCATGTGTCCGTCCCGCCGCCGCCGATGGCCTGGCAACCCGTGTAGTCTGGCAGCAACGTGCGGCTCTCGGGAAACGCGCTTGACTGGTTGTACGAGGTGTATGGATACGACCAGAACGTCCGTCGGTCTGGTTGGGTCGTGGTGTGGTATTCGCCCGCCAAGAGAGTTTTCGAGACGCCATCGGTCACCTGCCGCACGCGGACGGGCTGCATCGCTCGCTGCCCTCCGGAGCGAATCGTCGTAATGTTGTGCATCGGCCCCCGCCACGCTGTCGGCAGAGTTGCCTCTGGCAGATTGATATGTTGTGGCACGTCCCAGTATTGATCGGCATTCTGACCGAGCGAAGAGCCCGACATGGCCCGGTATGATCCCGGGGCCCACTGAAGCGAACTGCCAGATGCCGGTCGCTGCAAGCTGCGGGTGTTGACGTCGCTGGGGCAGACGAAGACGGGAAGCAAAGCCGCCTGCACGATCATCGCGGCGCTCTGTTCCGCCGGAGTGCTTCCCCCAAAGATTGGGGCAGGCGTGCCGCCCGTTCCCGCGGCGAGGCTCGCGTTTTTCCAGTTGTCGAAAAGCGTGCCTTGTTCGAGGAACGGAAGAATATCGACGGTCCAGGTGGTGTAGTAAGGCACGGTTGCGTTGGCTGCGGATCTGGTGGTCGAGCCGGCGGGATAGGCCTGCTTCGCCGATTCATGGGAGACGACGGCCAAGGCGACTTGCTTCATGTTGCCGATGCACTGCGTCCGCCGGCCCGCCTCACGGGCGCTTTGCACGGCCGGGAGCAGCAGGCCGATGAGCGTGCCAATGATCGCGATCACGACCAGCAGCTCGATGAGTGTGAAGCCCTGCGAAAAGGCCCCCTTCAGCGCAGGCAAACGACCCGTTTGCCTGCCGTGCGACATGCAGATCCGCGTCGCCATAAAAGTCCCTCCAGAAGCGTGGGCACCCGCGAGACTTCAGCCCCAGCTCGGAGTCTGGCCCTATCGAATTCATATCGTCATTCCCCGGCAGCTTCAACCGTAGACACCGGCTGAAAAAATGATTTGCGGACTCAGTTCAACAAAATCGAAAAATAGCTCGATCGAGCCATTTCGCTCGTGCATCGCGTAGTCGATGCTCAGAAAAGGGCTTGGGAGGAACAGCCCCAAACAGCAGTGATTGCCAGCTGGCAGCTCGCATTCCCTACTTCCCAACCATGCTGAGGCTTTGATGAACACCAATCTTCTTTGCAAAGCTGCGTTCGTTTCAGCATTTTCAATCGCAGTATGCGGAATAGAGAGTCGTGGGCTACAAGCTCAAACAAACTTCGTGCTACAGGCAAGTGATGGATCAGGGGTCAGCAGTTTCAGCAACGCCGTAAATTTCCGAACAGGCAATACGGGCACCGGCACGGCCGTGGCTCCAGTCGCTGGAAACACCTATCAGACCGGTGCGTTTCGAATTCGCACGATCGCGGGCACGGGCAACTCAACGTTTGCCGGCACCTCGTTGGAAATTCAGGCCGGCCTGGGCATCCGCATCAAAAACACCGGCACCAACACCGTTAATAGCCTCATCGTGGCCAATCAAGGCATCGTTGAGTTGTCGCAGCCGAACAGCGTAAACGGAGCTGGGTCGATTGGAACATTGGCGGGCGCTATCTCATTGCCGAGCGGGACGGCGACGTTCCTGGCCGGCAATTCCACGGATAGCGCTCTCCATGTTTTCACCGTCAATTCCACCATTAGCGGGTCTGGCGGGCTCAACACGGCGAATAACGTCAGCTTAGGCGGCGGCCCGTTCGCTAACTCCGTTGGTACCGTGATCCTTGCTGGAAGCAACTCCTTCACCGGCGGTGCAGAATCGAATGGCGTCGCGGGGAGCAGGCTCTTGCTCGGCAACGCCAACGCCGTCAGGAACAGCACGTTGACCGTAAGTATCGCTGGAGGCCTCGCGTTTGGTTCGGGCATCGGCACATTCAATCTCGGAGGACTCTCAGGCACGCAGAACATCGTGCTCACGGACACTGCATCGGCTGCAGTCACGCTGAACATTGGTGGCGGCATCAACAACAACAGTTCGACGTATGGCGGTTCCCTCAGCGGCGCCGGTGGGCTGACCAAATCCGGTACTGGCACGCTCACGCTCTCCGGCAGCAGCTCGTTTACCGGTGGCACGCGAATCTCATCGGGCACGCTCGCAATCGGGAATGCCAACGCCCTGACCAACTCGACGCTCGACATGAACTCGGGCGACTCCGGGTCTATCACTTTTTCGCAGGCCTCGAACCTTGGCGGGCTCACAGGCTCCCGTAGCCTCGCCAATAACGGCAACATGCTGACGATCGGAGGCAACAACGCGAGCACAACCTACTCGGGCATTCTCTCCGGCGCCGGTGGGCTGACCAAATCCGGCACTGGCACGCTCACGCTCAGCAATGTCGGTACCTATGGCGGGATAACCAACGTCATCAATGGGTTGTTGGCGATTTCTGGTAGCGGGTCGATCGCCAACAGTCCCCTCATCAGCCTTGCATCGGGAGCAAGCTTGAGTGTGACTGGCGTGACGCCAAGTATCTTCCAGCTCGCCGCTGCTCAGACACTGTCAGGCAACGGCACGCTCCTCGCGGCAGGAAAGACGGTTGAAGCCGCAGGAACGATTTCGGCAGGAAATAGTCCCGGCATCCTGACACAGAATGGCGGCACGCTCACATTGGTCGGCGGCGGCAATTTTAATTTTCAGATTTTGGATGCAGATGGTGCTGCAGGCATCGGGTACGACACGTATAGCCTCACCAACAGTGCCGCTCTGAGCCTTGCCAGCCTGAGCGTTGCCAACACATACAACATCAATCTCTGGAGCCTGAGTTCCACGGGGCCGGATGTCAGTGGTAATGCCCTCAATTTCGATGGCCTCACGAACAAAAGCTGGACACTCTTTTCCACGAATTCGGTGATCACCGGTTTTGACCCCGGCTTTTTCTCGATCAACACGGGGTCGTCGAACGGAACAAGCGGATTCTCGAACAACCTGAATGGCGGCGCATTCAGCGTGGGCCTGACCGACGGCGGCACCGACCTTTCGCTCAACTTTGTCGCCGTTCCCGAACCGTCCACCTTTGTGTTGCTGGTTGTCGCCGGAGGGGCGAGTGGGCTGTATCGTCGGTCGCGAGCCAAGCGACTCCGCCATGACTCTTCGAACTAAGAAGCCCCGGCGCACATTCTTGACGCGTGCCCTCGGTGCTCCGGCAGGTGCGCTGGCAGCGCCGTACTTTTTTTCGTCTGCGGCAGCTTTTGCCAATCGCGACAGGAACGACCGGCCAACGGTTGGTTGCGTTGGCCTCGGAAGCATGGGTCTGAGAGACGCTGCCGAGCACAATCAGTTTGGCGATGTGCTTGCGGTGTGCGATGTCGATTCGGACCGCGCGGCGCATGCCAAGCGAGATGAAAATATCGGCAAAGGAAGAGCCGATGTATACGCCGACTACCGCAAGTTGCTCGCGCGAAACGATATCGAGGTCGTCAGCATTTCGACACCCGATCATTGGCACGTGAAGATCGCCATTGAGGCGTTGCAAGCTGGGAAGCACGTGTTCTGTCAGAAGCCGCTGACGCTCACCCTGGAAGAGAACCAGCTGATTCGCAGGGCCTGCAAAAAATACGCTGATCGCGTCTTCATGGTCGGAACGCAACAGCGCAGCGAGCAGAAGCTTTTTTTGCGGGCCGTGAACATGGTGCAGAAAGGCCTCTTGGGCGACATTCGGAAGATTACGGTCGGGATCGACGGCGCTCCGGCTGGCGGGCCGTTTCCGCTCGCTGAACCGCCCAAGCATTTGGATTGGAACGCATGGCTTGGCCAAGCCCCGATGGTCCCTTATTGCGAAGCCCGTTGTCACTCAGCCTTTCGCTGGTGGTACGAATACTCTGCCGGGAAGTTCACCGACTGGGGAGCGCATCATGTGGACATCGCCACATGGGCGATCGGCAAAGACAAGGAAGGAATGGGACCGACTGAGATCGACGGAACCGATGCTGAGCATCCCGTGGCATTTGCCCATGGGTACCCCTTGGTTGATGACTGCTGGAACACGTCAACCGATTTTGCGGTCAAGTGCCGATTTACCGGCGGGATCGAGATGACTATCACAAGCCGCGGTGACAACGGCATTCTGTTTGAAGGCACCAAAGGGCGCGTGTTCGTGAATCGCTCAAAGATCACGGGGGCGCCGATAGAGCAGCATTGGGATGACGGACTGTTTTCGGATGCAGACCTCTCCCGGCTCTTCAAGGGCAAGCCACCCGAGTCGCACAAGAGCAATTTCTATCGCTGCATTCGTGAAGGCGGCGAAACCGTCTCGGACGTCGAGAGCCACGTGCAAATGATGAACACATGTCATTTGGCCGGGATCGCAGCCCGTTTGAATCGTGTGATTCACTGGGATCCAAAACAGGAAACCATCGTCGGGGATCAAGAAGCGGCGAGTTTTTTTGCGAGAGATCAGCGTACGGGATTCGAGATTCCACGCATCTATTGATGCTTTGCAGCTCGCCTTCACGTTGGCCCCGGCGCTTCCGCTCCGGGCCTTTTGTTGCTGGTGCATGATCAAACTTTTCAATCCTCAATAGCAGACACGTATGCCAGAACCTCGCTTCGCTGTTGCACAACTTGACGCGATCGCACCGACGGCCTGTCCGTGCGGCCAGGCCCGCCGCGCATTTCAGGAAGACTGGAATACGCTTGCGACCGTACATCTCACGGACATCCACACCGACAGCCGCGCCCATTTCCATAAAAAGATGACCGAGATCTATATCGTCGTCGAAGGCGAGGGGCATCTCGAGGCAGACGGGAACATCATTCCACTCAAACCCATGACGACGGTCATGATCCGCCCAGGCTGCGTACACCGAGCTGTCGGCAAGCTCCGCATCATCATCGTGCCCATGCCGCCTTTCGATCCTGCGGATGAGTTTGAAGTATGACGTGCGGATCGGGTCGATCTCTGCCTGGAATGTCGTTCGTTTGCCGCCAGGGCTGTGCACTTGTTTTGGTTCTTGCCACGCTCGGCACGATGGCCTCTGAGGCCGGGGAGGAGCCGCTGTTCGATGGCAAGACCTTGGACGGGTGGGAAGGAAACCTCGCGGTCTGGCGAATCGAGGATGGTGCGATAGCCGGCGGTTCGATGGAAGGCAATCCGCAGAACGAGTTTTTGACGCATAAGAAGCGGTATCGTAATTTTCGTTTGTGCTTCGAATATCGGATCGTTGGCGAGTCTGGCTTTGTCAACGGTGGCGTGCAGTTTCACAGCGAACGCGAAGCCGGCCACGGTTGTGAGATGATCGGATTCCAAGCCGATCTTGGGCCGGATCGATCGGGCAACCTCTATGATGAATCCCGACGCAGGAAAGCGCTGGTGCAGGCAGACAAAACGCTGATCGCGGGGATCGAAAAGGTTGGCGGGTGGAACCGCTACGAAATCCGCAGCCAAGGCCCCCGGGTGCGACTAACGCTCAACGATCGGCTGGTGGTGGACTACATAGAAACAGATCCGGCAATCCCGCTCGAGGGTCTGATCGGCCTCCAGATCCATGGGAACTGCAAGGCTGTTGCTTCGTACCGCAATATCACCATCGAAGTCTTTCCGGACAATGAGCCGCGGGCGGGTGAGTGAGTCGATCGCAGGAAAGGCCGAGGATTGTTAGTGCAACATACGTTCTGTAAATCGCCGGTGCGTGCCTGACCGAGGCGAGCGCAAGCGAGCCGAGGGAAGGCACGCACCGGCGGCCCGAGTTGAAGAGGTGGGCCATCGAGGTTTT
>JAIXPT010000059.1 GCA_027486095.1 Planctomycetaceae bacterium | reverse complement strand
CGCAGCCAGCACAAGAATCGGGCCACGGCGATCAAGATGCTCCGCGCGCGGATCGCCCGCGTCGAAGAAGAGAAGCGCGAGGCCGAGCAGCTCGCCCGCTACAAGCAGCAGCCGAAGACCGGATTCGGCTCCCAGATTCGCAACTACTTCCTCCACCCGGATCAGCGGGTCAAAGATCAGCGCACCGGGCACTATGTCGGCAATTTCCAGAGCGTGCTCGACGGCAATCTCGACGGCTTCTTCGACGCCTATTTGAAGTGGAAGGCGTCGGGCTCGGCGCCGCAGGCGGCCGCCGACGAATGACGTCCGCTGGACGGGCGCGTGCCGCCGCGATACCATCGGCGAGCACGGTCTCCTCGCATCAAGGCACTCATGGCCGAAAAAGAACAAGCACTCGAAGTGGAAGGCGTGGTCACGCAGGCCCTCGCCAACACGCGGTTTCGCGTGCAGATCACCGGCGGCCACATCGTCAACGCCCACGTTGCCGGCAAGATGCGAAAGAATTTCATCCGCATCGTGCCGGGCGACAAGGTGAAGGTGGAGCTTTCTCCCTACGATCTCACCAAGGGCCGGATCACGTTCCGCGAGCGATAGGACAGGCTTCAGCCTGTCGTGCAAAACGTAGCGACGGAGCTCCAGCTCTGTCGTGTCCGGCCGGTTTCGACAGGCCTGGAGGCCTGTCGCTACCCTGTCCTACGTTTCCTCTTCCGACTCGCGCTTCTCGAAGAATTGCTTCAAGTCGCCGAAGGTGCGGAGCGGCTCCTGGCCCTTCCGCATCGCGTCGGTGAGCGGCTTGGCCGGTTTCTTCGCAGGCTTCGCGGTGTAGGTGCGGGTGCGCGGCTCGCGCGGGGGGCGTGCCTGCTCCCGCTGCCTCGGCGGCTTGGGCGGACGGGGCTTTTCCGCCTGCTCGGAGGGCGGCCGCTTCTCCGGCCGGCCATCCCGCCGCGCCGGCTGCTGCCGCTGGGTGCCGGGCTCGATCATGGTGAGCGCCACCCGGCGCCTGGCCTTGTCGATCTCGAGCACCCACACCTTCACGATCTGCCCCACGGTGACGACATCGTGCGGGTCGCGCACATAGCGGCTCGAGAGCTGGCTGATATGCACAAGCCCGCTGTCGTGCAGGCCGATATCGACGAAGGCACCGAAATCCACGACGTTGAGCACCGACCCCATCAGCTCCATGCCCACTTCCAGATCCTCGAGCTTGAGCACCCCCTTCTTGAAGAAGGGCTTCGGCAGATCCTCGCGCGGATCCCGGCCGGGCCGGGCCAGCTGCTCGACGATGTCGGCGAGTAGCAGGCGGCCCACGCCCAATTCCGCGGCCAGGGCCGGCAGATCGAGCTCCACGGCCTTCTCGGCGATGGCTGCGGCCTGCTGCCGGTTCGTGAGATCTGCGGGCGTTCCCCCCAGCCGTGCGAGCACCTGCTCTGCCACGGCATAGCTCTCCGGGTGGATCCAGGTCGAATCGAGCGGATTGGTTCCACCGGTGATCTTGAGGAAGCCCACCGCCTGGACGAACGCCGCCTCGCCGAACCCCGGCACCTCGAGGAACTGCTGCCGCGATGCGAACGGCCCGTTCTTGGCCCGCCACTCGTGCAGGCCGCGAGCGGTCGTCTGATTGAGCCCCGACACGTAGCGCAGCAGGGCGGGGCTCGCGGTGTTGGCATCGACCCCGACGTAGTTCACGCAGCTCTCCACCACCGCATCGAGCGAGGCATGCAGATGCCGGGCTTTGACGTCGTGCTGGTAGAGCCCCACGCCGATGTTGGCCGGCTCGATCTTCACCAGTTCAGAGAGCGGATCCTGCAGCCGCCGGCCGATCGAGATCGCCCCGCGGACAGCGGCTTCATGACCGGGAAACTCCTCCCGGGCATAGGCGCTCGTCGAATAGACGCTCGCCCCCGCCTCGTTGACGATCACGTAGCCCACGTCGAGCTCCGCGAGCTCACCGCCCACGAGCTCCGCCACCAGCGTCTCGGTCTCGCGGCCGGCCGTGCCATTGCCCACCGCGATCACGGTGCAGGCGTGGGTTTTCACCAGCTCCACGATGCGGCGGGCCGCAGCCTCCCGTTTTTCCTTGTGGCCGATGATATGGAGCACCGCATGCTCCAGCGGATTGCCGCATTCATCGATGGCGACGGCCTTGCAGCCGCTCTTGAAGCCGGGATCGAGCGCGAGCACGCGGCGACCGGCCACGGGCGATTGCAAGAGCAGGTTGCGCAGGTTGCGGGCGAACACCTCGACCGCATGCGACTCGCAAAATTCCGTGATCTCGCGGCGGATCTCCCGCTCGAGGCTCGGCAGCACCAACCGCGCGAGCGCGTCGCGGATGCAGCCGCGGAGAAACTCTGCATGCGGATGCCCCGCCGCCACGAGCAGCTCCTCGGCAACGGCCTGCATCTCGTCGGTCGGTCCGTCGATCCGCACCTTGAGCAGTTTGGCCCGCTCGCCACGATTGATGGCGAGCGCGCGGTGCGGCGGCACCCTCTGCACGTGTTCCGAGTAGTCGAAATAGTCGCGGAAATGCTTCTCGTCCTTGGAGAGGGCTTTCCCCTGGCTCTCCACGCGCTGGCTTTTGAGGTGGGCTTTCCGCGCCAGGATGTCGCGCAGCCGCTGCCGCAGGTCGGCATGTTCGCTGAAATCGTCCGCGATGATGTGGCCCACCCCGAGCAGGGCATCCGCGGCGGTGGCCACCTGCCCGTCGGCATCGATGAAATCCGTGGCCCGCTTGTCGAGATCGGCCGCCAGCGGGTCGGCGGCGAGAATCTCTCGCGCCAAGGGTTCGAGCCGCCGCTGCCGGGCGATCTCGGCAAGCGACAGCTTGCGAGGCTTGAACGGCAGGTAGAGATCCTCCAACTGTTTCGGGCTGTCGGCCGACTCGATGCGAGACGCCAGTGCGGGCGTGAGCTTGCCCTGCCCCTGGATCGTCCTCAGGATCGTCTGCTT
>JAIXPT010000054.1 GCA_027486095.1 Planctomycetaceae bacterium | reverse complement strand
GTGTTTTCGCAGAGCGGTGTCGAGCTCCCCGAATACCGGTCGTTCCCCTTCGGCCCGGGCTACACGGGCGGTGTCGAAGTCGCGGCCGGCCCCGTGACAGGCCCCGGCCGGATCGATCTGGTCGTCGGGCAGCAGCGGGGCGGCAACCTCGTGCGCGTGTTCACGGTGACGCCCGGCACCGGGGTCGCGACCGCGCCCTCGCGGCAATTTCAGCCGTTCGGCCCGGCGTTTCGCGGCGGCGTGACGCTCGCCACGGCCGACATCGGCACCTTCTCCGGCACCGCGCTCGTAGCCGCGGCCCCCGACGGCGTGACGGAGATCATCGTCGGCAGCGGTCCGGGCCGGCGAGCCACCGTCAACACCTACAACGGCATGCCGGCCACGCCCGCGCTCGTGAACTCCGTGAATCCGATCTCGCCGTCGTTCTCGAACGGCGTGTCGGTGGCGGCGCTGCCGGGCGCGCCCGGCCTGGCCGATGGCTACACGGTGTCGGCCGGTGTCGGTGGCGGCTCGAGGGTCGAGACCTACTCCGGCATCGGCAAGATTCCTGCGGCGTCGTTCGCAGCCTTCAGCGGGGCGGGCAACGCGCGGCCCGACGTCTGGACAGCCTCGCTCGGGCCCACGCAGATCTTCAGCGTGCAGGGCCAGGCCGGCCGCACAGCGGGCGTCCGCAAGAACACGGCCCCGTCTGGCGGCACGTCATCGACCCTGCCCGCCTCCACGTCGATCCTGCCGCCGCTGCGGATCAGCGTGCTCCGCCGCTGATGCAAGTGATTCAGGCCGCCCTCCAGGCGGCCAGCCCCTCGGCTTCCCTCGCGGTGGTCGCCACTCATTGTCGCGGCTCACATCTCCGGCAATGAACGAAGTGGCAGCTGCCTAGGCAGACACACGGTCGCGTTTTCCGGAAGGAAATGGTCCTCCCGTCGAGGAAACGCGAGTTGTCACCTCAGCGCCCAATCCTTCTAGGATGCGATTGGCCCGCTCGACCGTGACGCTGCGATACTCGTTTCTCTCGTCCCGCGAGACCTGTGATTCATGAACACCAAGGCGCTCCGCGAGATCCCGTTGAGTGATGCCCTTCGAGATCCGTAAGGCGATCAGCAGCCGTCCGAGCCCTTCAAAGTTTTGCAGTTCCTCGAACTCGCCCCGCTGCAAACGTTCGTAGCTGGCCACCTCCTCCTTAAGCTGCTCATGAAAGGACTTGATTGGGTCGAGCACCCTCTTGATCTCCTCCTGGCTCAAGTCGAGTTCACCCAGTTTCGCACGCTGCACCTTGAGCCGCTTCTGTTCGTCGGCAAGCCGTCGCACCGCTTCCTGATATTCGGCTTCATTGCGAATCATGTGTCTTTTCCTTTGATCTTGATGATGCCTCGCGGTTGGCTGTTCCTGCGTGACAGCCGGAAAGCCGAGGGAAACTCGAGTTCATTGCCGTACCGGTCACGAATGCCGCTCAGTTGGCCGACATGCGGATACAGTTCGACCCGGTACCTATGCCACATGGGAAGTTGCTTCTTTGGGTAGCCGCGGAAGGGGCGGCGAGTCTCGGGGTCCCATGTCCAGACCTTGTGAGGATCGAGTAGGTTGAGTTCTCTCTCCAATTCCCCAGATGCCAGCCGCTTCAGATCGCACTCAAAGTAGCCGTCGATGTCATTCGGATGCTCTTTGTCCTCGGCGAAAGAGCCGTCCACAAAAATTTCCGTGACACCCACATGCCATAACTGCCGCACCATGAGAGAAAGATTGCCGACCAATGCTCTGCGCCACGAGGCGTCCCAATTCGGTGACTCCCCGCCACTTGGTCCAGTCACCAACGGCGACAAAGCCAAGTCCTCGAGCGAAAGTTCGTAGTTACCGGGCGGCAGAAGGCCATCAGGCGTGAAGTCGGGCAGGGATTTGTTTCCCGTATTGACAGGATAGCCATACACGACACATAAGTCAAGTTAGTCGTGGCTGGTGGTGGTGAGCACGCCGTTACCGCGACGTGTTCTCGACCAGACAGACGTGAGTCCGGTGAGGCGAGGACGAGTGTGCGAGCCCATCATCCATGGTCCTTGGGCATCACCAGACCCGTGAAGATGACGATCTGGCCATTTTTGCCCTGGGAGATCTCAGCCTCGGGCAGGTTGCCCGGAGGTAGTAGTGCTTGTTCTTTTCTTTGAATTTCCGCGTCGTCTCCCATGCGATTTTCTAAAGCCTGGTGGCTGTGCTGGAATCTATGTTGATTTGCGTACCGCCCTTGGTGGTCAGAGAACTCGCCAAGCCCTCGGGGTTCTTATCGTGGAATTGGGCGTGGAAGACGCATGCCGACAGATATGCACCGTGGATGTTTGGCAGAACCTTCGGCCATGAGCATTCCGCGACCGCCATTCTTGAACAGCGGTTGCGGGAAGCCATCACCACCCGGAACTGGCCGCTGGTGGGCGAGATCGCCAAGAAACTCGCCAAGCAAGACCGCCAAGCGGGTTGAGACTGCGTTTCCTGGCCTCATAGGGCAGCAGTTGTTTCCGGGTATCTGACGCCGCCGATTCGGGCGTTCCCTCCGCCGATGCCGCGCCGCCGACCCGTCCTCACTCCGGTACAGATCTGAGGATTTTTGAGGATTCCTGATCGCGCGACGAAACTGCCAATCGCCTCGCGTTCAAAAAGTACTGAAAAACAAGTCGTTCCAAATACGCCCGGAGAGGCTCGAACTCCCAACCCTCGGTTCCGAAGACCGATGCTCTATCCAATTGAGCTACGGGCGCGTGGGAGTGATCGTAGCGGTTGCCCGGGCGGCGGGCGACCGGGGCGTTTGACCGCCCGGCGAATATGGGGGATTATCGAGTGAACCATGGCCCACGTCACGCTCAGAGTGTTGCACGGTGCCGATCGCGGGCGGGCGTTCGAGCATCTGCCGACGCCCGTGACCATCGGCCGCGAGGAGGGCAACTCGATCCAGCTCAACGACGAGCGGATCAGCCGCTATCACCTCAAGCTCCAGGAAGACAACGACAGGCTCGTGCTCACGGACCTCGAGAGCACCAACGGCACGAAGGTCAACGGCGAGGAGATCCAGGTGCGCATCTTGCGCGACGGCGACCTGATCTCGGTGGGCCGCTCGCTCCTGCTCGTCGGCTCGCACAGCGACATCGATCGCCGCATCGCCGAGATCGCGGCCAAGCTGCCCGGGCATGGCGAAGCCCGCGCGAAGCAGATGGGCGAGCGGCTCGACCGCATCGCCAGCCATGATTCCGACGTGATCGAAGACGTGTCGGAGGTGCGCACGCCGCTCTTGCCCGGTGGCCCGCCGCCCCTGCCGGGCAAGCTCTCGCCTGCCCAGTCGGCCGAAGCCGCCGAGCTGCTCGACTACATCCAGGCGGTGTTGCGCGAGGCCACCGAAGATGCCGTGATGAGGCCGGGCAACGAGACGGTGGAGATCGACTTCGCCCACTGGCAGGCGATGCTCGACCTGCAGGCCCGCCTCGCCGCGATGCTCCGCGAGATCGGCCAGGTGTAGGCTGTGCCCACCATGCATCCCGAGCGTATCGCAGTCTTTTTCCCCTGCCACTCGCTCGATGATTTTCCGACCTGGCTCGACGAGCCCGAGGCCGACGAACTGCTGGCAGCGTGGACGGCCGCCTGGCATCCGGCCCTGATATCCGCCGTGGGCGCGGCACCGGGCTGGGCGAGCGCGGAAGTGCCACCCACCGGCTCGGCCGCCATTCTCGGCATCGTGCCCCCGGCCTGCGACGAACGATTCGCCGCCATGCTCGACATGGCCGGCCTCGCGGGATCGCAGTTCGTGCGGCAGGCGCATGGGCATCGATCGACGATCGACGCCGCGCGGGCGGCGCTCGGCGAACAGGGCGTCGTCGTCGGCGGCGATACTCCGCTCGATGCCGATTTTCAGGCTCTCGGTCTGGCCTGGCTGCTCGCCGAATTGCTCGCCCGGCGGATGCGATCGTCGATCAGCGGCGTGGTCGATGATTTTTCGGCAGCCGCCGTGGCGGCCGCCGGGGCCGCGGTCGCCGGCGACGAGCCGGCCGCCCGCGCGAAGCTCGGCGAATGCTTCGCGGCGCTCGAGGCCACGCGGTCGCACTACTATCCCGTGGAGGTATGGCTCGTCGATCTCGTACTCGTGGCCGCGTCCACGCTCGGCGGTCGGCTCGCGGGCGAGCTCGAGTCGCCCGTGCCGCTCGGCCTCGTGATCACCGGCGAGCTGCTCGAGCGGCTTGCCCGCGACGCCCCCGGCCTGCTCGAGCGCGTGCGGGCCGGCGTGGCGGCGGGCTCGATCGAGATCGTGGGGGGGCGCTCGGATGCCACCCCCGTCGATTGGCAGCTGCTCGAAACGCTCGGTGCGTCGTTCGACCGTGGGCAGGCGATCTGCCGCGAGCTGCTCGGCACGGCCCCCACGACGTTCGGCCAGTGCACGGGCGGCTCGTCGGCGTTTTTGCCACAGGTGCTCGCGGCGCGTGGCTACCGCGGTGCGATCTGGAATCTCTTCGACGGTACGCCCCTGCCCGACCCCGCCGCGAGCCGGATTCGCTGGCAAGGGCAGGATGGCTCGTGCATCGACGCCCTGGCCCGGGTGCCGCTCGACGCCCGTGCGGCCGGCACGATCCTGCAGCTGGCCGAGAAGATCGGCGACGCGATGGACCACGATCACAGCTGCATCGTGGCCTTCGCGCACTACGCCGGCACGGCGAGCCCGTGGTTTGCCCTGCTGCGGCGGCTGGCCTCGTGGACGACGCTCCTCGGCCGCTTCGTCACGCCCGCCACGCTGTTTGCCGAGACCGAGCATGCCGGCCTGCTCGCCGACTTTGCAGCCGATGCATTTCCTCCCACGCTGCCGCCGGATGGCTGCAGCGCTGCCGGCGATCTCGTCGGCGACCGTGTGGCCGCAGCTGCCGCGGAGGCGCGGGCACTCGCCCCACCGCCGCCACGGCTCGCCGCATGCGTGCCGGAAGCCCCGGCGAGCCCCGCCGGCCCGCCTGCCATGCGCCCAGCCGGCGGCGTCTGGCGGGCAATCACGGGCGGCTTCCGCCGTTCGCGGGCCCACGACGAGGCACGGCTCGTTCTGGAAAACGCCCTGCTCGAGGTCGCGGTGCATCCGCGCACCGGCGGCCTGTTGTCGCTGCGGAGCCCGGAGGGCCGGGCCAATCGGCTCTCGCAGGCGCTCGCGGTGCGGACGACGCGGCCGGCGCCGCCCGTGGGCGCGGCATGGGAGAGCGTGGACGAGCGGGCCGAGTATTCGCGGATGGTCGCCGAGCGGATCGACCGTGAGTCTGACACGTGCCTTGTCAGTCGCGGCGCGCTCGTTGCGGCGTCGGGCGCACGCCTCGGCACGTTCACCCAGCGGCTCACGCTCGTGGGCACGCTGCCGCTGGTGGTGCTCGACATCGATCTCGCTCTCGATCGGCCCCTCACGGGCCCGCTGTTCGAGGCCCACGTGGCCTGCCGGTTTGCCTGGAACGAAAACGACGATATCGACCTCTTCCGCAGCCTGCATGGCGAGGCGATCGCGACCGAACGCACGCGGTTCACCGCCCCGCACTTCCTGGAGCTGCGGTCTGCCGGAAATCGAGCGTCTGCCGACCACGTACTCATCGCCACGGGCGGCCTGCCCTGGCACGTGCGCTCTTCGCCGCACACCGTCGATAGCGTGCTCGTGGGCCCCGGTGTGTCGCGGGCTTCGCGGCGGCTCGCGCTCGGGCTTGGCATCGTGGCGCCGCGGCCGGTAGCGTTGTCGCTCACCGCCGACCAGTCATCCTTCCGAATCGCCGCCGGAACCACGCCATGATCATCACCCTCGACGGCCCCGCCGGGGCCGGCAAGAGCTCCGCGGCGCGGGCGCTGGCGAGGCGGCTGGGCTGGTGCTACATCGACACCGGCGCCATGTATCGTGCCGTGGCCTTCGTGGCCCTCGAGCGGGGTGTGCCGCTCGACGACGCGGCACGGCTCGCCGCCCTCGCCGAGTCGCTGGAGATCGCGTTTGCCGACGGCTGCGTGCTGGTGGGCGGTCGCGACGTGTCGCGCGAGATCCGCACCGAGCGGATCACACAGGCCACGCGGCCGGTGGCCGACGCGCCTGCCGTGCGCGACGCCATGAAGCAGCTGCAGCGGCGGATGGCCGAGGGCGCCGACGTGGTCACCGAGGGGCGGGATCAAGGGTCGGTGGTGTTTCCGCACGCCGAGGTGAAGGTGTTTCTCACGGCGTCGGCGGAAGAGCGGGCCCGGCGCCGGCATCGTGAAGAGGAGGCCCGCGGCGCGGGCATCACGCTCGCCGAGGTGCGCGATTCGCAGGCCCGGCGCGACGAGGGCGATCGCACGCGGCCCGTGGGCCGGCTCGAGCCGGCCGCCGATGCGATCCTGCTCGAGACCGACGCGCTCTCCTGCGACGACGTGGTCGATCGGCTCGTGGCCTTGATCGAGGCCCGGCGGGCTGCCGCGGGTCGCTCATGAACGCCGCAACGCCGCGGCCGCGTGGGCACACCGCCTTCGGCCGCTGGCTGTATACGGTGCTCTGGATTCTCTGCCGCACGCTCGGCGTGGCGGTGTTCGGCGTGCGCACGCGGTTTGTCCAGCCGTTGCCGGCGCGGGGCGGCCTGATCGTGCTTTCGAGCCACCAGAGCCATCTCGATCCGCTCCTTCTGGGCCTGGCCTGCGACCGCCGGCTTTCGAGCCTCGCCCGCAGTTCGCTTTATGCGTTCAAGCCCTTCGGCTTCATCATCACCGCGCTCGATGCGGTGCCGATCGACCGCGAGGCGTCGGCCGTGGCCGCGATGAAGACGGTGATCAAGCGGCTCGAAGACGGGGCGGCGGTGATCATTTTTCCCGAGGGCACGCGGACGGCGACGGGCCGCCTGGGCGAGCTCAAGAGCGGCTTCGCCCTGATCGCGAAGAAGGCCCGCGTGCCGATCGTGCCGGTGGCGATCGTGGGGGCGTGGGAGTGTTGGCCGAAGACGCGGCTCCTGCCGCGGCCGGGCCGCATTCGCCTGGAGTTTGGCCGGGTGATGCAGCCCGACGAGATCGCAGCGCTCGACGACCGCGCGCTCGTGGCCGAGTGCACCGCACGGCTCACGGCGCTCGACGCGGCCGCGCGGGATGCGATGTAGCGACAGGCCCGTAGCGACAGGCCCGTAGCGACAGGCCCGTAGCGACAGGCCTCCAGGCCTGTCGAAACCCGCGCGCATTCGACAGAGCTGGAGCTCCGTCGCCACACCGGCGGATCCGACAGAGCTGGAGCTCCGTCGCCACTTCCCGAGCCAGGCCTGGAGGGCCGGGTCGTCACCAGCGGGCGGAGGCCCGCCCAGCGACGGTCGGCACGATGCCGAGCCGTCGCGTGAAGACAGCCCTGGAGCTCCGTCGCTACAAATCGCGTTACGGCAGCGGCCGGGCGCGTTTGAAGGGATCGATCCTGCCGCCGCCGGGGCCTGGGGGCGGCGCGTTGGCCGGCTGGCTGAAGGGGAGCAGCTTCGGCCATTCGAGGTTCATGCCCGGCCATTGCGGCACGGCCGGTAGCGGCCGGGCCACGTCGGGCACGGCGTTCGGCGCGGTGGCCCCCCGCGGTGCGGCCGGGGCGGGCAGCGGCGGGGCGACGGTGCCGGGGCCGAGCATCTCGCCCGGCTTCGGGAAGGCGCCCTGCCCGGGGGGCGTCGTCGAGACGAGCGTGCCCCCCACGCCGCCCGTCCGATCGAGCACGCGCACGGTCACCTCGTCGATGCGGGCCTCGCCGAGGCCGGTGAGTGCAAACGTCACCGTGAACGGCTCGCCAGCGGCGTCGGCCGGCACGATGCGATAGAGCACGAGCCGGCGCCAGCTCGCCGTCTGCCCCACGCGTTCGGCGAGGGCCGGCCCTCCCAGCGAGTCGAACACGAGCAGCCCGTCCACGCTTCCCTTGATCCGCTCTGGCACCCACACCCGGGCCTCGATCTCGAGGAGCTTGCCTGTGGGCGGCTGAAGGGGCGGCGTGGTGATCCACACCGGCGGAGTTTCCAGGACGTCCGGTGCGGTCGCCGGGTTCACCGCTTCGGCCCGCATCCGCAGCGAGGCATTGCCGCCGGCCGGCTCGCTGCGGACGATCTCCACGGCCGTGCGCAGGTCGCCCTGGGGCAGCGCGAAATGCCGCCACCCCGCGCCGGCGAGATCTTCGATGCGTTCCATGCCGCCGCCCGGCAGCAGATTTTCGCCCGCCGCGATCCCGCCGAGGGCGTCGATAAACCGCCAGTGTTCGGCGAGCGTGGCATCGGAGGTGGCGAGGGGGCCGGCCACGAGCGACCCGGTCGCCACCACGCCGCGCTCCCAGGTGAGCCGTTCAAACTGCCCGCCGATCGCGGCCGCCCGTTCGAAGCGGGCCAGTGCCGTGGCAGGGTCGGTGGCGGCGAGCGCCTCACCTTCGGCGGCCGCCCGCTGCGCCTCGCCGAGCATCTTGGCGGCTGGCAGGTGGCCGAGGGCCGAGGGTGGCAGCCGGGTGAGCATTTCGGCGCCGTCGGCCAGCACGATCGCGGCCTGGGCGCGGGCCGAAGTGAGCGCGATCGGGGCGAGCTCCCGGGCCCGCTCTTGCACGTGCCCCGTCACCGCGGGCTCGCCGCTCACGAGCAAGAGGCCCGACGAGTGAAACCCGTCGATCACGATCGACATGCCGCCGGTCACGCGGCGCTGGCGGGCCGGCCGCAGGCCGCCGGGATGCACTTCCCACACCTGATGGGCCTCCGGCACGCCCGGCACGAGGAGCGTGAGCGATGCCCCGTCGTCGGGCACGTCGCCGGCATAACGGCGGGCGACCACCTGCGATCCCTGCACGCCCCGCCACACGAGCACCATCCTTGCCCGGGCCGCTTCCACGACCACGGCCTTCACCTCCGGATCGCTCGCCTGTGCCGTGGCGGAATACCGCCCCGCGGCGGCCCAGGGTTCGAGCAGTTTGAGCTCGAGGTTCATCGCTCGCGCCGCTGCCGCCCGGGCCCGCGACTCGCGATCGTCGCCATCGATGCGGCGCGACGACGCGAACAAGATGCCGCGGCTGCCGGCGGCGACGGCCGTGAAGGCCGCGAGCGTCAGGCTCTCGGGATCGACGGCCAGCCCGCGGGCCCCGATCCCCGAGAGGGCCGCTGCCTGGCGGGCGGCGCGTGGGTCGAGCTCGGTCGAGAGCGTGGCGATGATCGGCGTGCCTGGCCGCGAGAGCCGCGGCCGCTCCTTGAGCCACGTCAGGTAGTCGTCGAGCTCGAGGCTCGTGCCGAGCACCGTGCGCCGGGCCACGAGCATGTCGATGTGCCGCGAGATCGACCGCAGCCCCGAGTCGGCCGAGGCGATCAGCCCGCGGCCGCCGCGCGGGTCGCAGGCCCGCACCCGGCGGGCCCGCTCCGCGAGCGATTCGACATCGCCTTCTGCAAGGCCGGCCCCGAGATCCCAGAGCAGCACACGGTCCCAGTTCGACGAAAACACCGGCACGGATTCGGGATCGCGGATATCGACATCCGGGAGCAAGGGGGGCGGGCAGATCACCCACACGCCGGTGCGCCGTGCCTCGGCGAGCAGATCGCTCGAGGCCGGCGCCGGAAGCCGCACGCAATTGAAGCCGAGGGCGGCGATCGTCTCGAGCGGCTCGCCATTGTGGTCGAGGGCGCGCGGGAAGAACGGCAGGCCGGCCACCTCCAACACGCCGCGATTGATGCCGC
>JAIXPT010000427.1 GCA_027486095.1 Planctomycetaceae bacterium | reverse complement strand
GTCCTACGACGCAATCAGGTGCCCGGCAGCGGGCGGCTGACGGGCTGGGCGGGGGCGGAGCCGAAGCCGGGCAGGCGCGGGGCCCCGGCACCGCCGCCGAGCTGGTCGAGGTCGAGGAAACGGGCGTCGTCCACATCGACCCGGTTGAGTGCCCGCCAGTAGAGGATCTTGCCGGCCGACGCGCTCGACATCGGCGCGCCCACCTTCACCTGCCGGAAGAGCTGGGCATCGCTGCGGCCGTCACCCTCGAACACGAGCAGATCCTTGGCCTCGCTCCAGCTCAGGCGGGCGCTCCGCGCCGTGAACGACTCTCCTTCCACGAGCACGTTGCCCCCGGCCATCAGTTCCATGCTCGAGCGCCGCTGCCCGGCCGCGGGTGGCGCCTGGGCGACGCCGAGCACGTCGCTCGTGATCGCCACGGCTCGCGGCGCGAGTCCGCCCGGGGCGTGGGGGTCGAGCGTCTCGCCCCAGCCGGCCACCGGCCCCCAGATCGCCTCCACGCGCTGGTGAAACTCCATCTGCCGCCGGTTCATGTTGCCCCGCAGCCCTTTTTGAAAGTCCACGCCCAGATAGGTGAGCTCGTCGGGCCGCGATGGCGGGGCCGCCGGCGCGGGCTGGCCCGGGGCCGCGACCGCCGGCATCCCGAGCGCCGGGCCCTGCCCGAAGCGTGTGCTCGTGAGCCGGCCCGGCCCGGTTCCCGACACGTCGCCCGTCGCTCGGTCGAGCACGAGGTCACGCACGATCAGCGTTTCGAGCGAGCGTGAACCGTCGGCAGCGGCCGACTGGCTCTCGATCCGCACGCCGCTCCCACAGGCGATGCGGGCCACGTCGGCCCGCGGTGCGCCGCGTTGCATCCCCTCGGCACTGAAATCCATCGGCTGGGTGAACACCACATCGAGCGACCCCGCATGGAGCGCCGTCGCCCCGCTCGTCGTCGTCACGCGATCGACGAACCGCGCCGTCTGCCCGTCGAAATCCATTCGTCCCTGCCACGCCACCACCAGCCGGCCGGCGGGGTCGCCGGCGGCGGGCGCTGCCGGCGGCGCGGCTCCACCGACCATGCCCAGCGATTCAAACCCACTCGCGGCTCCCGTCATCGGCAGGCCGAGCGTGCCTGCGCCATCGACGAGCAGACGATTGCGGCCACGATCGAACTCGACCAGCGGCCCTTCGAGCTCGAGCCCGCGGCCCTGCACTTTCGCCGGCCGCCCCGAGACCACGGCGCGGGCATCGAACCGCGTCGGACGCGAGAGCTGCAGCTGGTCGCCCGTGATCGCCAGCGACGGCTCCGCCGGCGTGGCCGCGGCAGGCCCATGCGGCTCCTCGACGAGATGCACCTGGTTTTCGAGCGAAATCTCCTCGATCTGGTTGTTGTCCGGGGCCATGCTGACAAGCCCGCGCACGAGCCCGCCGGTCGCGATCAATTTGCCGCGGGTGGGAATCTCGGGGTCGGCAGGCTTGGCGGGCGCGAGCCCCTGCTGGCCGCGCTGGGCCGCGGCTGGCGGCCCTGGCGGAGCCGCGGCTCCGGGCGCGGAAACAGCCGGCGTGGCGGCTCCCGCCGCCACGTGCTTGAACCACAGCTCCATGCGTTCGGTGCGCGCCACGAGCGGCTGGGTGTCGATCTCCACCATGCCGCGGGCGAGCATCCGCGCGGGTTTCACGCCGGCCAGATTCGGCCCGGCAGCGCTCGCCCGCCGCGGCGTGGCCACCGCGGCCCGCTCGACATCGAGCCAGAGATGCATCTCGGCGGCGCTCAGCCGCCCCTGCCCTTCGATGAGCACGTCGGCCTCGCCGGCGAGCGAGGCGACATGCCCGGCTCCGTCGGGCCGCATCCGCAGCCACTTCTGCCACCGCGCCTGGATGGGCGGTGAGCCGGCCGACCGCGCCTTGAGCAGGCCCGGCCCGACGGCCATCAGCGAACCCGGATCACCGGGCGGGCCAGGGCAATAGTCGATCGAGCGGGCCTGCATCTCGGTGCCCTGGAGCACGAGCGACACCGGCTCGTCGCCGTCGAGCAGGATGCGCCGGGTGGCGATGTCGTATCCCAGCCTCGCCCCCTTCGCTTCGAGCTCGGCCGCGGTCGAGCGGGCGACCACCGGCGTGCCACGGGCCTGAATCTCCACCGGCTTGAGTCCCCCCGCGCTCGCCCCCCCGCTCGCGTCGGCTTCGCCCCGCGCGAGCATGATCGCGAGCAGATCGCACGACAGCTGGTCGGCGGCCCCATTCGCCGCCGTGCGCACCACATCGACCTTGTCCTCGAAGGTGATCACGTTGGCCGACACGTTCATGCACAGGGCCCCGCGGCAGCTCACGAGCACCGGCGGCTGCTCGGTGGCGGGTCCGGCCGTCCCGGTGGCCGTCGGCCGGGGTGCATCCGGCCCCGAGAGCAGCCCCGCGGAAAACCCCTCGAGCCGCATCCGCACGTCGCGATCGAGCCGGATCGAATCGATCCCGCCGATGTTCGGCCCGCTCGCCCCGGGGCCCGTGCCGCCGGTCTTCGGCAAGAGCGCCGCCACGAGCGCCCGGCCGCTGCCGGTGGAGCGGCCGTAGCGAAACTGCACCATCTCGGTGGTGCGGATCTCGAGCTCCGCCAGCTCGACGTCACGGGTCACGATCTCGATCTCGTCGTCGGCCTCCGGGCCAGTGGGCGTGCCGCGGATCGTCACCTGCCCGCGGAGGCTGCCGCCGACGAGCTTCGCCAGCCGGCCCTGCCGCAGATCGAGCGGCTCGTCGAACTCCAGCACCGCCCCCTGCGGAGCCCGCAGCACGAGCGTGCGGCCCGCCCCTTCGCCAGCGGCCGAGCGATTGCGATCGGGCAGCATCACGAGCGTGCAGGGCACGAGGTTCACACGGCCATCAGGGAGGGAGTGATACTGCTTGAAGAGCAGCCGCATCTGCCGGCTTTCGAGCACGATCGGATCGTCGCGTTCCCACGAGCCGTCGGGAAAGATGTCGCCGAGGGCCGCGAGCCGTTTGTCGGCCCGGGCCCGGATCGCGGCCGCCTGCTCCGGCGAAAGTTCGAGCGCGGTGGCCGTGTCGCTGATCCGCGGCTCCACCCAGGGCACGATCGCCAAGCGATAGAAGCCCGCCATCGAGAGCGCGATCAGGAACACCCGCAGCGTGCGTCCGAGGCGATGTTCCATGCGTGGCCGCCCGTCTCGAGTTTGTCAGGCGTGCGCCGGCTGATAGCGGCGCACGATCGCCTCCCACGCCCCGCGAGCCTTGAGCAGCTGCTCGATCACCTCGCGCACGGCCCCCTGCCCGCCCTCCAGCCGGGTCACGAGCGTCGCCGCCTCGATCACCTCGGGGCATGCATTCGCCACCGCCACGCCCACGCCGCAGCGCATCATCACGGCCAGATCGGGCAGGTCGTCACCGACGAAGGCCGTCTGCTCCCACGGCACGCCACACTCCGCCAGGAGCGCCGCCGTGGTCGCCAGCTTGTCTTCCACGCCCTGCTTCACGATCGCGATGCCGAGCTCTTCAGCCCGCCGGTCCACGACGCGGCTGGCCCGCCCCGTGACGATGCCCGTGCGGCCGCCGGCCCGCTGCCAGAGCCGGATGCCGAGGCCATCGCGGATGTGAAACGTCTTCTGCTCGATCCCCTCGTTCGTCCAGGTGACGCCGCCTTCCGTGAGCACGCCGTCCACATCGACCAAGAGCAGCTGCACTGCGGCGAGCCGCTGGTGGAGGGCATCGTGGAGCGATGGGGAGGGGGGCATGAGCGTGTGCGATGAGATCGCGTCAGGCAGCCGCGGGCGCGGCCAACGACGGCCCGGCCAGCGGCAGTTCAAGCATCTCGGGCGGCACCATGCCGACGAGATCGACGATATCGAGCAGGCCGACCACGCGCCCCGCCCCGTCCACCACGGGCAGCTCGCTCAGGCGGCGCGCCTCCAAGAGCGCGAGCGCGTCGCGCAGCCGGGTGCCGAGGGCGATCGTCGTGGGCCGGGTGGTCATCACGCCGCCGATCGAATGGTCGAGGGCGATGTCGTTGCGGCGCTCGAAGAGGCGGGCAAGATCGCTATCGGTGAAAATGCCGTCGAGCCGGCCGTCGTCGGCCACGATCATCACCGCACCGGTGCGTCGGGCGGGGAGCGGCCGGGCGAAGACCTCGCGCACCGTGTCGCCGGGGCGGGCCGTCCGGCACTGGGCCACCGGCCGCATGGCATCGTCCACGAGCATCAACTGCCTGCCGAGGCTCCC
>JAIXPT010000352.1 GCA_027486095.1 Planctomycetaceae bacterium | reverse complement strand
ATCGCCGGCTCGTGGAGCGGCTGCCTGACGACTTTCTGGCCCGCTACAATCTCGCCTGTTCGCTGGCTTTGGCAGGCCGGCCCGACGAGGCGATCGATTCGCTCTCTTCGGCCATCCTCTTGGGCTACGACGATTTGGCGCACCTCGAGGTCGATCCCGATCTCGACTCCCTGCGGGAGCGGCCCGATTTTCGGGCTTTGCTCGGCCACGAGTAGGCAGGCGCGGCCGACGCGCCAGGAGAGCACGCATGCTCGACCAATACGACAAGATCACGGAAGCCTGCGCGGCGATCTCGAGCCGCTGGCCACACGCGCCGGCCGCGGGCATCATCCTCGGCAGCGGCCTGGGCGGCGTCACTAACGCGATCACCGGGACGGTGACGATTCCCTACGACACGATCCCGCACTTCGCCCGCTCGACGGCCCACGGCCATGCCGGCCAGCTCGTGTGCGGGATGCTCGAGGGCGTGCCCGTGGTCGTGCTCGAGGGGCGGCAACACGCCTACGAGGGCTATCCGCTTGCCCAGATCACGTTTCCGGTGCGCGTGCTCCAGCGCCTCGGCGCCCGCCGGCTCGTGGTCACCAATGCGTGCGGAGGCTTGAACCCGCACTTTCGCACCGGCGACCTCATGGTGATCGACGATCACATCAATCTCATGAACGGCAATCCGCTCATCGGCATCAACGACGAGCGGCTCGGGCCTCGATTTCCCGACATGTCGGCGCCGTACACGCCGGGGCTCATCGACGAGGCGCTCGCGGTGGCCCGTCGCGAAAACTTCGTCGCCCACCGGGGCGTCTACGTGGCCGTGACCGGGCCAAACCTGGAAACACGGGCCGAATACCGCTTTCTGCGCGGGATCGGCGCCGACGTCGTGGGCATGTCAACGGTGCCCGAGGTGATCGTGGCGGTGCACGCTGGCCTCGAGGTGCTCGGCATTTCCGTGATCACCGACATGTGCCTGCCCGATGCGCTCGAAGTGGCGACGGTCGAAAAGATTCTTGCCGTGGCCCGCTCTGCCGAGCCGAAGCTCCGGGCCATCATCACGCAGGCTGTCAGGTCGGCGTCTCGGAACGCCTGATCCCACGCAGCCCGGAGCGAAGGCCACGGGCATGGGCACGCGGCCCGTGCAGGCTTGATCACAGCCCGAGCTGCTTGCGCCGAGCGTCGATCGCACGGCGATATTCCGTCTGCTGCGCCCTGAGCTCGGGAGTCGTGCGATCGATTCGTCCCTTGCTGCGGCTGTTGCGGCCGTCTTCGGTGCGCCCGCCGCCCGGCCGCCCCGCGCCACCGGGGCCCCGATCACCGCGGTCGCCCCCTGGAGCCGCGCCGGCCGCCTGTTGGCCGCCCGTCGCCCGCATCTGATCGCGGTTTTCACGCTCGGCCTGCCACGCCTGACGCCGGGCTGCGTCGGCCTTGATCCGTCGATCGAGCTCGGCTTGCCGCTGCGCCGGGGCCAGCTTGAAATACGACGCCAGCTCGGCCCGTTCGCGGGCCTCCCGCAGCCGCCCCATTTGCTGGCCGACCAAGTCGCGATATTCCCCCGGCACGTCGCGCATCTTCTCCAGCAACGGTCCGAAGCCGGGCGCCGACGCGAAGGCCGCCTCGCCGCGGGCCACCCGTTCGTATTCCGCCACCTGCTGGTCTACGAGCTGCTTCACGGCGGCCACGGCCTCGGGCGACGAAAAGAATCCGAACACCCAGAGCATCGGCACGGTGCATAGCAGAAGCAGCAGGAGAACGGCCCCCGCCCGCCGCACCACTCGGCCGCCCGCACCCTGCCGGCCGCGCTCCGCCGCGAGCGCGGCCGCCTGGCGACGCTTGTCTGCCGTGGATGCCATGCCTCATCTCCCTCGTGTGTGCAGACTCGTGCGGGCCCCGTCCGGTGCCCGAAGGTCTTCAACGGACACGCCGCCCCCGAGTTGCTCCCCCTCCGCATACCTGCGCCGTTTCCAAAAAGCCCCGGGCGGAAGCCCGGGGACTCCGCGGGGATGCAAAGACCGGTGTCCATGTGGCATGGAAACCGGGATCGTTCGCAACCCGGTGTCCCGTCGCTCCCGCTCCGGGCTTGTTGTGGCGGCGCGAGCCGAGTGGATGCCCGGTTGCCCGCAAGCCCGAGGCGCGAGCCGAGTGGATGCCCGGTGCCCGTAAGCCCGAGGCGTGAGCCGAGTGGATGCCCGGTTCGCGCGGCGCGGATTCCCTGCGGCTCACGCCTCGGGCTTCCTGGGTACGGCTGCACAGCACGTCACACGGCACGCCCGCCCGGTTTCCAAAAAGCCCCGGGCGGAAGCCCGGGGACTCCGCGGGGATGCAAAGACCGGTGTCCATGTGGCATGGAAAACGGGATCGCCCGCAACCCGGTGTCCCGTCGCTCCCGCTCCGGGCTTGTTGTGGCGGCGTGAGCCGAGTGGATGCCCGGTGCCCGCAAGCCCGAGGCGTGAGCCGAGTGGATGCCCGGTTGCCCGCAAGCCAGAGGCGTGAGCCGAGTGGATGCCCGGTTCGCCCGCAAGCCCGAGGCGTGAGCCGAGTGGATGCCCGGTCCGCGATGCGGCGCGGATTCCCTTCGGCTCACGCCTCGGGCTTCCCGGGTACGGTTGCCCGCCCCCGCGGCTCACGGGCCGCGGGCTTGCTCGTTCGTGGTCTCGAGATCGAGCTGCGATGAAAATGCCTCGCCAGCCGTGGTGGCAGGCACGACCGATTCCCTCCGGGCGGGCACGGCCGTGCGGTAGGCATCCCGGTCGAGGCCGATCGTTTCGAAAGGGATCGTGGGAAAGGTCTTGATCTTGCGATACACCGGCGAAGCGGGCCCGAGCGTGTAATCGAGCGTGGCGGGATCGGCGAATCGCGGATCGTTGGCTCCCGTGCCTGCGGCGAGGTCGAGATTGCCGCCGGCCTTCACGTCGGCCAGCTCGGCCGGTTTGCCCGAGGTGCGGTAGGGCGTGCGACAGCGCACGGTGACGTTGCCCTCGATCACGTTGCCATGGGGAATGCCCGCGTCGTGGGATGGATCGAGCAGCCTGGCAACCGGCGGATATTTTTTCCGCCATGCCTCACCCGCCACCGGAAGCTCGGTGAGCTTCGCCCGCAGGTTTTTGTTCGTGGCGTAGCCCCGGGAGACCCCGCGTGAGTCGATATGAATGCCGATCTCGCACTCCACGATCAGATTGTGCCGCACGATGTTGTCGTGGCCGCCGCCGATGAACGGGCCGCAGGCGGCCCGCACGACCACGTTTTCCTCGATGGTGTCGCCGCTGTCGCCGTCGTCCACGTAGAACGCATTGGCCCGTGGGCAGTCGTAGACGAAGTTGTGGCGCAACACGTTGCCGTGGCTCGT
>JAIXPT010000439.1 GCA_027486095.1 Planctomycetaceae bacterium | reverse complement strand
GTCGGTGGGCACGCGCAGAAGAAGGGAGTCCTTGAGGACTATGGGCGCCTGATCAAAACCCACGAGTTGTGTACTCTCAAGACGACCGGATTCGAGCATGCCTACCGCCGGCTCCGAATCCGGGTCGGTGTCACGTGCTTCAACGTCCGGTGACGGGATATCGGAAGCCTGAGCCGGCGGCATCACTCGAGCACGAGCTTTTGCACGGCTTTGAAGTGCGGGTGGGAGGCGTCGCGGAGCCACTCGAAGAGAATCGCGTCGGTGGTCGTGAGCACGGCACCGGCGGATTCGAGACGGCGCAGGCCGATGTCGTGGTCGATCAAGTGGCGGGAGGCGACGGCGTCGGCGGCGATGAACACACGCAGGCCGCGGGCGAGCAGGTCGAGGGCTGTCTGCGTGATGCACACATGCGTTTCAAGGCCGCAGAGCACGACGGCGTGGAGGGGGCGGGGCGGGGCATCGACGAGCGCGGCAAAGGCGCTCGAGCCGCAGCAGCTGAACGCGGTCTTTGCGTGGGCCGGCGGCACGAGGGCGGCGAGCTCGGGCGGCGTGGGGCCCAGGCCTTTTGGGTATTGCTCGGTGAGCACGGTGAGCACGTCGAGCAGGCGGGCGGCCCGGGCCAGGCGGATGGACCGGGCGAGCACGACGGGGGCGGCCGGGATCGCGGCCACGAGCCGCTCCTGGATGTCCACGATGGCGAGGAGCGTGGTGTCGGGGGCAAGACGCATGACATCGCAGTGTAGCGAAAACGTCTCTGGAGGGCTCGTCGTGGTCGGCGGTACGATTCGCCACCATGGCGCGTGCTCCGTTTCCGATTTCGACCAGACGCCTCGATGCCCAGCGGCGGCTCGTGGGCGATATCGTGCGGCTCTCGCGCCGCATCCCGATCTTTCCGGTCGAGCGCGTGATGCAGTTGGGGGCCGTGGACGAGGCGCGGCGGCGGTGTGCCTCGCGCATCGGCTGGGCGGCGGTGTTTCTCAAGGCCTATGCGCTCGTGGCCCGTGACCGGCCGGCCTTGCGGAGCTGGGTGGCGGCGCCGCGGGTTCCGCTCGTGGGACGGCCACGCTGGGCCACGAGCCCGGTGAGCGTGGCATCGCTCGCGCTCAGCCGCCCCCGCGGGGAGGAGACGCCCGAGGCCGATCGTGATCTCGACCCCGAGGCGATCTGGTGGGCCCGGATCCGCGCGCCAGACTCGCTGCCGCTGCCCGAGTTGCAGGCCGAGATCACGCGGTTTGCGACCGCCCCGATCGACGAGGTCTTCGCCCGGCAGCTCGAGCTGCGCATGGTGCCGCGACTGTTGCGCCGGCTCGTGCTCCGCTGGAACCTGCGCTCTGCGTCGGCCAAGCGAGCGCTCCGCATCGGCACCTTCAGCCTCTCGACGCTCGCCGGCGAGGGCTGCTCGAATCGGGGCCACCCCACGTTTCTGACCACGAGCCTGTCGTACGACCCGCTCGACGACGCGGGGCGGATGCGGGTGACGCTGCTCGCCGATCATCGGCTGCTCGACGGCGTGCCGGCGGCCCGGGCGCTCGCGGCCCTCGAGGCGGTGCTCACCGGTGAGATTGTCGGCGAGCTGGCGACGCTCGCGGAAAGCTCGCGAGCGCCTGCATGAGCGGCGCGTAGGCAGGCGCGGGGGATGAAAACGCGAGTGTGCGGCCCGTCTCCGAGTCGATCGTGATCGCCACATCGAGCCGGTCGGCGGGCAAGAGGCCGGCGATCCGCCTGGGCCATTCGACGAATACCTGGCAGCCGCGGCCCGGCTCTCCCGCGATGGCATCCTCCCAGCCCGTTTCGCGCAGCTCGTCGGGGCCGGAGAGCCGGTAGAAGTCGGCGTGGACAAGCCGTCCCTCCGGGCCCTCGTGAAGGTGGATAAGGCCGAACGTCGGGCTCACGACGTCGGTCGCATCGATGCCCGTCGCCGCAGCGATCGCCTTCACGAGCGTCGTCTTGCCGGCGCCGAGGTCGCCATCGAGGGCGACGAACGCCCGCGGCGGCAGGGCTTTGACCAGCAGGGCCGCGAGGCGGGCGAGCGCCGCTTCGTCGGCCACGTGCACCGCGACGCTCGCCTGAGAATCAGGAGCCGAAGTCATGGACGTATCCCCTGGGCTCGAGCGGGCTGCGAACGCCAGCACCAGTTTCCGCCACGAGGCCGGCACCTTCTTCCACGACGCCGATCACCGAGAGCGGCAGGTCGAGCGGCGGCGTGCCGGCGGCGGCCACGAGCGCCCGCGCCGCCTCGGGTGGCATGGCGAGGATGAGCTCGAAATCCTCGCCGTCGCCGAGCGCATGATCGAGCGCGGTGCCACCATCGCGGGCGGCCCGGCGCACGGCGTCGGCATGGATCGGCACGTCGGCGAGGCGGATCACGCCGCAGGTGCCGCTCGCGGCCATCATGCGGGCGAGGTCGAGCGAGAGGCCGTCGCTGCAGTCGATTGCGGCATGCACGGGAAAACGTGCGGCGATCGCGAGCGCCTCGCGCACGCGTGGCACGACGGCCAGGTGTCTGCCGAGCAGGCTGCCGCCGAAGGCGCCGGTGACGACGATCAGATCGCCAGGGCGGGCTCCATCGCGGCGCCAGGCGGCTCCCGGGGCCACGCTGCCGATGGCCGTGGTGCTGATCACGAGCGGCCCATCCCAGGCGTTCGTATCGCCGCCGGCGAGCGTGACGTCGTGCGCGGCGGCCAATGTCTCGACGCCCAGTTCGATCTCGCGACCGAGTGCCTCGCCGCCGTGCCGGGGCAGCGCGACGGCCACGAACGCTGCCTCGGGCCGGGCCCCCATCGCGGCCAGGTCGCTCAAGCTCACGGCGAGCGCCTTGTGGCCGACGGCGCGGGGCGGACAGTCGGCCCTGAGGATGAAGTCGGTGCCCTCCATGAGCATGTCCACCGTCACCACGGTGCGGCGGCCCGCTGGAGGACGGAGCACGGCGGCATCGTCTCCAAGCGGCACCTCGAGCCGCCGATCGGCAGGCAATCGCGCCGTGAGCCAGGCGACGAAGTCTGTTTCCATCGGTGGCGTGGCCTTACGGTTCGCGTGGCCGGCGGCCGACGCGGACGGAGAGCGTCAGCGATTCCGAGCCACGGGTGATGTCGAGAGGCACCTCGGCCCCCACCGGCGCCCGGGTGAGGAGCAGCACGAGCGCGGCTGGGTCGCGGATCTCCACCCCATCGAAGGCGGTGACAATGTCGCCGGGGACGATGCCGGCGAGCGCGGCAGGCGACCGCGGCTCGACCGCCGCCACGACGGCGCTCGAGCCACCGGGGAGCGTCGGAGCCCTGGCCTGGAGGGCGAGGCCCAGATAGCCCCGCTCCACGTGGCCGGTGCGCAGGATCTCCTCGGTGACGCGGCGGGCGGTGTTGCTCGGGATTGCGAACCCGATGCCCGAATAGTCTTTGCCCACGATGGCAGTCGTGATTCCCATCACACGGCCGTGCACGTCCACGAGTGGGCCGCCCGAGTTGCCCGGATTGATCGCGGCGTCGGTCTGCAGGAATTCCTGCAGCGGATTCTCGAGCACGCCGCGCCTGCCCACGGCGCTCACGATGCCGTAGGTGAGCGTCCGATCGAGACCGAAGGGATTGCCGATCGCCCATGCCATTTCACCGACCTGCACGGTGTCGCTGTCGCCCCACTCCGCTTTGGGGAGGTCGGCCGCGTCGATCTTGAGCACGGCGATGTCGGTCGCCGCGTCGGCGCCGACGAGATCAGCCGTGAATCGGCGGCCGTCGGCCAGCGCCACGCCGATCTCGTCGCTGCGGGCGACGACGTGGTAATTCGTGATGATCGTGCCGTCGCCCGCGATGATCACGCCTGATCCGACCGACTCGTCGTTGACGCCCTGCGGCGCCGCGCCCGCGAGGGCGGCGATTTCATCGGCGAGCGTGTTCACGCGACGCTTCGACGTGACATTCACGACGGCTGGCCCGATCACGCGGGCGAGCGTGGTGAACAACTTGCCGACGGGGGCGAGTTCGGCACCGATCGCCGCATCGCGGATCGCGGCGATCTCGGCCCGCGTGCGGGCGTAGTGCACGCGGGCGACGAACGACGGCCATGCAATCATCGCCACGAGCGCCGCGAGCCCGAGCGAGAGAAAGAGCGTGCGACGGGCGGAAGCGGGCATGGGCAAAAGGGGCGATCAGGTGGCGGCGTGAGCTCCCGATTGTACGGTCTTGCGGACGAGATCGATCGCGGTCTTTGCGGCCCGCGAGATCCGGATCGTTCCCGCCCCGCCGAGGCGGTGCTCGATCACGTGCCCGCCCCGGGGCCCGGTGATCGCGATTCCGACCGTCTCGATGCCCGCGGCGAGGTGCACCGGCCCCACGCCGAGCCCGTAGGCGGCGCCTGCCTCATGCCGCGCTCGTGCGGCGAGCGACATCGCGGCCGACGAGTCGGTTGCCGGCAAAACGAGACACCCCGAAAGCGCGGCGCCGGGCCCGCGGGCGGCCGCCGCCGCCAAGCTCGCGG
>JAIXPT010000361.1 GCA_027486095.1 Planctomycetaceae bacterium | reverse complement strand
TCGAGGGCGAAGGCCACGTGATCGAGGGCGTCGGCGATCCGCGGTTCGGCCGGGTTTGCCGCCCCGCGCAGTTCCGCGAGCAAGGCCTCCTGCCGACGGACGGTTTCAGCGGCGGAGAGCGCGTCGATGCGGGCCGCTTGGAGCGTGACGAACGCCCGGCCGACGGCGTCGATCTGCCGCCGTGCCACGTCTTGAAACTGCGCTTCGAGCGTGGTGCGGGCCATGCGGGCGACGACGGTCCGCGCCTGGCGCTTGCCGGAGAGGTCGAGCGGGTAGGTGAGGTTGAGATCGTATTGGGTGGGGCCGCCGGGGCGGGCGTCGTTGAAACGGCCGTAGGGAATGAACTGGGTGTCCATGTACACCAGCGGGTTGGTGCGCAGGCCCGCGGTGAGGATGTCGGCGTCGGCCTGCGTGAGCTCGTGCCGCAGCGCCCGGATGTCGAGATTCGCCGCCATCGTGCGCTCGATCGCCGCGTCGAGCGTGAGCCCGTCGGCAACACCGGCGTCGTCGAGCAACGACACGTCGATGATCGCGGTGGGGCCGGCGGTGAGCGGCGGCGGTGCCGGAGGTGGCAGCGATTCGGGGAGTTCGAGGCCGCGTGAGGCTGCGATGCTCGAGGCGGCGGGCCGTGGCTTGCCGCCGCGTGGCAGCCGGCCGGTGCGCCGTTTGCCGCCCATGGGGCCCGGCGACGAAGGCCCGGGAGCGCCGAGATCTTGGCTCGGCGCGAGGGCTCCCGGGCCAGGGCCGAGGGCCGGCTCCGCCGAGCCCGGGATCGGCCCCAGGTTGGGAAATTCGAGGATCGCCGTCCGCCCCGTGCCGAAGGTGTCTTGTTGCGCGGGCGCCGGAGGCGGCCCGGCGGCGAACAGCCCGGCGCACGCCAAGGCCGTGGCCACGATCCGCCATCTTGACCGCGCGTCAAACATGCTCGGATTCCCATTCCACGGTGCGGCGGCCCCGTCGAGGCGGGCCACCCATCCGCTATCATCGGAAAGGCCGCGGCAGCCGCTTCATCTTCACGAGACGGTCAGGCCTGCGGTCGTCGTGCGTGCCTTGCGCACTTTGCCCCGTCCGGCGTGATGAGCGACCGATGGCCGACCTGTTTTCCGCATCCCGCGCCGCCAACCTCGCCCGGGCGGCCCCGCTCGCGGCCCGGATGCGGCCGCGGCGGCTGGCCGACTATGTCGGGCAGAGCCATGCCGTGGGCCCCGGCACGCTCCTGCGCCGGCTGATCGAGGCCGATCGACTCGGCTCGGTGATCCTCTACGGCCCGCCCGGAGTCGGCAAGACGACGCTCGCGGAGATCATCGCCACCGAGACGAAGCGGCGGTTCGTCGAACTCTCCGCGACGGCATCGGGCGTGAAGGAACTCCGCGACGTGCTCGAGGCCGCCCGGCGGCGGCTGGAAGACGACGGCCAGCGCACCTGCCTGTTCATCGACGAGATTCATCGGTTCAACAAGGCCCAGCAAGACGTGCTCCTGCCCGACGTGGAGAGCGGCGTGATCGCGCTCATCGGTGCCACGACGCAGAATCCGTTCTTCGCGCTCACCAGCGCCCTCGTGAGCCGGAGCCGGATCTTCGAACTCGAAAGCCTGGCTCCGGCCGACGTCGCGGAGATTTTGCGCCGGGCCGTGGCCGACCGCGACCACGGCCTCGGCCGCGAGCAGGTGACGCTGCTGCCCGACGCCTGCGACTTTCTCGTGGAGACCTCCGACGGCGACGCCCGCCGGGCCCTCGGCGCGCTCGAGATCGGCGTGCTTTCGAGCCCGGAGCGGCCGCTCGCATTCACGCTCGCCCTCGCCCGCGAGAGCGTGCAGCGGAAGGCGATCGCCTACGACTCCGGCGACACGCACTACGACTGCGCGAGCGCCCTCATCAAGAGCATTCGTGGCAGCGATGCCGATGCCGGGCTCTACTGGCTCGCGCGGATGCTCGAAGGGGGCGAGGATGTGAGGTTTCTGGCCCGGCGGCTCGTGATCCTCGCGAGCGAGGATGTGGGCAATGCCGATCCGCGTGGGCTCATGATCGCGGTGGCTGCGATGCAGGCGACGGAATTCGTGGGGCTGCCCGAGTGCCAGCTCACGCTCGCGCAGGCCGTGACGTATCTCGCGCTCGCCCCCAAGAGCAACGCCTGCACCACGGCGATCGGTGCGGCCCGTGCCGACGTGCGCGAGAAGCGGGTGCTCCCGGTGCCGCGGCATCTGCAAGACAAGCACTACGCAGGGGCCGAGCGCCTGGGCCACGGGCAGGGCTATGCGTATGCCCACGACGCGCCCGACGGCATCGCGGCGCAGGATTACCTCGGCGTCGAAAAGCGCTACTACGAGCCGACCGACCGTGGCTTCGAGCGGGACCTCGCCGAGCGGCTCGCCGAGATTCGCCGCCGGCTTGCCGAAGGCCGTGGCTGACGTGCGGGCCGCACGCCGCACAGGCCGGTGGACGGCCGCGAAACTGTGCTAAACTGCTCCCATGTTTGCGGTGGCTATAGCTCAGTTGGTTAGAGCACTAGATTGTGATTCTAGGGGTCGCGGGTTCGAGTCCCGTTAGCCACCCTTCGCCCTTGGTCGGCGGTTCCCTGCCACGTTCTTGGAGACCTTCACGATGATCCTCGGCAAGCTCTGGAAGGCGCTCGCGGCGCAGATGAACAAGATCGCCAACTTTTTCTGGACGGCCGATCCGGTCGCGCAGCTGCAATACGAATACGACAAGGCTGTCGATCAGATGAAGGAGGGCCGCGAGGGGCTCGAGCAGTATCGGGCGCTCGTCGAGCGGGTCACCCGCCAGGTCAATGGCGATCGCGACCACGTGGCGAAGCTCGAAGCCCAGGTGAAGGCGTATCTTCAGGTCGGCGAGCGGGAGACGGCGAGCAAGTTCGCCCTCGAACTCCAGCGGGCGAAGAAGGAACTCGCCGAGAACGAGGCCCAGCTCAAGCTCCACGAGGCGGCCTACGGCAACAACGTCACCAAGATCAAGCACGCCACCAAGAAGCTCGCCGACCTCAAGCAGAAGATCCAGAAGTACGACGCTGAGCTCAAGCTCTCGCGGGCCGAGGCCGAATTGGCCAAGCTCGCCACGAGCTTCAATTTCGACATCACCACCGACTTCGGGCAGATCGAAGACGTGATCCAGGACAAGATCGGCCTCAACCGGGCCAAGGTGCGCGTGGCCGCCGATCTCTCCGGCGAGGGGCTCGACAAGATCAAGGCCGAACAGGCCGTCGAGAAGAACATGGCGGAGAATGCCCTGCGTGAATTCGAGATTCAGATGGGGATGGTGACGCCGGAAACGGCGGGCGTGAAGGCCGACGACAAGGAGCTCGGCACGGAGCGGGCCACGCAGAAGCAGACCTGACGCCGCTTCGTTTTCCCTGGTTTCAGCATTCGAGAAGCTGTCTGTGGCCACCATTCCGTCCGCACCGCCGAGTTCAGCCGCCGGGGTTCCTCCGGCGCTCGGGACCGCGCCGGGCGGCGGCGGCTCCGCCTTGCCCGCCTGGTGCCCGCCGTGGGGCGAGCGGCTCGGCGACGCCTATCTCGCCGGCACGAGCTGCATGTTCCTCCTGCACGGCAACGTGCGGGATCTCGTGCCCATCGCGGCTCCGGGAGCCGACGTCGCGGCCGGCTGGGGCACGGTGAACGACTTTCTCGCCCGCGAGCTCTTCGGCCGCTGGGATATCGTGCTGGCCTACGACGTGGGCAAGGGCCTGCGGCCCCTGGCCGGCCCCGATCCCGTGCGGCTGCGGTCGATGGCGCAGTGGCTCACCGAGCGGCTCGGCAACGCCGCCTCGTGGCCGCGCGAGCCCGATGCGGCCATCGGCGCGATCGACGCCCTGCTCGAGCGCAATCTGCTCGAAGCCCCCGAGCAGCGCAAGCGCATCGCGCTCGTGCTCGACTACGCCCAATATCTCGCGCCCCCCGGCGACGCGGCATCGGCGGCGCGGGGTGCGGCCGGGCGGCTCGTCCGCATGCTCGCCTGGGCCACCAATCCGCTCTTGCGCCGGGTGAACGTGGCCATCGTGCTCATCGCCGACTCGCTGGCCGACGTGCATCCGCATCTGGTGACGAATCCGGCGGTGACCGTGATCGACATCCCGCTGCCCGACGCGGGCGAGCGAGAGCGGTTTGCCCTCGCGGCCGCGGCGGCCGCCGGCGTGCCTGCCACGCAGCACGACGCCGTCCGCCGGACGGCCGCGCTCTCAGGTGGCCTTTCGCTCGAGAGCTTGCGGGTGGTGATCACGATGTCGGCCCGCGAGGGCACCGCCGTCGATGGCCCCGAATTCGCCCGGCTCAAGAAGGAGCTCATCGAGCGGTCGTGCCACGGGCTCGTGGAATTCATCCAGCCCAGGCTCACGCTCGACGCCGTGGCCGGGCATGCCGAGGCGAAGAATCGCCTGGAGTCCGATGCGCGGGCGATCAAGCGCGGGCAGTTCGAAAGCGCGCCGATGGGCTACCTGATCTGCGGGCCGGTGGGCACGGGCAAGAGCTTCATCGCCGAGTGCTACGCCGGGAGCGTGGGCATCCCCTGCGCGGTGCTCAAGAACTTTCGCAGCAAGTATGTCGGCGAGACGGAGGCCAACCTCGAGCACGCCCTCGACGTGCTCAGGAGCCTGGGGCCCGTCGTGGTGATCATCGACGAGGCCGATGCCGCCCTCGGCAATCGCGAGCAGGGGGGCGATTCCGGCACCCAGGCCCGCGTGTTTTCGATGATCGCCCGGCAGATGGGCGACACCCGCTATCGCGGCAAGATCGTCTGGATGCTGCTGACGAGCCGGCCCGACATGCTCCCCATCGACCTCAAGCGGCAGGGCAGGGCGGAGGTGCACATTCCGCTCTTCTACCCGCACGACCAGGCCGAGATGGACGCGATGTTCACCGCCATGGCCCGCAAGTGCGGCGTGAAACTGGCGCCCGGGCTGCCCGGTCCGGTCGATCTGTCGCTCGGCCTCTCCGGCGCCGACATCGAGAGCGTCGTGCTCGCCGCGCGGCGGAAGGGGCTCGACCGCGCCGCCGACGCCGGCAAGCCGGCCCCCGACACGATCTCCGCGGAGGATCTCCGGGCGGCGCTCGACGACTTCATGCCGAGCGCCCAGGGCCTCGAGAAAGAGATGCAGGAGATCGCCGCGGTGCTCGAATGCACCGAGAAGCGGTTTCTGCCCGAGCGTTGGAAAGAGCAGGTGGCCAAGCCGGGCGGCCGCGCACACCTGCAGGAACGACTGGCCGCGATCCGCGACGTCGTCCGATCCTGATGGCTCTCCCCGTTCACGCCCGCCGTATTCCGATCCCCCACCAGCCCCGAGGAGCATGACGATGGCCAAGCCCGCCGGAAAGACCCCCTGGTTCGACGCCGCGAGCGATTCTCCGCTGCTCGCCGAATATGCCCGCAAGCTCGATTCGTTTCTCGATGTCGTGGCCGACGGCCGCGTCGATTCCAAGGAGCTCGAGGAGCAGGAGAAGCGGGTGGTGAACCTGATGAAGCAGGTCGAGCCGCTCCTCTCCCCCGAAGCCCACGAGAAGGTCACCGAGCTGCTCTGCGAGGTGACGGCCTACGACCTGATGAACACGTTTCACATGGCCGGCAAGGCGCGGCCGCGCGTGAAGTTCCAGGGCTGAAAACGAAACGAGCCTGTCGATCGACGGTCACGGCGCTGGGGTAACGCCGGCCCGTAGCGACAGAGCTGGAGCTCCGTCGCTACGGGAGAGGCCCGGAGGGCCGGGTCATTACCAGCCGACGGATGTCGGCCCTGTGAGCCCGGAGGTGCGAGCAGCCGGCATTCGAGCCGCACCTTGGCTGCGGCTCCGAATGCCAAGGCGAAAATCGGCAGGATGCCGATGTTTCGCCTGAAGCTAGTCGAGCCAGTCCTGCTCCTCGAGCCGCTCCGGCGTGTAGGTGTCGGTGACGTAGCTGATGTCCTTCGAGATCAGCGACTCGACCTCGAGCTTGAAGCCGTTCTCGAGCATCGTCTGGATCTCCTTCTGCCAGCCCTTCTTGCCGGCAAACCACGGGTAGGCCGCGATCTGCTTGGCCCGCTTGATGTCGGTGTCGTTGAGGGCGATCTGCACGCTCGGTGAGAGCTTGCAGCGCTGGTAGTCGCGGGAGCGGATGCCGAGGAACCGGGCCTCGGGGATCGCCATGCGCTTCGACTCGTAGGCCAGGTTGATCGAGCCCTGCTTGAGCACGGAATAGATGTAGTAGCCCCAGGGATCGTTGTCGAGCAGGCAGTAGACGGGCAGCTTCAGCTCGTTGTGGAGGCGGTAGAGCATGCGGCGCACGCCGCGGGGGGGCTGGCCGCCGCCATGCGTGAGCAGGCAGTTGTGCTTCCGCCAGAATTTGTCCTCGTTGAAGCGGCGCCAGACGGTGTCTTTCTCGACATGCAGGATGAACTTCGCGTCGCACGACTTGAACTTCACGATGTCGGCTTCGACGATCGACGGGATCGAGTAGCCGCCAGACCCCATCCGCGAGCAGTCGATCTCGTCGCCCGAGTCCACGAGCGTGATCGGCCCCACCATGCCGCCGCGGTTGCTGGCGTAGACGTGGAGCTCCTCGCGCAGGCTCTCGAGCGTCACCTCCAGATCCTCGATGATCGGGTCGCATTCCTCCTGCGTGGCGAACGTCTCCTCGCGGGTGCCCTCGATCGTGTGCTTGAGGAGGTAGTAGAGACCTCGGATGCTCGTGGTCTTCTGCTGATCGATCAGGGCCTTGCAGCCCGTGGCCACGAGCAGGGTCTGCATGTAGCTCTTCGCCTGGGAGAGATTGAAGAGCTGGCGGCGGTTGGTCTGGCCGCCCATCTCGATGATCTTCCGTGCCTTGTTGAAGCGCACGTTCGAGAGGCTGCGCGTGGGGATGTCGAGGTGCGGGTCGCGCCGTTTCTCGGCGGCGGCCGCCACCTCGTCGGCGAGATCGACGATCAGCCGCAGGGTCTTGAGATCGACCTGCGGGACCTTGGCCGTCGCCGCCTGCGGGGCCCGCTTCGTCTTCGCTGCCATGGATCGTCCGTCGAGAGAGGAATGCCGGAAAACCGGCATCCTACCTTCGCGCAGCAGCGGAGGCTAACAGCGGACGTCGTCGGCGCGGCCCACGGCTTTCATGCGGCGCAGAAAGTGCGGGGCCTCCATGGGCGGGGTGGCCGCCTGCTCCGCGGTATCGGCCTCAGGCCGCGTGTGCGGGGCTCGGAAGAACTCGGCGATCCGTCCCACGACGGTGCGTTGTTCGGCCGGCTGGAGTTCCGGGAAGATCGGCAGCGCGAGCGTCTCTTCGGCCGCCTGCTCGGTGTGTGGCAGGTCGCCCTTCGCCCAGCCGAGATAGGCGAAGCATTTCTGGAGGTGGAGCGGCACGGGGTAGTAGATCTCCGTGCCCACCTTGGCGGCCGTGAGATGGGCCCGCAAGGCGTCGCGCTGGCCGTCGGCGATGCGGATCACGAACTGGTTCCACACATGACGCCCGCGCGACTCGTCGGTCGGCACGGCGACCCGGCCTGCGAGGTCGTACTGGGAAAACAGCTCCATGTAGCGGGCGGCGTTGGCCTGCCGGGCCGAGGGCCAGGCGTCGAGATGCGGCAGCTTCACGCGGAGAATGGCCGCCTGCAGCGAATCCAGCCGGCTATTGATTCCGATCACCTGGTGATAGTAGCGGGGCTCCATGCCGTGCACGCGCAGGAGCTTGAGCTTGGCGGCGATGTCGTCCCGCGTGGTCGTGAGGAAGCCGCCGTCGCCGGCGCCGCCGAGATTCTTGGTGGGGTAGAAGCTGAAGCAGCCCACGTCGCCGAGCGCGCCCGAGCAGCGGCCGTGCCATGTCGAGAGAATCGACTGGGCGGCGTCTTCGAC
>JAIXPT010000456.1 GCA_027486095.1 Planctomycetaceae bacterium | reverse complement strand
GCCGGCGAGCTGCGGCTCGAATACGGCCACGTGAAGGCGGGCTCGGGTGTGTGGGTGCTCGACGACTCGTCGCTCGCGGTGCTCCGTACGGAGCCTGTGGTGCACCGCTACCCCCGCAGCCTGTGGAAGGTGGAATCGACGTTTCCGGGGATGGCCGTGCGCTACGCCGACGACACGGGGGTGTCCGGAGAGCCGGGGCGGCGATTCATCCTCCGCTGGGAGGCGCTCGGAGCCAACCGCGACAAGCCCCGCGAGCAGCCCTGGCCCGAGCCGTCGATGCTGCGTGTCGTCGAGCTGCGAGACGCTACAATACAGACACGATGAATACTCCCCAAGCAGCCTGCGATCTCACCGCCAAGAAATGCGTGCCCTGCGAAGGGGGCGTGCCGAAGTATTCCCACGCCGAGGCCGAGGCACAGCTCGCCCATCTGCCGGGCTGGACGCTCACCCACGACGGCACAAGGATCCGCCGCGACTGGACGTTCAAGAACTTTCGAGAAGCGATCAAGTTTTTGAACAACTGCGGCGCCATCGCGGAGCGCGAGCAGCACCACCCCGACCTGCACCTCGAGGGCTACAAGAACGCGTGGGTGGAGATCTTCACCCACGCGATCGGCGGCCTCTCGGAGAGCGATTTCATCCTCGCGGCGAAGATCGACGCCGTCGTACCGCCGGGGTGAGGCGAGCTCTGCCACCGCACGGAGTTCCCGGGCTTCCGTAGCGACGGAGCTCCAGCTCTGTCGAATCCGGGCCGCATTCGACAGGCCTGGAGGCCCGTCGCCACGAATGACAGGCCTGGAGGCCCGCCGCCACGGAGGGGCGTTGCCTCAGCCGCCGCAGTAGTCGATCGCGCGGGCGATCTCGCTCTTGAGATCCTTGCGGGCCACGATTCGGTCGATGAAGCCGTGTTCGAGGAGAAATTCGCTCGTTTGGAAGCCCTTCGGCAGTTCCACGCGGATCGTGGCCTTGATCGTGCGCGGGCCGGCGAAGCCGATCAGGGCCCGCGGCTCGGCGAAGCAGAGGTCGCCGAGCGAGGCGAAGCTCGCCGCCACGCCGCCCATCGTGGGATTGGTGAGCACCGAGATGAAGAGCCCACCGGCCTGCGAGTGGCGGGCGAGCGCAGCCGACACCTTCGCCATCTGCATGAGCGAAAGAATGCCCTCGTGCATGCGGGCGCCGCCGCCGGAGGCACTGATGATGATCAGCGGGAGTTTCTCGGCCGTGGCCCGCTCGGTGAGCCGGGTGAGCCGCTCGCCCACCACGCTTCCCATGCTGCCCATGATGAACGACGAGTCGGTAACGCCCACGGCCACCCGGCGGGCCCGGATCATGCCCGTGCCCGTGAGAGCCGCGTCGGAGAGGCCGGTGCGCTTCTGCTCGGCCACGATCCGCTCGGCGTAGGGCTTCTTATCGTGAAAGCCGAGCGGGTCGGTGGGCCGGAGGTCGGCGTCCCACTCCTCGAAGGTGTTGTCGTCGAGGAGCTGCCGGATCCGCTGGGCGGCCGACACATACCAGTGAAACCCGCACTGCGGGCACACGTTGAGGAGATCCTCGGCCTCCTTTTTATAGATCGTGGCCTGGCAGCCTTCGCACTTGAGCCACAGGCCTTCGGGCACGCCGCGCTTGGGGCGGGGCATCGCCGCGCTCGCTCGCTCCATCGCTGTTTCCTGCGCTGTTCCCATGGCTCGCCTGCGATCCTCGCGTGGCTCGTTGACCAGTGTAGTGGTGGGGTTTCTCCGCCGCTGCGCCGGATCAGACGCGGGCCTTTTCGAGCGTGGCCGGCCGCTTCCACTGCGAGGCCAGCGGCACGTGCACCACGGCCGTCGCCGCCGGGCCGCGGCCCCACAGGTCGCCGATCGACTCGCCGGCCGTGAGCCAGCGCACGAGCTGGTCGAGCGGGGCGGGCACCACCAGGGCGATCCGCCCGGCCGGATGGCGGCGGAGCATGCGCTCGAGCGCGCCCTCGACACGGCCGCACGCGTCTTCGAGCAGCTCGCCTTCGGGGGGCGACACAGCCCATGGGTTGTCTTGCCACTGGCGGTAGAGCCGCGGCTGCTTGAGGCGGATGTCTTCCACGAGCATGCCCTGCCACAGGCCCTGGTCGAGGTTCACGAGCTCGTCGAGGCGGTGCACCCGCAGGCCGAATGCGCGGGCCACGTGCCGGGCGGTTTCCAGCGAGCATGCGTCGGGGGCCGCACAGATCGCGGTGGGCGGCGTGGCGCCGAGCGCGGTGGCCGCGGCCTTCGCCTCGGCGAGGCCCGCGGGGCACAGCGGGATGTCGAGCGTGCCGCGAATGCGGCCGTGGAGGTCGAAGTCGGTCGAGCCGGCACGAATGACGACGAGGGAATCGGCCATCAGGGAAAAAAATCTCCAGGGTGCATGATCGTCACGCGGCCTCCCGCGCGAGCTGTTCGAGTTCGGTGATCGCATGGGCGTAGTTCCGGGAGCGGATCACGGCGCTGCCCGCCACGATGAATTCGGCCCCGGCCGCGGCCACGGACCCGATCGTCTCGGTCGAAATGCCACCATCGACGCACAGTCGGAACGAGCCGCCGCGTCGGGTGCGAATTTCGGTGAGCGCCGCGAGCTTCTCGAGGGCCACGGGGTTGAACTGCTGGCCGCCGTAGCCGGGCTCGACGCTCATCACGAGCACGCCGTCGCAGTGATCGAGAAGCGGGAGCACGCGTTCGATCGGGGTGTTGGGGCTGACGGCCAGATGGGCCTTGGGCCCGAGCGCCGCGATCGCCTCGAGCGTGCCGCGGGGGTCGGCGAGGCCTTCGACATGCACGGTGAGGATGTCGGCCCCCGCGCGGGCGTAGTCGGCGATCGTTCGCTCGGGCTGTTCGACCATGAGATGAACTTCGAGCGGCACGCTCGCGGCCCGCCGCACGGCCTCGACCACCACGAGCCCGTAGGTGAGCTGGGGCACGAACCGGCCGTCCATCACGTCCAAATGCAGCCCGCCGGCACCGGCCTCTTGGAGCCGCTCGACCTCGCGGGCGAGGTGGCCGAAGTCACAGAGCAACAGGGCGGGCAGCACCACGGGGCCGCGGGTTTCCAGGCGCGTCGCCAGAGGGACGAGGGCGGTTCCGGCCGGGTGAGTCACGTGTGTGTGCTGCATCGCTGGGTGTCGGCGGGCGGCAGTTTACCACGACCGCCGCCACCGCGGCCCGCCGGGCCCCGGAAGAGGGGCGAAACATGGGCCTGCTCCCGCGCCTTAAAGCCAAGCGATGGATAGACTTGTGGTGCACACAGGAGCTTCTTCCATGCCCGGCGACGCGGATCAGCCCCTGGTTTTCCCCACCCGGCTCTCGGCCGCCGATCGCGCCGCGATCGAGGCGGGCACGCAGGCGATCGGGCAGCGGCTCTTGGCCGAGGCGTTGGCGGCCCAGCCCACGCCGGCGTCTCCCGACTGGTGGGCCCAGCAGGCGGGGGAACTGGCGACGTTCGACGACGACCTCAAGGTGCGGTTGTTCCGGCTCGTGGACTGCATGCCGATGCTCGACGATCCGGCCGCCCTCGACCGCCATGTGCGCGAGTATCTCGACGACTCGATCCTCGCAGGGCTGCCGGCAACGCTGCGGCTCGCGCTCCAGGCCGCCCGCAGCGGCCTGCTCGCGCCGCTCGCCGCGCGGGCGGTGCGGGCGGCCACGCTCGCGCAGGCCCGGCGGTTTATCGCCGGCTCGACGCCCGCCGAGGCAGCGGCCGCGGCGCGAGCGGAGCGGCGGCAGCGGCGCGGCTTCACGCTCGACCTGCTCGGCGAGGCGGTCACGAGCGACGCCGAGGCCGACGCCTACGCGGCGGCCTACACGCACCTGCTCGAGCACCTGCCGGCGCAGGCCGCCGGCTGGGCGGCCGACGCGCTCGTGGACGACGGGCCCGATGGCCCGCTGCCGCGCGTGAACGTGTCGATCAAGCTCTCCGCGCTCGACAGCCAGTTCGACGCGATCGATCCACGCGGCACCACCGATCGCGTGCTTGCGCGGCTGCGGCCCCTGTGGCGGCTGGCCCGCCGGCAGGGCGCGCAGGTGCATGTGGACATGGAGCATCACGCGACGAAGGCCCTCACGCTCGCGATCTTCAAAGAGATCGCCGCCGAGCCTGAGTTTCGCGACTGGCCGCACTGCGGGATCGTGGTGCAGGCGTATCTGCGGGAGGCTGGCCGCGACCTCGAAGACCTGGCGGCCTGGGCCCGCACGCGTGGAACGCCCGTGTGGATCCGGCTCGTGAAGGGAGCGTATTGGGATGCCGAGACGATCCACGCCCGCGCGGCTGGCTGGCCGCTGCCGGTGTGGCAGGAGAAATGGCGCACCGACGCCTGCTTCGAGGCGGCCACACGCTATCTGCTCGAACATGCCGCCGTGCTCCGGCCCGCGCTCGGCAGCCACAACCTGCGCTCCCTCGCCCACGGGATGGCCGTGGCGGAGCATCTCGGGCTCGATCGCCGCGTGGTCGAGATGCAGATGCTCCACGGGATGGGCGATCCGGAGAAGGTGGCCGTCGCGAAGGCCGGCTGGCGGCTGCGGGTGTACATGCCCTACGGCGAGCTCGTGCCGGGCATGGCCTATCTCGTGCGCCGCCTCCTCGAAAACTCGTCGAACGATTCGTTTTTGCGCGCGGGTTTCGTGAAGCACGTGCCGCCCGCCGTGCTGCTCGGGCCGCCGGGGCCGGTGCCGCCGGTCACGTCGGCCGGATCGCCTCCGCCGCCCGCAACGCCGGCTCCCGCGCCGGCCGCTGCGGCCGCGTTTCGCAACGAGCCACTCACCGACTTCTCGGTGGGCGAGGCGCGGGAGGCATTCGGCCGCGCGGTCGCGGCGTTCGAGCAGCGGCTCGAGGCGGGGCCGGAGGCGGTGCCCGTGATCATCGGCGGCGTGCGCGACGAAGCGCACGAGACGTTTGAACGGCGCGATCCATCCCTGCATACGAGGCTCGTCGCCAGGGTCGCGGCGGCCGATGCGGCCACGGCGCGGCGGGCGATCGACACGGCCCAGAGCGCCCTCGCCGCCTGGCGCGGCCGCGGCTTCGCCGGGCGGGCGGCGATCGTGAGGCAGGCGGCTGCGCTCATGCGGCGGCGGCGGTTTGAGCTCGCTGCGCTCCAGATCTTCGAGGTGGGCAAGACCTGGCGCGAGGCCGATGCCGACGTGGCCGAGGCGATCGATTTCTGCGAGTACTACGCCGGCGAGGCCGAGCGGCTCGGCATCCCACGCCGGGTGGACGTGCCCGGCGAGGAAAACACCACGGCCTATCTGCCACGCGGCGTGGCGGCCGTGATCGCGCCGTGGAATTTTCCGCTCGCCATCCTCACGGGGATGACGGTCGCCGCGCTCGTCACGGGCAACACCGTGGTGATGAAGCCCGCCGAGCAGTCGTCGCTCGTGGCGCTCGCGCTGCACGAGATCCTCCTCGCCGCCGGCGTGCCCCCGGCCGCGCTGGCATTGCTGCCGGGCCGCGGCGAGGAGGTGGGCCCGGCGCTCGTCGCCCATCCGGCCACGGCGCTCGTCGCCTTCACCGGCTCGCGGGCCGTGGGGCTGGGGATCAACCGGCTCGCTGCCGAGGCTGCCATGCAGGGTGGGCGGCTCGTGAAGCGCGTGATCGCGGAGCTCGGGGGCAAGAACGCGATCATCGTCGATGACGATGCCGACCTCGACGAGGCGGTCGTGGCCACGGTGCACAGCGCCTTCGGCTTCCAGGGGCAGAAGTGCTCGGCCTGCTCGCGGGTGATCGTGCTGGATCGCGTGTATGAGGCGTTTCTCGCCCGGCTCGCGGGCGCGGTGCGGAGCCTGCGGGTCGGGCCGGCCAGCGATCCGGGGGCACGGGTGGGGCCGCTCGTGGACGACGAGGCCCGCGGGCGGGTGGCCTCGTTCATCGACCTCGGAAAACGCACGGGCCGCACCATCGCGGCGGTGGACGTGGGGCCGCTGGCCGAGGCCGGATGGTTCGTCGGGCCGCACGTGTTCGCCGACGTCGATCCGCAGGGGCCGCTCGGGCAGGAGGAGATCTTCGGGCCCGTGCTCGCCGTGTTTCGGGTCCGCGATTTCGAGGCGGCGATCGCGCGTGCCAACGACACCGCGTATGCCCTCACGGCCGGCGTGTTTTCGCGCAGCCCCGCCCACCTTGCGCGGGCGCGCGAGTCCCTCGAGGCGGGCAATGTGTATCTCAATCGTGGCATCACCGGGGCCCTCGTCGGCCGGCAGCCGTTCGGCGGGTATCGGCTCTCGGGCATCGGCAGCAAGGCCGGCGGCCCCGACTATTTGCTGCAGTTCGTCGTGCCGCGCACCGTCACCGAAAACACGCTCCGCCGCGGATTCGCCCCGCCGCCGGAGCCCGCCTGAGCGCCGGGCGGCTCGGCACCGCTGGCGGTTTTTCGGCCGGCTGGGAATTGCTCACGAAACGCTTACACTCGCCGCATACACCTACCGCCCGATGACGCTCGGGCTCGAGCGACGAGCCCCCTTCTCGGAGACAACTGGCATGCACACGCGAACCTGGCACGCGGCGGCGGTGGTGATCGGATGGGGCGTGAGCCTGGGCGGGCTCGCCGAAAGCGCCGCTGCGGCCGACGTCGAGATTCCGGTCTATGCCAAGGTCTCGGGCGAGGTGTCGGGGTCGCTCAAGTGTGTCGGCTCCGACACGATGAACAATCTCGTCGCCCACTGGGCGGAGGGGTTCAAGAAGTTTTATCCCAGCGTGCGGGAGGGGATCGAGGGCAAGGGGTCGGCCTCGGCGCCACCGGCTCTGACGGAGGGCACGAGCACGTTCGGCCCGATGAGCCGCGACTGGAAGCCTTCGGAGATCGACGCCTTCAAGGCGAAGCACGGCTATCCGCCCGCGGTCGTGCCGGCGGCGATCGACATGCTCGCCGTGTTCGTGCACAAAGACAACCCGCTCAAGGAGCTGTCGCTGCAGCAGGTAGACGCGATCTTCTCGAAGAATCGCAACGGCGGCATGAAGGACGACATCCGCACCTGGGGCGACCTCGGCCTCGAGGGAGAGTGGAAAGACAAGCCGATCAGTCTCTACGGCCGCAACGCCGCGAGCGGCACCTACGGATATTTCAAGGAGCACGCGCTCTTCAAGGGCGATTTCAAGCCCACCGTGAAGGAGCAGCCGGGCAGCTCGACCGTCGTGCAGGCGGTGGCGAGCGACAAGTTCGGCATCGGCTACAGCGGCATCGGCTATCGCACGGCCGACGTGCGGGCCGTGCCGCTGGCGGCGAAGCCCGGAGCCGCCGCGATCGCCCCGGAGCCCCAGTTCGCCTACAGCGGCGAGTATCCGCTCGCACGGTTTTTGTATCTGAGCGTGAACTACAAGCCGGGATCCACGCTCGATCCGCTGCGGCGTGAGTTCCTTCGCTACGTGCTCAGCGGCAGTGGCCAGGCCGACGTCAAAAAAGACGGCTACCTGCCCGTGACCGCACCGATCGCGAAGCGGGCTCTCGAGAGCGTCGGCATCACGACCCCGTAACGCGGCACCCCGAGGCGGCATGGACTCCACGCCCACATTCACGGGCCGGCCGCGCCGCCGCACGACGCATCCGTGGGTCAAGGCCGGCGACGGCCTCGCGCGGCTCCTGATCACGCTCGGCGGCATCGGCACGATCGGGGCCGTGCTGCTCGTGGGCGTGTTTCTGTTCGCCGTGGCGGTGCCCCTGTT
>JAIXPT010000415.1 GCA_027486095.1 Planctomycetaceae bacterium | reverse complement strand
GTGTCGAGCGGCTACACGCTCGTGCGCGATCCCGCACGGGTGCACTTTCGCTACCGCGACATGCTCTGGGAGGGCAGCGATCTCGTGGCCCTCGGGGTGGCGAGCTTCGGGCATCTCTCCGGCCGCCACTATCAGAATGCGACGCACTGGGACGACTACCTCGGGGCCGTCGAGGCGGGGCGGCTGCCGATCGCCCGCGGGCTTGTGCCATCGCCGCGGGAGCTGCTCGTGCGGGAGGTGGTGCTCGGGCTCAAGCGCGGCAGCCTCGACGCCGGCCGGCTCGCACAAAAATACGGGGTGGATCCGCTCGTGGAGTGGGCGCCGGTGTGGGATTCGCTCGCGGCGGAAGGGTGGCTCGAGGCCGTCCGCCCCCGGCCGACCCTCACGCGGGCCGGCCTCCTGCGCGTGGATGCCCTGCTCCACCGTTTTTTCGTGTGACAGCCGTGGCGGGATTCGCGGGAGATGCCCTTTTTTCCGCCTCCTAGCCACCGCGGGCGGGCCTACAGTAGAAACTCCGGAGGCATGTCCCCTTGGCATCGACCCAAGCTCCCTTGAATCCCACCGCATCGAACGCGTCCGGCCTGCTTCCTTCGGCGAGCGCCCGTCATCGGGCGAGCCTCGCCTGCCCCGATTCGAAGCCCGAGCGCGACCGACTCCGGGCCCTGGCCTCCGATCTCGTGAGCTCGTGGCGGGCGGGCGGGATGCCCGCTGCAGCGAAGGCGGCGGCGGGCCTGCGCCGCGAGGCGGAAACGCTCGTGACGCGGGCCGGCGGCGGGCCCGAACTGGTGGGCTGGACGATGGTGACGATCGTGTCGGAATACTGGCGCGAGCGTCTGGCGGCCGGGGCCAGCGGGCGCCGCCTGCTGTTGCTGCCCGACTGCCCGGCGGCGCCCGAGTCTGACGCGACTGGCTCCACGCCCCGTGTGTGCGGCCCGTCGTGCGCGATCGGCACGATCTGGTCGGCAGCCCGCGAGAGCGGGTGGGTGGTGGAATCGACGGAGCGGGCCGTGCCCGCGATCGGCGCGCTGCTCACCGGCCAATACGACGGCATCCTCGGAGTGGCGAAGCTCTCGCATCTCGAGAAGGCGTTCGCGATGCTGCCCGCGTTTTCCCTGCCGATTGCCGCGGTGCCGTACGACCCGCAGGGAGCTGCGGGCTGCGCGGGCTCGTGCAGCGAGATTCAGCAGGCGGCGGCGCTCGATGTCGAGTGGGTGCTCGCGCTCCTCGGCGTGGCCGGTGGGGCGGCCGCCCCGGTCGGCGACTATCTGCCGTTGCTCCGTGAGGCGGCCGAAATGTTTTCGGGGCCGGCGCTCGCGGAGCTGGGCCGGCGGTGCGGCACCCCCGATGCGTTCGGCCCTTCGATCGCGACAAAGCCGGCCGACTGGCGGCCGCTCGACGCCACCGCGGCGATGTCGGGCGAATACCTCACGCGGGGCGGTAAGTTTCTGCGGCCCTTCATCGCCCTGGCAGCCTTCGACGCCGTGCGGGCCGACCGCGCCGAAGCGGCAGGCGGAGCCACCGAGCTCCGCGAGGCCGTGAAGGCGGTGGCCGTCGCCATCGAGATCTTCCACAAGGCGTCGCTCGTGCACGACGACATCGAAGACGCCGACACGATGCGCTACGGCCGGCCCACGCTGCATCTCGACCACGGGGTGGCGTCGGCGATCAACGCCGGCGATTATCTGCTCGGGCTCGGGTATCGCATCGTGGCGACGCTGCCCGGCGTCGATCCCGCGACCCAGCGGGATCTGGTGGCGATCTTGGCCGATGCCCATGTGCGGCTGGCCCGTGGGCAGGGGGCGGAATTGTGGTGGCGCGACGCCGCCGACAAGCGGCTCACGCCCGTTGCGGCCCTCGAGATTTACGGCTTGAAGACGTCGCCGGCCTTCGAAGCGGCCGTGGCGATGGGCATTCGGCTGGCGGGCGTGGTGCCCGAGTCGGCCGGAGCGATCGCCCGGTATGCACTTCACGTGGGCACCGGTTTTCAGGTGCTCAACGATCTCAAAGACTGGTGCGGCGACCTGGAGAACGACCGGCAAGCCGCCGGTGATCTGCTCGGTGGCCGACCGACCGTGATGTGGGCGCTTGCGGTCGAGCGCCTGCCTGCCGCGGCGATTCGAGAACTGGCCGCGCTCGCCGGTGAAACCGCCGGCACCGACGATTCAGCGTCGCTCGCCCATGCGATCGCCACGGCGCGGCGGCTCTACCAAGAGGCCGATGTGTTCGTGCGGGCAGCGGCGATCGTGGAGGAGCAGCGGCGGCTCGCCGCCGCTGCGGCGGCCACCTGCGGCTTCGGGCGCCTGCGCGACGTGCTCGAATTCCTGCTCGATCTGGCCGTGCCGGAGCAGGCGGCCGCGGCTTTTTGTGGGCTGCCGGATCAGGGGCGAGCCTCGCATGGTGGCCGCTGACGACGGGGCTACCGATCAGGCCAGGGCCGAGCGGCTCGCGGCCCTCTTTCACCGGCCACCGACGGCTTTCGCCCGGTTTGTCTGCGTGCGGGGCGCTGCCTTGCCGCCGCCGTTTGCCGAACTCCTCGATCACGCCAGCCACATGACTGTGGCGATGGAGCGGCTTTATGGGAGCCCGGTGAGCGTCGAGGTTTTGGCGGTTCACGATGCCGACGCCGGCGCGGCGGCAGGCCGAGGCTGGTATGAACGGGAGATTCTGCTGCGCACGGCGGATGGGCGGGTGGTGCAGCATGGGATCGTGCGCATCGATCTCTCGCGCGTGTCGGCGCATGTGTCGGGGCTCATTCGCGCCGGAGAGGCCCCACTCGGCCGGGTGTTGATCGAGGCCGGCATGCTGCGGGAGGTACAGCGTGTGGGGCTGCTACGAGTCGAGATCGGACCCCTGCTCGAGGCCGTGCTGGGCTCTGGCGACGCCGGCGCGGTGCCGGCGCGGGAGACCTTCGGGCGGGTCGCGGAGATCGCGCTCGATGGCGTGTCTGCGGTGGAGTTGCTCGAGATCGTCGCCCCCGGGCCTTTGCCGAAAGTGTTGCGGTAAAGCTGTTTGCGGCGACTGAGGCGATATTGACTCCCTGCGCAAGATGGCTGTAGAGTTGGGCATCGGGCAAGGATGGCAAGCAGGGCAGCGGTCAATCGGGAGCTGGATGCTCCGGACGCTTCCCCCCCGAAGCTTGGTTCCTTTTGGATGGCAACAAGGAGGCCTCAATGCAGAAGACCGTGTACACCACTGGCGAAGCCGCCAAGATTTGCAAGGTGAGTCAGCAGACGATCATTCGCTGCTTCGACTCCGGACAGTTGAAGGGTTTTCGAGTTCCGGGCAGCCGCTTTCGGCGGATTCCCCGCGACCAGCTGTTTCTCTTCATGCGAGACAACGGCATCCCGACCGACGCCCTCGAGAGCGGCCGGCGGAAGATTCTCGTGGTTGACGACGATCAGGATCTCGTCGAACTCATCACCGACGTGCTCGAGCGCGACGGCCGCTTCGAGACGCGGAGCGTCAACAACGGCTTCGACGCCGGCATGATGGTCAAGGACTATCGTCCCGACCTGATCGTGCTCGACGTGATGCTGCCCGACATCAACGGCAAGGAAGTCTGTCAGCGGGTGCGGAGCGATTCGACCATGGACGAGGTGCGGATCATCTGCATCTCGGGCATGTGTGAGCCCGACAAGATCGAGGATCTCAAGGCCTCCGGAGCCAACGAGTTCCTGCAGAAGCCGTTCGAGGCCGAGGTGCTCGTCGATCGGATCTGCAGCCTGCTCGATATCGAGTCGGTGGCGGCCGGTTCCTGACGGTTCGCCGGATTCGTTCCGGCGGAACATGCTCGTGGAGTTACAAGGTGTCGCAGGATTCCGGCGCGTGGCTCGTGGTCCGTCCGCGATCGTTGCCGTCCGATTCTCGCGAGCCAGTTGCGTTGCCGGTTCCTCGCCAGGCCTGTCTGGGCCTGGCGAGGGCCGTGCTCGCCGATGAAGACGACCCCGCCCGCTGGCGGGCATTCGCTGCTGATGACGCCACGGTGTCGGAGTGGCTCTCGGGCGTCGGCCTGGTGGAACCGCCGGCCGGCCAGCCCGAGCCTGCGCACGGCTTGCTGCAGCGGCTGGCGGCCGATCTCATCGTGGGGGCGGCTCCGGCGATGGCGCGGGCTGCGGCGGTGCCGGTGGCCGCGGGGCCTGCGGCCGAAGCTTTGCTGCTCGTCGAGGCGATCGCGCGGATGCAGGCGTTGACGCGCATGGCCCGCCACTTCGCAGAATCGCTCCAGGTCGCCCGGCTCGAGGCGGCCCGTGAATTGGCCTATGGCGCGGGGCACGAGATCAACAACCCGCTGGCCAATATCGCGACGCGGGCGCAGTCGCTCTTACTCGAGGAGCGCGACACCGAGCGGCGGCGGCGGCTGGCGACGATCGTCGATCAGTCGTTCCGGGCCCGGGACATGATCGGCGGGCTGATGCTCTTTGCCCGGCCGCCGAAGGCGTCGGTGGGCGACTGCGAGGTCGAGGCGCTCGTCGCGGTGGTCGCCGAGGCGGTGGCGCCGTTGGCAGCCACTCGCGGAGTGCGGGTGGAGACGCGCTCGTCTGCCACGCCTCTCGCCACGCTCGTCGATCGGGGCCAGGTGGAAGAGGCGTTGCGGGCCATCGTGACCAACGCCATCGAGGCCAGTGCCGAGGGCAGTGCCGTGGTGATTGCCGCAGGTGCCGATGCCGACGACCCGGCATGGTGCGAGGTGACGGTGGTGGACGACGGGGCCGGGATGGACGATGCCACGATCCGGCGGGCGTTCGATCCTTTTTTCAGCGGCCGCGAGGCGGGCCGGGGCGCCGGCCTCGGCCTCTCGAAGGCGTGGCGCTTCATCGAGGCGAGCGGTGGCAGCGTGGCGCTGGCTTCGCGGGTGGGGGCGGGCACGAAGGTGACCGTGCGGCTGCCGAGGCGCTTGGCCCGCAAGGACGCCGCAGACACCCCAGCCTGACACGCCCCCGGATTCAGCCCGCACTGCCCTTGCTGGCTTCCCCGGCGTTCTCTATCCTCCGCCAATTCGTCGATTTCGGGCATCACGGTCGATGCCCGTTCGTTTGGAGCATGGATGCCCTTATGAGCTACGAAGCATCGTCCGTTCACGGGCGGACGCTCTCGCCGGCCTGGCGGCCGGGCGAAGAGGATCACGAATCCACCCCGGCTGCGATCCCCGCCGGCGCCGTGGTGCGGACGAGTGTCACGCGGTCGCCGGATCGTCGCGCCGCCGTTCGCGACGTGCTGCACCTGCCCGAGGCCGACTCGGCAGCCGTGCGAGAAGCCGACGCGGCGGCCGATGCGGCCTGTCGCACGAGCCGGTGGCTGGCCGAACGGCAGGCGATCGACGGCCACTGGCGCGGGCCGCTCGAGGGCGACACGATCCTGGAAAGCGAATACCTGCTGATCCTGGCGTGGGCGGGCCGCACGGCCGACCCGCACGCAACGGGGGCGTGCCGGCGCATCCTCGCCGAGCAACTCCCGGCGGGTGGCTGGGCCATTCACCCGGGCGGACCGATCGACGTGAGCGCGAGCGTGAAGGCGTATTTGGCGCTCAAGATTTTCGGCCACGACCCGCAGAGCGAGCCGCTCGCTCGCGCCCGGGCTGCCATTGCGGCGGCCGGCGGCCCGTGGGCCGTCAACAGCTTCACGAAATTTTATCTTGCCCTGCTCGGGCAGGTGCCGTATGCGGCGTGCCCCGCCGTGCCGCCCGAGATGGTGCTCTTGCCCCGCTGGTTTCCCGTGAATCTCGACCGGGTTTCGGCGTGGTCGCGCACCATGATCGTGCCGCTGTCGCTGATGTGGGCCTTCAAGCCGGTGCGCGTGCTGCCCGAGAGCCAGGGCATCGGAGAACTTTTTTCGCAGGCGGAGCGTGGTCGTTGCCCGCCGCCGGCGGCTGCCGGCGATCACTGGGCGCGATTTTTTCGCGGTGTCGATGCGTTCGTGAAAGCGTGCGAATCGCTCGGCCTGCGGCCGCTCCGCAGCCGGGCGGTGATGGCCTGCCGCCGCTGGATGCTCGAACGGTTTGCCGACAGTGACGGGCTCGGCGCGATCTTTCCGCCGATCGTGTGGAGCATCGTGGCGCTCAAGTCGCTGGGCTGCGACGACGATTCGCCGGAGGTGCGGGAGTGCTGGCGGCAGCTGGAGCGGCTGGTGGAACCGCAGCCCGATGGCACGACCCGGCTCGAGCCCTGCCGCTCGCCGGTGTGGGACACCGCGATCTGCGTGCGAGCGCTGGCTGATGCCGTGGCGGCGGCGGGGCCGGGAGCCACGGCGCGGCGCGACGTGGAGCCGGGCCGGATCGTCGCGGCCGTTGACTGGCTCCTCGACCGCGAAGTGCGTTCGGCCGGTGATTGGACCCAGTCGGCCGGGAAGGCGGTTCCTTCGGGCTGGTGTTTCCAGTATGCGAATCGCTTCTACCCCGACGTGGACGATACGGCGATGGTGCTGATCGCGCTCTCGACGTGGCAGACGGCGTGCGGCGCCGCGCAGGCACGCACCGCTGCCGGGGCGCGGCGCCTGGCGAGGATCGACGCCGCCGTGGGGCGGGCGGTGCGCTGGCTCGAAGCCATGCAAAATTCCGACGGCGGCTGGGGGGCGTTTGATCGCGACAACGATTGCGAACTGCTCTGCAAGGTGCCGTTTGCCGATCACAACGCGATGATCGATCCGAGTTCGCCCGATCTCGCCGGCCGCGTGTTGGAAGCGTTCGGCAAAGTGGGGCTGCGGACCGGCCACCCGTCGATCGATCGCGGCGTCGCCTATCTGCGGTGTGCTCAGCGGGCAGACGGCTCGTGGTTTGGCCGGTGGGGCGTGAACTATATCTACGGCACCTGGCAGGCCATCGAAGGGCTGCGGGCCGTCGGTCTGGCGGCCGACGATCCGGCCGTGTCGTGCGGCGCCGATTGGCTCGCCGGGCATCAGCAGGCGTGCGGGGGCTGGGGAGAAACGTGCGACAGCTATGCCGACGAGCGGCTCGCCGGGACGGGAACCCCGACGCCGTCGCAGACCGCCTGGGCGGTCGCCGGGCTCGTGGCGGCCGGGCGGGCCCACGGCCGTGAGGCGAAGCGCGGCGTACAGTGGCTCGTGTCGCGGCAGGCCGAGGATGGCGGCTGGGAAGAACGCGAGTTCACCGGCACGGGTTTCCCGAAGGTGTTTTATCTCCGTTACCACTATTATCCGATCTACTTTCCGCTCATGGCGCTGGCGCGCTGGTCGGTCGCGCGGCAGGCGGCGGCGGTGGATGGCGTGACCAGGGAGCGTGTCGCATGAGTGTGCCCGTCGGACAGATGATCGCGGTGCTCCGCCATGTGGCGGTGCAGCGCCTCCGGGGCAATCCCCGCTATCCTCTCGTGCTCATGCTCGAGCCTCTCTTTCGCTGCAATCTCGCCTGTGGCGGTTGCGGCAAGATTCAGCATCCCACCGAAATTCTGCGGTCGCATCTGACGCCCGAGCAGTGCTTCGCCGCGGTGGATGAGTGCGGTGCGCCGATCGTGTCGATCCCTGGGGGCGAGCCGCTGTTGCACCCGCAGATCGAGCAGATCGTGGCCGGGATCGTCGC
>JAIXPT010000165.1 GCA_027486095.1 Planctomycetaceae bacterium | reverse complement strand
CCGTAGCGACAGAGCTCCAGCTCTGTCGATCGACAGGCCTGGAGGCCTGTCGCTACAGGGGAGGCGGCGGAGACGGTCGGTGCGATGCGGAAGAGCCGACGGGCAGATACGCGGCTTACTCCGAACGCACCATCACAGTTGAGACGGGACTAGCGATCGACCTCGGGCGTCGAGCAGCGTACCGCCGGCTTCGACGCCGGCTTGGGCGAGTTGACGAAATCTCAGCGGAGCCGGGTTTCGGCAGCCTCGGCGCGGCTGGCCATTTCGGCGTAGGTCTTCGACTGCTCGTCGTTGCCCTGCTCGGCGTACATCGTCGAGAGGTTGCCGTAAGGCACGGCGAGCGAGCGTTCTTCGAGCTGCTCGAGATCGACGGCCTCCACCATCATGTCCACACCTTTGCGGCTCAGGGCGAGGGCGTCGTCGCGCCGTTCGACCTGCCAGTAGGAGATCGCCATGCTCACAAACGACTCGCCGAGCCGGCCGATATCGCCCTGGGTCTTGAAGGTCGAGTTGGCCTCCCAGAGCGGCACCACCTTGTCGAACCAGGTGACGGCTGTCGCATGGGCGCCCTGCTGGAGGCTGTGCAGGATGCCGATCCGGAAGAGCAGGTCGCCCACCTTCCGGCGATCGGCGTCGGTGAGCTCGCGCAGCTCCGCGCCCCGCTCCAGATAGGCGGCTGTGAGCGTCGCATTTTCGAGCATGTCGGACGCGTCGCCCCGCTTCAGGGCGGCATCGATCGCGTCGGCGAGCCCGAGCCCGACTTCCCAGTCGATTTGCCGGCGCCGTGCTGGATCCTGGATCTGGCTGTCGAGCTTCTCGCGGGCTTCGAGCAGCCGCTTCACCCACGGGAGCGATTCCGCGCCCTCGGCCGAACTGGCGGCCACGGCGAGCACGCCGCGGCAGAGCTCGAGCTCGAGCCGTGCGCGATCGGGAGTGTCGGCCGCCACGTCGCCCACGATCCCTTCGCTGCGAGCGATCCATTTGGGGATCACACGTCCCTTCTGCTGCCACGTGCCGCGGGCGATCGCCAGGGCCGTCCCAAGATGGGCGTCGAGCAGCACCTCGCGCGCAGCCTTCTGAATGGCCTTCGATTGGTGCGTGCCAAGCGGGGTCGCCTTGCGGATCGCCTCTTCGAAATGCACCACGCTTTTCTGATAGTCGGCCGGCTCCGCGGCGAGCTCGATCCGGCCGAGCATCCGGGCCGTCTGGGCCGTCACAAGTGGCGGCACGCTGTCGAGCCCGCGCACCGCCTCGACTTTGCTGCGGGCGTCGGCAACGCGGCCGAGCGCGAGCAAGACCTCGGCGTGCTCGAGCTGCGTCCAGATGTCGGGGGAATCGAGCCGCTCGGCGGCCTCCGCGATCGCGTCGGCCTGCTGCCAGCGGCCCTGCTCGGAGAGCAATGCGAGCAGCAGCCGATGGGCCCGCACGTGGCGGGGATCGATCTCGATCGCATACTCCAGATCGGCAATGGCGGATGCCGAGGCGTGATCGATCTCGCCTTCTGCGCGCAGCACGAACGGCTCGGGATCGAGCGGCTCGAGCAAGACGGCCAGCGCCGTCTGGGTGCCGGGCTTCACGCTGATCACCACGCCGCGTTCGGGAAACACTTCGCCGATCGACACGCCATTTTCGTCGAGGATCGACACGGTGCGCAGGTCGGCGATCTCCATCTGGGTGGCGAGCTGCTTGAGCGCGACCGGCTCGGCGAGCTTGATGCGAATCGAGCTCACCACGCCGTCGTCGAGGGTCACTTCAATGCGCTCGAAGGGCTCGACGTTCCAAAACAGGCCGTTGACGTCGTCTTCGCGAATGAACGCCTCGCCGGGCCCCCACGTGGCTTCGATTTCCTCGCGGGTGGTCTTGCCGGGCAGCACGCCGCGAAAACTCGCCGGATCGATCGCGAGCGTCGGGGCCTCCGTGGGCGAACGCGGCACGGGCGGGGCGGCCGCGGGCCGGGCCTCCGTCTGCTGAGCGGGAACTGCCACCGCGACGGCCGGGCGGGTTTCGACGGCGATCCGGGTCTGCGGGGGTGCCGCCGCCGCGGTTGCGTCGCCGCCGGCCGGCTGGGAGTCGGATTCCGCCGAGAGCACGCTCGACTCCGGGCCGAGCGCGGGCTTCGAAGCCGCCGCATCAACGCTCGGCACGACCGGGGCGTTGGCGGCCTTGGCCGCCGCTTCATCGGCCAGTTCGGTCCATCCGCCGGTGAGCACCGTCGTGGACGGCGCCGTGGGGGGCACGGCCGGCTTGGCCGCCGACTGGTCGCGGCCACCGATCGACTCGATCCATTCGGGCAGCCGCATGAGCGGCCGTGGAGCTTTGGTCGTCGGACCGCCAGACGTGGGCTCGGCGGCGGAGGCGAGGCTGGTCAGGGTGACCGCTGCCACACCCGCGACGAGAAAACGCACGAACAGAGCACGCGAGCACCGCTGCATGGCCACGGGAATGTCCTCCTTGACGACTCGATCCGGCGCCGCGGGCAGCGGGCCGGGATTGGCGGGAACGTAGGCCTCCCTCCCCACCGGGTCCAGACCACCTTGGGGCCCTTGCCCGCGGCCGACCGCCCTCGCAAAACCCCCGGTTTCTCCCAGACCGCCGCATTCCCCATGAGCGGGCTAAAATCATGACACATGCCCGCGTCCGACTCTCCCCATCCAGCCGCTGCGTCCGAACCCTTCGTCGTCATCGGCGGTGGCATGGCCGGGCTGGCCGCCGCCGAAGTGCTCGCCGACCGAGGCCGCGTGGTGCTCGTGGAGCCGACGGGCCGCTGGGGCGGCGTGCTCGACACGGTACGGCACGATGGCTGGCTCGTCGAACGCTCGGCCGACAACTTCCTCGCCGCCCGCCCCGAAGGGCTCGCGCTCGTCGAGAGGCTGGGCCTGACCTCGAGCCTGCTCGGCGTCGATCCGGGGGTGCGCCGCGCGCTCGTCTTCCATCGCGGCCACACCGTGCCCGTGCCGGCCGGCTTTCGCCTGCTCGCCCCGGGGCGACCGGCCGCCCTGCTCACGTCGCCGCTTCTTTCACCACTCGGAAAGCTCCGCGTGCTCGCCGAGCGAGTCGTGCCGGCCCGCGCGGCTGCGCTCGGCGACGAATCGCTCGAACACTTCGCCGTGCGCCGCCTCGGCCGCGAAGCTTTCGAGGGGCTCGTGCAGCCGCTCGTGGCGGGCATCTGGACGGCCGATCCGGCCCGCTTGAGCATGGCGGCAGCCTGCCCCGATTTCCTCGCGATGGAGCGATCGGCCGGCAGCCTCACGGCCGGCGAGGGCGCGAGGCTGCGTGCGGCCGGCCGGGGTGCCGAAGGGGCCGGCGCCCGCTACGGGCAATTCGTGACGCTTGCCGACGGCATGGCCGCGCTCCCCACAGCGCTCGCCGAGCGGCTTACGCAGCTCGGTGTCGAGTTTCGCACGGCGGCAGCCACGCGGATCGCGCCCGATGCTCATGGCTGGCTCGTGGAGTGTGACCGCGGGCCGCCACTCCGGGCACGGGGCGTGGTGGTGGCCACGCGAACCCCTCGCGCTGCCGAACTCTTCGCCGACGTCGATCGTCAGCTCGCCGCCGCGCTGGGTGCCATCGAATACGCCGGCTCGGCCGTCGTGTCGCTGGGCTACGAGCGCTCTGCCATCGCCCATCCGCTCGATGCGGCGGGGGTCGTGGTGCCACGAAATGCAGGCCGCAAGATCCTGGCCGTCAGTTTTTCGAGTGCCAAGTTTCCGGGCCGGGCCCCGGCCGGCCATGCCCTCGTGCGGGTGTTCGTGGGCGGCGCCCTCGATCCCGCGACGGCCCTGCTCCCCGATGGGCCGCTCGTGGACCTCGTGCGCCGCGAGCTTGCCGACGTCATCGGCGCCCGCGGCACGCCGCGGCTCGTGCAGATCGACCGCTGGGTGGGCGCGATGCCGCAGTATCACGTGGGCCACCTCGATCGCGTGGCCCTGATCCGCGAGCGGCTGGCCGCGCTTCCCGGCCTCGCGCTCGCCGGCGCCGCGTACGAAGGCGTCGGCATCCCGCAGGTGATCGCCTCAGGCCGAGCTGCTGCTGGAGCAGTCGCCAGTCGTCGCCACCCGCATTCGGAGCCGGCGGTAGGCATGCTCGACTCCGGTCGTGTTGAGAGTACATGACTCGTGGGTTTTGCTCATGTGCCGATAGTCCTCAACGACTCCCTGCGTCTGCGCGTGCCCACCGACCGACTCCGCCGAAAGTTCCCAGCGCCTACGAGTTGAGGAGGCGAGGGGTTACCCCTGCCGTTGAGACGGCGTATTTGACCAGCGCAGCCATGGATGGCGCAGCGCAGGCAAATCCGAGTGAGCGGAGGCCTGGAGGGCCGGAGTGAACGTCCGGCGAGACGGTACAGGGTAACCCCGAGCCGGCTTGGGCGTATTGGAGGATGACAGGCCGAAGCCTGTCCTACAACGTCACTAACTCCGACGCTACTTCTTCTTGCCGGCGGCAGGGGCCTTGGCGGCGGCAGCGCCCTCGGCGCCTTCCTCGGCCTTGGCCTTCTTCTTTTTCTTCATCGCCATCTTGTAGACGCGCACCTTCGGCAGGCCCAGCGGGCTGCGGCCGTCGGCCCAGCGCTCCTGCTCCTTGAGCTTGGTGAT
>JAIXPT010000155.1 GCA_027486095.1 Planctomycetaceae bacterium | reverse complement strand
GTCGTGACGGGCACCCCGCACGACGCCAGCTCCTCTTCGACCTGCCGCCGCGAACGCAGGTGCTCGCTCAAGTCGGGCCCCATCTCGCCGAGGCCGCCGAGATAGATGATGCGGCCCACACCCGCGTCCCGGGCGGCCCGGGCGAAGCCGGCGGCAAGCTCGCGATCCTGATCGGCATAGGCGCCGCCGGTGGCGACCATCGAATGCACGAGGTAGTAGGCGGCGCGGCAGCCCTCGAGGACCGCGGCCACCGCCACGCTGTCGCCGAGGTCGTTCGTGACCACCTCGACATGCGGATGGTGCCGCCACGGCCGGGCATCGAGCTTCCGAGGTTCGCGCACGAGGCACCGCACCCGGTAGCCGGCTTCCAGCAGGGCGGGCACGAGGCGGCCGCCGACATAGCCGGTCGCCCCCGTCACGGCGATCATGTCTCCCGGGGCGATCACCGGCGGCGAAAGTTCGGTCATTGGGAGCAGAAACCCAAAACGGCGAGCACAGGGCCAGAGGAATCCGCACGCATCATAGGGTGCAGCCGGTGGCTTCGGGGGTCCGCATTCCGGCGGACCACCCACGCGGGCACATGCGTGTAGTTTGCATTTAGTCTACTTTTTTGCATAGTATACTGCCATGATCGACCGCACGTTTTGGCAGCAACGCATCGAAGCGGCCTGGGCGGAGGCCCCCATTGTGTGGCTCAGCGGCGTGCGCCGCAGCGGCAAGACCACGCTCGCGGACCGCCTCGGCAGCGACCGGGCGATGTATCTCGATTGCGACCTGCCGGCGGTCGAGGAGATGGTGCGCGACCCCGGGCTGTTCTTCGGCCAGTGCGACAAGCCAATCGTGATCTTCGACGAGATTCACCAACTCCGCGACCCCGCGCGGGTGCTGAAGATCGCCGCCGACCGCTTTCCCGGCCTGAAGGTTTTGGCAACCGGCTCGTCCACGCTGGCGGCGAGCGCGAAGTTTCGCGACACGCTCACCGGCCGCAAACGCAGCGTCATCCTCCGGCCGGTGCTATGGAGCGAGCTCGGTGCCTTCGAGGTGCCGCTGCCCACGCGGCTGCTGCATGGCGGCCTCCCGCCGGCGCTGCTCGCGCCGTCCAAGCGCGACTCGTTCTACCGCGAATGGCTCGACTCTTTTTTTTCGCGCGACATCCAGCGGCTGTTCGCATTTCGCGACGTCAATCGCTTCACGTCGTTCTTCGAATATGTGCTTCGCCAGAGCGGGGGGCAATTCGAGACGGCGAAAGCGTCGCGAGCCGTGGGCATCGCCCGAGCGACGGTCGAGAGCCATCTGCGAGCGCTCGAGATCACGCATGCGATCACCGTCGTGCGCCCCTTTCATGCGGGAAGCAAGGCCGAGATCGTCCGCCAGCCGAAGGTCTACGGCTTCGATACGGGCTTCGTCACCTTCGCCCGCGGATGGAATCCACTGCGGATGGAAGATCTTGGGGTGCTCTGGGAGCACGTCGTGCTGGATCAGCTCTCGAGCTTTTTTCCGGATCGCTTGCCGCGCTACTGGCGAGACAAGAGAGGGTACGAGATCGACTTTGTCGTGGCCGGCGATCGTGATGCCGTCGATGCGATCGAATGCAAATGGGATCCGACTGCCTTCGATCCCGGAGCGCTGGCGGCCTTTCGCGAGCTCCACCCGCACGGTCGAAACTTTCTCGTCACGCCGGGGGCCAATCCGGCCTACCCGCGCCGCTTCGACGATCTCGAGGTGAGCGTGTGCACGCCTGCCGATCTCGCTGCGAGCGACGCCCCGCGCGGCGTGACGCTCGTCGAACTGCTGGTGGTGATCGCCATCATCGGCTTGCTCGTGGCGCTGCTTCTTCCGGCCATTCAAGCGGCCAGGGGGAGCGCACGCCGCACGACCTGCGCGAGCCACCTGCGGCAGGTCGCGCTGGCGACAGCCGGCTTCGAATCGGCCGCGGGGCGGCTGCCGATCGGGTTTCTCGGGCCGTGGGACAAAAACGGAAATGGCCTCGACGACCAGGCCGAAGCCCCGCCGACGTGGCAGTGGGATTTTTCGAACCTGGGGCTGCTTCCGGTGCTACTGCCCTTCTTCGAGGAAACCGCCCTCCACTCCAGGCTCGACCCGAATCTGCTGCGTCAAGACACCGCGAAGGTGCCCGGCACGGCCTCGTATGGCTATTGGACGGTGCCTGAATCCTACGCCGCGGCCCGCACGCCGCTCGCGGTCCTGCGCTGTCCGGCCGCGATTGCCGGCGAGCAGAACATCGTCATCGACACGTCCTTCACGTATGAGTCGTCAGCGGGGCCGGTGGTCACGATCGCCGGGCGGCTCGAAAAAGACCTGGGGCTCTCGAATTATGTCGGCGTCTCCGGTGCCTCTGGCAACACGCCGACGGGAAGAAAGTGGGCGGGGGTGTTCGTGAATCGCCAGCCACGGCGTCTGCGCCAGATCGCGGACGGCACGTCCAAAACCATCATGCTGGGTGAAAACGCCGCGGCGATCGGCTGGATCGGCGCCGCCGGCTGGCCTGTCATGAATGGCCTCGGCACCGACGCCACGTTCGACGTGCCGAAATTCAACAGCGGCCATGGTGATGTCGTGCTGTTCACGAGCGTCGATGGAACCAGCTGGCCGCTCCGCACGGACATCGAGCAAGCGGTGCTCAATGCGCTGGCCGGCATCGCCGATGGCGACGTGATTCAAGCCCCGGCACGCTAAAAACCCGATCAAGCATCGATGTCACGACTTCGGAGATGGCTCAAACAGCGCCACGTATGGGCCGTGGATCGGCTCGCCACGCTGCGCCGGCGAGACCGCATCCTGCTCGTCCACATTCCAAAGACAGCCGGCACTTCGCTCCGCCGGATGCTGCAGCAGGAGTACGGTGCCCGCCTCGTCTACCCGGGCGACGCACACCTCGAGCGGCTGCCGCACGGCTGGTATCCCACGGGCAAAGACCTCCTGCGGGGCTTCGGCTCGCTGCCGCCCCACAACGTCCTTGTCGGCCATGTCGCCGCCTCCATTGCCGACTTGTTGCCGAAGCCCTATCGCGCGATCGTGTTTCTGCGAGATCCCGTCCAACGATCGCTATCGCTTCTGGCTCACTGGAGCCGTGTGCTCCGCGTGCCGATCCCCGACCTCGTGGATGACCACGACTTCATGGCGACGCGGGTGCAAGACTTTCAGACCCGCGCCCTCGGCGCGGAAGGCGTCGCCGACCTGGGAGATACAGGCACGGCCGACGATCACACGCTCACGCGGGCGATGCAACGGCTCGACTCGCTGGATTTCGTCGGCCTGACGGAGCGATTCGAGGAGTCGTGCCGCCGTTTCGACGATCGCTTCGCTACCCGGATCTCCCGGTTCATCTGCCGTGAGAATGTGCTGCGGCCCGAAGGCCACGAGCTATTGGAACTTGCCCCGCGCATCGAGCCACTCGTCGAGCGTGATCGTATGCTCTACGACAGGGCAGCGGCGCGATTTACGGTCGGCGGCGGCTAGGTGGCCGTTTGCTCGTGTCCTCTGGCATGGCCGCGTCGGCTTCGGACGGCTGGGCCGCCGTGAAAAATGGCAACATCTGCTGGGGATCGGGCCGCAGCACCTCACGATTCGATACACCGCCGGCGAGCGACCGCCGCACCGGGTCTTGCTGCATGCTGCCACGGCGATCACGGCGGCTGCCGTGGCGGCGGGCGACGCCGCGGGCTTCGGCCCGAGCCTCGGGCGCCCCGCGCACCGCCGCAAGCCGCCGCTTCGCCTCGCGCACGGCGGCGGCGTGATCGACGAGCGGCGCCGGATAGTCGCGGCCGATCAGGCAGCCCGCGGCCTGCTGCACCTCGGCGGGCATCGTCCACGGCATGTGAACGTAGGCCGGCGGCACATGGGCGAGTTCCGGCAGCCAGCGGCGGATGAACGCGCCGCGCGGATCCTGCTCGAGGGCCTGTTTCGTGGGGTTGTAGATGCGGAGCGTGTTGATGCCCGTCGTGCCGCTTTGCATCTGCAGCTGCGACCAATGGATGCCCGGCTCGAAGTCGAGGAAGTGCCGGGCCAGAAACAGACCCGTGGGCCGCCAGTGGAGCCAGAGCGAATAGCTCGCGAACGACACGACGAGCGCCCGCATGCGAAACGTGAGCCAGCCGGTGGCGACGAGGCTCCGCATGCAGGCATCGACGAGCGGATAGCCTGTGCGGCCCGCCTGCCAGGCGGTGAGCCGCTCGGCCGAAATCTCGTGCTCCCTGAGCCCGTCGGCTGCTCGCAGCATGTTGTGAAACTCGATCGCCGGCTCGTCCTCGAGCTTCTGCATGAAGTGGCAGTGCCAATGCATCCGCGACTGCACCGCCTTGAGGCTCCGCTGCCAGGCCTTGAGCTCCGCCCGCTCGCGCGGCAGCGCGGCCGCGGCGAGACACGAGGCGACCTCGAGCCGGCGAGCCTCGCTCGCCTGCCAGACCCGCCGCATCGAGATCGCCCCGAAGGCCAAATACGGGCTCAGCCGCGAGCAGCAGCTCGGCGCGGAAAGCGGGCTCGAGATCCCGCCTGAATAGTGGCGGCCGCGGCGGGAGAGAAAGTCGTCGAGCACGTCTCCTGCAGCCGTTTCGCCGCCGCGCTGTCGATCCTTCGTGTCGGCAGGCTGGCCGAGCTCCCGGCAGCCGAGGAGCCCTGCGGTGTCGAGCCGCCGGATCGTCGCCAGGCCACCCGTGCCGGTGCTCCGCGGCAGGGGCGCACACGGGGCCTCCATCCGTTTCTCCCACAGGCGGTTCCAGCCATTCCGCGACGCGAGCCGCCGCACGACGCCCGTCTGCGGGAGTTCGTGAAACTCGATGCCCGCGTCGCGGGCCCAGCGGCGCACGCGCCGGTCGCGGGCGTCGGTCACGCCCGTGCCCGTCTCCTCGTGGGCCACGAGCAGTCGGTAGCCGGTTTCGCGACGCAGCTGCTCGAGCATCGCCACCGCCTCGCCACGCCGCGTCACGAGCCGGATGCCGAGCTTCGCGAGCGCGGCCTCGGCATCCACCAGGCATTCACGCTGGAATTCCGTGTGGCTCGCATCCCACTCCGGCTGGGCGAGCACCTCAGGCTCGTAGAGAAACACGGCGAACACGGCACCACCGCGAGCCCGCGCACAGGCCTCGGCGAGCGCTGCATGATCGACCACGCGGAGATCCCGCTTCAGCCACACACAGACCGGCGGCAGAGGATCGTGCATTGTTCTCGACCGTAAGCTGCAAACGACTCGTTTCCGGCGGCCGAGCCTAGTGACCCAGACGGTGCGGACCATTCAACATGCAAGTGTAGGCCGCGCGGCGTCAGGGCGGCTGGCCGAAGCCACCGGGCCGGAGCATGGCGGCGCGGTCGGGCCGCAGCCGCCGCGCGTACGCCCACAGTCCGCCACATGCCAGGAGGAACGCCCAGGGCAAGAGTCCCACCGTGGCCTGAAAGCAGGCGTCGGCCCCGACGATGCGGGCGCTGGCCAAAGTCGCGGCGGCGAAGCCGAGGCTGCCGAGGCCGTAGCCCACGTTTACCGCGAGCCCGCGGAAGCTCAAGACAGTGGCCCGCCGCGCCGAGTCAACGAGCTGGTTGAGATAGTGGCTCTGGAGAAACACCACCATCCGCAGCACGGTGGAGAGCAGGATCATGAACACGACGCCCCCCAGCGGCACGAAGGCGGCCACGCCGGCGAGGCCGACAAGCGTGACGGCGGCCAACACGAGGCCGTTGGCCCGGGCGCTCGCGCCGAGCGCCAGCCGCCGCAGCGGGCCGGCCACCGCCAGCCCCAGGAGCGCCGACGACGCGCTCACGAGGCCGAAGGCCGGTGTGGGGATGCCGATCGTGGCATAGATCTCGCTCGACACGACGAGCACCTGGCGGATCGGCAGATCGATGAGCATGCCGGCCACGATCACGAGCAAGACGAGCGGCTGCGTGAGGATCCAGCGGGCGGTCGTGGCGGTCTGATGAAACGCCGCCGCGAGCCCCGGTGCTGACGCGGGCTCGAGCGCCTCTGCCTGGCCATCGGCCCGCCGGGCCCGCGGAGGCTCGCGCATGGCCAAGGCGGCGGCGAACGCCCCACAGGCCGACGCGAGCGTGAGCCAGATCGGCAGCCGAAACGTGTCGGCCTCGGTGAAGCCGCCGGCGAGACCGATGCCCCGCGCCACTCGATCGAGCAGTCCGGGATCGTAAACGAGGCTGCCTGTGATCATGGCGACGATCGTGACGATGCCGCTTGCGCGCAAGAGCCGCTCGAGCACGCGGGGCCATTCTCCCGCGCGGCCGCAGGCGGCGAGCGATTCAAACGCCAGCGCCTCGTCGGCACCCGAGATGAAGGCCTCGGCCGCGCCGCTCACGATGCGATTGGCCGCCAGCGCCGGCAGCACCCATGCCGACGGCACCGGCACCAGCACGAGCAGGAGCATTTCGAGCACCATCAAGCCCGCCCCGGCGACCACGAGCCGGCGGCGGCCGACGAGATCGGCAAGGGCCCCCGACGGCACCTCCAAGAGCACGATCGCCGCCGCCCAGAGGGCGTTGAGCAGCCCGAACTCCTCGACGGTGATCCCGTAGTCGAGGAACATCACCATGAACACGGGGTAGTAAAACCGCGTGTTGAAGAGCACGCGGAAGGCCACGAACAGGCCCACGTTGCGGTCGGCGGCTGCGAAGGCGGGCTCGGGAAGCTTTGGCACGGGCATGACCGGTTCGTTGAAAACCCGCATCATGCCCCCAAAAAGCCTGGAGCGGAAGCGACGGGACTCGACGTTTCATAAAAAATGACTCGTGGTTCGGCGTTGCCGACGATCCGTGCCGGGGGCATCATGGATCGTTTCGGCGGTGCCCTCCGACTCCATGACAACGCTTCCCCTCGACCGTCTCGCCGCGAGCCTCGAAGGCGAACTTTTCACCGACGACCTCGCCCGCACGATCTATGCGACCGACGCGTCGGAATACCAGCAGCGGCCGGCGGCCGTGGCCTGCCCGAAGTCGGAGGCCGATGTCGCCAAGATCGTGCGGTTTGCCGCGGAGCATCGCGTGGGGCTCATTCCGCGCGGAGCGGGAACGTCGCTCGCCGGGCAGGTGGTCGGCGGCGGAATCGTCGTGGACCTCGGCCGACATTTAAACACGATCGTGGCTCTCGATGCCGAAAGGCGGCGCGTCCGCGTGCAGCCGGGGGTCGTGCGCAACGAACTCAATCGCTTCCTCGCGCCCCACGGCGTGTTCTTCGGCCCCGAAACCTCGACGGCCTCGTGGGCGATGATCGGCGGCATGGTGGGCAACAACTCCTGCGGGTCGAATTCCATCGCCTACGGCTCCACCCGCGACCATCTCGTGTCAGTCCGCGGCTTGCTCGCCGACGGCTCGGAAGCGACGTTCGGCCCGCTCTCGGCCGCCGCCTTCGCCGCGAAATGCACCGGCCCCGACACGCTCGAAACCCGCATCTATCGAAAGCTCCGCGACATGCTCGGCGACGAGGCCAATCGCCGGCTGATCCGCGATTCTTTTCCGCGGCCCGAAGTCACCCGCCGCAACACGGGCTACGCCCTCGATGCCCTCATGGACGCGTCGTGCCTCGATCCGTCGAGCCCACGCGAGTTCAACATGTGCCGGCTGCTCGCGGGCTCCGAGGGCACGCTCTTCGTGGGAGTCGAGTTCGAGCTCGCCCTCGTCCCGCTGCCGCCGCCCGGCGCGCTCCTCTGCGTGCACTGCCGCACCGTAGACGAGGCGTTGCGGGCCACGCTCGTGGCGATGCAGCGCCGCGGCGGCGAAGTCATGCTCACGGCCTGCGAGCTGATCGACGACAAGATCTTGGCCTGCACGAAAGACAATCTCGAGCAGGCCCGCAATCGCGACTTCGTGGTCGGCGATCCTGGCGCCGTGCTCGTCGTCGAGTTCAAGCACACTGACCGAGGCCGCGTGGAGCGGGCGGTCGCGGGCCTCGAAGCCGACCTCCGCTCGGCCGGCCTCGGCTATGCCTATTCCATGCTCGTCGGCGCCGACGGCGACAAGGTGTGGGAGCTCCGCCGGGCGGGGCAGGGGCTCGTGAACAACGTGCCGGGCGATGCGAAGCCCCGCGAGATCGTCGAAGACACGGCCGTGGCCGTCGAAGACCTGCCGGCCTACATCGCCGAGTTCGATCGGCTGCTCGCGGAAAAATATGGCATCGACTGCGTCCACTATGCCCACGCCGGAGCAGGCGAGCTCCACCTGCGGCCGCTCTTCGATCTGCGCTCGGTTGCCGGCCTGAAGATGTTTCGCGACGTGGCCACCGACGTCGCGGCCCTCGTCAAGAAATACCGGGGGTCGCTCAGCGGCGAGCACGGCGACGGCCGGCTTCGCGGCGAGTTCATCCGCACGATGATGGGCGAGGAATGCTTTGCCCTTCTCGTGGCCGTGAAACGGGCCTTCGATCCGCTGGGGATCCTGAACCCCGGCAAGATCATCGACACGCCGCCCATGGATACATCGCTCAGGATCGTGCCCGGCGAGCCGGAGCCCCATCACGACACGGTGTTTCGCTTCGCCGACTCGGGCGGCGTGCTCCGGGCCGCCGAAAAGTGCACGGGCGTGGGGCAATGCCGCAAGACCCATCTCATCGGCGGCACGATGTGCCCGAGCTACATGGCCACGCGGAGCGAGCGCGACACCACGCGGGCGCGGGCCAACGTCCTCCGGCAGGCGCTCGCCGATCCGGCCGCGGCCAACCCGTCGGCGCCGCCGGAGCTCGCCGCGGTGATGGACCTCTGCCTCTCGTGCAAGGCCTGCAAGAGCGAGTGCCCGTCGAACGTAGACATGGCCCGGCTCAAGGCGGAGTGGCAGCAGCATGTGCACGACGCGAAGGGCGTGCCCTTGCGGACACGGCTCGTGGCGGGCTCGGCGGCATCCCTGCGCCGCGCCGCGCTCGCCCCCTGGCTTTACAACGCGGCCGTCACAACACCGGGAATCTCCACACTCGTGAAGGCGGCGCTCGGGTTTCATCACCGGCGGTCGCTCCCACCGCTCCCGCCGACCACGCTCCGCGGCTGGCTCGCCCGCCGGCCGGCGCGGAGGGCTCCTGCGCCGCTCGGCCGCGTGCATCTCTTCTGCGACGAGTTCACCGACACGCTCGATGCCGTGATCGGCACCCGGGCGGTGGAGCTGCTCGAGGCGCTCGGCTACGAGGTCGTGGTGCCCGCGCATGCCGACAGCGGCCGGGCGCAGCTCTCGAAGGGGCTCGTGCGCGTGGCCCGCGATCTCGCCGCTCGCAACGTCGAGGTCTTGGCCGGCATCGTCACCGACGACGCGCCGCTCGTCGGCATCGAGCCCTCGGCGATTCTCTCGTTTCGCGACGAGTATCCCGACCTCGTGCCGGAGCACCTCGCGGCGCGGGCCCGCGGCCTCGCAGGCCGGACGTTGCTCGTCGATGAGTTCCTCGCCCGCGAGGCACAGGCCGGGCGGATCACGGCCGACGCATTCACGACCGATCACAAAACAATCAAGCTCCACGGCCACTGCCATCAGAAGGCGCTCTCCTCGCTCGCCGCCACCGTCGCGGCCCTGTCGCTGCCGCGGAACTACGCGGTGGAGGTGATCCCGAGCGGCTGCTGCGGCATGGCGGGATCGTTTGGCTACGAGCGGGAGCACTTCGACGTGTCGCTGCAGATCGGCGAGCTCGTGCTCTTTCCGGCCGTGCGGGCGACGCCCGCCGACGTGCTCGTCGCCGCCCCCGGCACGAGCTGCCGGCATCAGATCAAAGACGGCACGGGCCGCGCGGCCCTCCACCCCGTCGAAATCCTCCATGCGGCCCTGGTGCCCGCGTACGCCGGTGAAAATGGGGATATTTTTGGCGGGCCAGGCCGGTGTTCGACGATATACTGAGGGTGTGCCGCAGATCGACCCTGCCGGGTCCGCGTCGGGCCGTAGTTTCAGGCCTGACGGCGAAGCGGGTGTTTTCCAGAGGAGCGATCCTTATGGTGCACGGCTTTGCCAGCGTCTGGCGTGTTTCGCTGGGGTGCGTTGCCGCCCTGGGCCTCTCGAGCGGCGCCGCGGCTGCGGTGCCCGAGCGCATCGATTTCACGCGGCATGTGCAGCCAATCCTGGCCGAGCACTGTGCCCACTGCCACGGGCTCGACGCCGAGAGCCGGCAGGGCGGCCTGCGGCTCGACCTGCGCGACGCCGTGCTCGCCGGCGGTGATTCGGGCGCGGCCGCGATCGTCGTCGGCAAACCGGCCGAGAGCGAGCTCGTGCGGCGCATTCACGCCACCGATCCCGACGAGATCATGCCGCCGCCCCATGAGAACAAGCCACTCACACCGGAGAAGATGGCGATTCTCGAAGCCTGGATCACGCAGGGCGCCGAGTATGCTGGCCACTGGGCGTTCATGCCGCCCACGAAGACGCCCCCGCCGAGCATCGCCGGCGCCGCGCACCCGATCGACGCTTTCGTGCGGGCGAATCTCGCGGCCGAACGCCTCGCCCCGGCTCCGCCGGCCGACGATGCCACCCTCTGCCGCCGGCTCTGGCTCGATCTCGTCGGCCTGCCTCCGGCGCCGGCCGATCTCGAAGCCTTTGCCCGCGATGGCTATGAAAAGACGGTCGAGAAGCTGCTCGCCAGCGAACGCTACGGCGAGAAGTGGGCCCGGCCCTGGCTGGATGTCGCCCGCTATTCCGACACGAATGGCTACGAAAAAGATCTCGAACGCCAGATGTGGGCCTGGCGCGACTGGGTGATCACCGCCCTCAATCACGACATGCCCTACGACCAGTTCGTGGTCGAGCAGCTTGCCGGCGATCTCTTGCCGCATGCCACGCAGGAGCAGGTCATCGCCACGGGCTTTTTGCGCAATAGCATGGTGAACGAAGAAGGGGCGATCATTCCCGAGGAGTTCCGGATGGTCGAGATGTTCGACCGCGTAGACTGCCTCGGCAAGGCGGTGATGGGGCTCACGACGGGCTGCGCCCAGTGCCACACGCACAAGTTCGACCCGCTCTCCCACACCGAATATTTCGGGATCTTCGCCTTCTTCAACGACACGCACGAAGCGCAGTCGCACGTCTACACACGGGCCGACCTCCAGAAACTCGCCGATATCCGCACGCGCAT
>JAIXPT010000298.1 GCA_027486095.1 Planctomycetaceae bacterium | reverse complement strand
TTTCTCGTGCCGATGGACGTGTCGAACGACGCTCAGATCGCGGCCGTGATGGATCGAGCCAAGCAGGAATTCGGCACGATCGATTTTCTGCTGCACTCGATCGCCTATGCGCCGATGGACGACCTCAAGGGGGAGACGACCAATTGCAGCCGTGAGGGCTTCCGGATCGCGATGGAGACCAGTGCCTACAGCCTGCTCGCCGTCGGCCGGCTTGCCCGCGGCATTCTCGCCAAGGATGCCTCGATTCTCACGCTCACCTATTTCGGCGGTGAAAAGGTCGTGCCGGGATACAACATCATGGGCGTCTGCAAGGCGACGCTCGACGCCTGCGTGAAGTACATGGCCTACGACCTCGGGCCGGCCGGCATCCGGGTGAACGCCGTGAGTGCAGGGCCGCTGCGCACGCTCGCCGGCCGCGGGGCCGGGGTCGAGGAGATGCTCGATCTCTACGAGCACATGTCGCCGATGGGCCGCAACATCACGCACGAAGAGGTGGGCAAGACGGGCGCATTTTTGCTCTCGCGCGACTCAGGGGGCATCACGGGCGAAATCCTCCACGTCGATGCCGGCTACAACGTGATGGGCTCGCCGGGCCGGCTCTTGAATCTCGTGCAGAAGCCGGCGTGACACCGCGCCAGATCGCGGTCGCCGTCGTGGTGCAGGAGGGCCGGGTGCTCGTCGGGCAGCGTGCGCTCGACGCGCGAGAAGCGCCCGGCCGTGCCGAGTTTCCGGGCGGCAAGATCGAGCCCCACGAATCGGCTGCCGAGGCGGCGGCGCGGGAGTGCCTGGAGGAGACGGGGGTGGCGGTGCGCGTGCTCGAGCGCGTGTATCAGGCGGTCGTTCGCGACGCGCACCCGCCGGCCCGGATCACGTTTCACTGGGCGACACCGCTCGACCCCATGGCCACTCCCAAGCCGCCTTTCGTGTGGGTGCCGATCCCCGACCTGCCGACGCGCAGCTTTCCCGCAGCCAACGCGCCGGTGCTGGCGATGCTGGGCCGCGAGCCGCCCCCCGAAGGGCGGTGAAGGACGGGTCGTTTACGGAAGCCCGAGGCGCGAGCCGAGAGGATGCTTCACGGCGGATCGTAGCCGCCGGGATGCCAGGGATGGCAGCGGCCGATGCGGGCCAGGCCCTTGAGCCCGCCGCGCACGGCGCCATACTTCTCGACACAGGCCCTGAAATAGCTGCTGCAGGTGGGCTGAAAGCGGCAATGACGGCCGAGCAGCGGGCTGAGCGTGGCCTTGTAGACGATCACGAGGCCGATGAGCAGCATGGCCGCGAGCCGGTCGCACACCTGCCACGTCGCCCGCACCACGTGCATCACGTTTCTTCCCCTGCAAACCCGCGGCGGCTCGTGATCCGTCCGGCGAGCGCCACGAGCGTGTCCTCGACGAGCCGTGCCCCGACCGCGCCCGACGGCACGGTGCGAGCCTTCACCACCACGACGTAGTCGGCCGGCGGCAGCCGGCCACGAACCCGGCGAAACGCCTCGCGCAGCCGCCGCTTCCAGCGATTGCGCACGGCGGCATTGCCCACGCGGCGCGATACCGACACGCCCAGTCTCGGTCCCGGCCTCGCGTCGGGCGGCTGGCTGTCGCTCGGCGCGGCGTGCAGCACGAGCCCTTCGGCGGCGGCGGTCCACCGGGCGGTGAACACCCGCTCGAAATCAGCCGGCAGCCGGATGCGCACCACTTTCGAAAAGCCTTCTCGCGCGGCCATCACCAACGAATCGCCGCCCTGGGGCCGGCGGACTCTGCCCCTTCGGCGGCTCTGGCGGCGGCGAGCAGCGCCTCGCGGGCGGCGGCGTCGGTGACGGCGGGAAGCACGATCTGCACTTCGGCGATCAGATCGCCCTTGGCTCCGTTGGCATGCCGCACGCCCATTCCGGCAGCGCGGAGTTTGCGGCCGCCCGAGGTGCCCGGCGGCACCTTGAGCGCGATCGTGCCCCACGGCGTCGGCAGATCGACTTTCGCACCCTCGATCGCCTCGGTGATGCTCACCGGCAGCGTCACTTCGAGCGTGTCGCCGGTGCGGCGAAACAGCGGGTGCGGCTCCACGCGCACATCCAGCAACAGGTCTCCCGCCGGCCCGCCGCCTGTGCCGGGCAGGCCCTGGCCGCGCAGCCGCATGCGGGCTCCATCGGGCAGCCCCTGGGGAATCGTCACACTGATCGTTTCGGCCTTGCCCCCGCGGTCGATCCGCACGTCGGTCTTGCCGCCGTCGATCGCCAGCTTGAAGGGCACGTCGATTCGCGCGGTCACGTCTTCGCCCGCCGCCCGCGCGGGCTTTCGGCGGCCGCGGGCCCGCGAGGCGCCTCCGCCGCCGAACAGATCGCCAAACCCGCCACCACCGAACAGGCTCTCGAGGTCGATCTCGGCCCCGCCTCCCCCGCCTGGGAATCCGCCCCCGGAATAGGGCCCGCGGCCGCTCCAGCCGCCCCCCGCGCCGCCCGGGCCGCCGGCGCCCACGCCCTCGAACGCACTGCCGTAGCGGTCGTACATCTCCCGCTTGCTCTGGTCGTTGAGCACGTCGAAGGCCGTCTGCACCCTCTTGAATTTCTCCTTCGCCGAGTCGTCGTCGGGATGGAGATCAGGGTGATACTTGCGGGCCAGCTCCCGGTAGGCCTTGCGGATATCTTCTGCCGAAGCCGTCCGCGGCACGCCGAGCGTTTCGTAATAGTCCTCCGCCATGCCCGAATCCTAGATGGAGGGCCGGAGCCGCTTCAAGGAGCGAGGCGTGCCTCCGCCGCGCCGCGCCGCTCGAGAAACTCGATCTGGCAACGCACCGCAGGCTGCCCCTCCGCCGGCCGCAGCAGATGAAACACCCCGTGCTCGTCGAGCTCCCGCGCCCGCGTATTGTCGGCAAGATAGGTCGGGAGGATCTCCCGCAGCACGCGCTGCTTGAGGTCGGGGGCGAGAATCGGAAACATCACCTCCACCCGGCGAAAGAAGTTTCTCGGCATCCAGTCGGCGCTCGCCAGGAACACCTCGGCGTCGTCGTCGGGCCCGAACACGTAGATCCGGCTGTGCTCCAGGAAGCGGTCCACGATGCTGCGCACGCGGATCGTCTCGCTCAGGCCCTTCACGCCCGGCCGCAGGCCGCAGATGCCCCGCGCGATGATGTCGATCGGCACGCCGGCCTGGCTGGCCGC
>JAIXPT010000047.1 GCA_027486095.1 Planctomycetaceae bacterium | reverse complement strand
CCGAAAGCACCAGAGTACCCGAGCCTGTCTTCAAAAGCCCGGCCGAACCCGCGAGCGTGCTGCCTATCGTGAGCGTGCGGCTTGTGGTCGCCGAGATCGTGGGTGTCGTGCCAGCAAGATTGATCGCGCCGCCGGTGATTGCGAACGTGCCCGACGTGGCGCTGTAAAGAACCTGATTCGCGAACACACCACCACTGACCACCGCTGAGCCGCTCGTGCCCGTGAATGTTGCGACGCCCGTCAGGCCATTCGTCGAGTCCCACGGCGTGCCAGCGGCGCCTGTCCAGTTCGTCGGGCCGGTATTCCACGTCGCGCCGTTGGTGCCGCTCCACGTGTAGGTCTGGGCGTGCGCTCTGGACGCGAGCCACGCGATGCCGACGAGCAACAGAGCCACCACGGCACATTGGCGACGAATCATCGAGCGCATGTTTCGATCCCCTCTCAGAGACGACGTCGCGGAGAAGACCCCCCGACATATTCGAAAACTACGTCGCGCTCGCGCCCGCCGCTATCGTCCCTAGGGACGGGGAGGCGAAAATTTTCACCCGTCCCTAGGGACAGGTGCCCCGTCGAAGAAAGCTGTGCAAGCCGTCAGTCGGTCGGCCGCGTGGCCTTGAGCAGGCCCAGATCGAAGCCCCTGGCCACGAGGCCAGCTCGGTCGCTCGTGTGGAGCTTGGCGAGCATCGCCTTCACGTGCCACTTCACCGTGCGCTCCGAGATTCCAAGGGCCGCCCCGATTTCGGCATTCGTGCTGCCTTTGCGCAATTGCACGAGTACGTCCATCTCGCGGGGCGAGAGCATTCCGTCCGGCGAGCGGGCCGCGCCGCGCACGCCCTTTCGCAGGTTCGAAGCCCCAGCGTGCACCTCGCGGATCGTGGCCACGATCTCCTCGTGATCGACGGTCTTCGTGACATAGGCGGCCACGCCAGCGGCGAGTGCGCGGGCCGCGTCGTCGGCTGATTCGCTGGACGTGAGCATCACGATTTTGGCCTGCGGCGCCTCTTTGTGGATGAGCCGCGTGGTCTCGATCCCATCGACGCCCTCCATCGAGAGATCGACGAGCCCCACATGCGGCTTCACGCGGCTCCACATCGCAATCGCCGCCGCGCCGCCATCCGCCTCACCGACGACTTCGATGTCGGGTTCGAGCCCGAGCAGGTTCGAAAGCCCTGCCCGAAGCACGGGATGATCGTCCACCAGCAGGAGACGGATCTTCTGAAAAACTTTCATGTGTCGATTCACAGGAAAAACCCCGCCACACCTGGGCCAATGTATGCCGGCACCGGCGTCATGACACCGTCACATGGGACGGGGTGCCGCCGACGCCGACCTGGGGAACCGTGGCCCGCACCATCGTGCCGGTGCCGGGAGTGCTTTCCACCACGAGACGGCCACCGATGCGTTGCACGCGCTCGCGCATCCCTTCGAGGCCGAAGTGGCCTTGCGACGGCCCGCGCTGTGATCCGGGCGCGAAGCCGCAGCCGTCGTCGCTGATTTCTATCTCGGTCGTCGGTCTGCCGGGTTCGTGGTGAATGACGATCCGCACGGTGCGGGGATCGCCATGGTGCAGCGCGTTATGCACCGCTTCCTGGATCACGAGGATCAGGTTGCCCACGACGTAGTCGGGCAGATCGGGGTGCGGTCCGCGATACTCGATCGTGATGCCGGCCGTGTGGCCGGCGCCCACCCGCTCCACGAGCGCCTGGAGCGAATCGTGAAACGTGCCCCCTTCTATTGGCAGCGACCGCAGCGACCAGACCGTGCCCCGCAGTTGCTCGGCGGCGTGATCGACCATCTTCCGGGCCACATCGAGATGTTTCGTCGTGCCTTCCGTGGCGTCGGCGCTGCCATCGCCCGCGGTGCGGAGGCAGGCCTTGAGCTGATAGCCGATGCCCGTCACCGTCTGGAGGATCGTGTCGTGAAGGTTGGCTGCGAGCCGGTTGCGCTCACGGAGCGTGATCTCGTAATCGACGGCGGCCTCGCGCCGGGCGGCGGCTTCGTCGGCGGCCCGTGATGATTGGATCGCCACTTCGCGGCGGAGCGACCAGATCCACGCCAGCGACGCCACCACCGCGGCCAGCGATGCGGCGACCGCGGCCAAGAGGCGGCGGGGCGTCCACCAGGGCGGCGGCTCCACGAGCCTGACATCGCCCGGCTCACGGATCAACACACCGAGCCGCTCGACCGACGGCTGACGGCGGGCGAGTTGGCCGGAGCGGCTCTCCGTGAAGTCGAGTTTCACGACGCCCTTCACGTCGATGCGGCTGCCCGGCTCCAGGCGCGCGAGCGGCTCGAAGCTGGGGCCGACGAACGTGACGTCTACATTCGTCTCGCCGGCCGCGAGCGTCATCCAGCCGCCGTCGGCATGCACCTGCAGATCCACGAGCCGGGCCGGAAACTCGATCAGGCAGCCTTCGTAGCTGCTCGGCGTGGCCATCGCCCCCCGGGCCACCGCCTCGCCATTCACGCGGAGGATGTCGGCCGGGCTGATCGGGAGCGGCTCGAGGGGCGGGCCGCTGCCGGTGCGCCGCACCACCGCCTCCACGACCCGGCCCACGTCGGCGCTTGAATCGAGGAAGCCGGCCACCTCGACCTCGTCGCCCACTGCGAGCGGCTGTGTGTCGAGCGTGCTCACGCGGATGCCGTTGAGGCCCGACTGCAGGCAGAGAAACTCGCCCGGCACGCGGCAGGTGACCGTGCCTGCGGTGCGAAACCGGCGGCCGTTCAAGGCCGGCGAACGGTAGCGGGCGATCGCCTCCAGGGGCACGAGCGGCGCCTCGAAAGCCGTGCTCGGCGCCGGCTCGACGACCGTCAGATCCTCGTGGCGCACGACGCGGACGACCGGGCCGAGAAAATCGCCACGCGTGTTGCGCACGGCGAGCACCGAGCCGGCGCAGTGGATGCGGGCATCGATGAGCCCGCCGGGATCGTCGGGAAAGATTTTTTTGGGCAGGTCGATGAACAGGCGCCGGGCGGCTGACTCGACGACGAGCACCCAAGTGGATGCATCGCCGCGCGTGCCCTCGACGACGCCTTCGATGGCGACTCGCCGGCCAGTGGCAGCACCGCCGAAGAGTGTGCCGAGCTCGACGCGATCGGCAGGCGGCAGCGTGCCGGGCCCGAGCACGTCGATCGCGTCGGCAAGGATCATGGGCACGAATCCACCAGGAGTGAGCCGGCCCGTCACGCCCACGCGGGCGCCGAGCGCGCGGATCGCGGCGCTCGGTTGGCCTTTTGACCACACCGCGAGATCATTGACGAAGATCGCGCCCGTGTCGTCTTGCACGAGCAGTGGCTCGGCGACCGTGACGATGCCTTCGATGCGCACGAGCGGCCGGGCCGAGATCGCGTCGCTCGTGAGCGTGAGAAGATCACCGATCGGGCGGACGGTCGGCGCTGCGTCGTCGGCCGCAGCCGCCCGCGGGCCGACCGTCATCCAGAGCGAGGCGACAAAGAGCACGCACAAACGAGACGCAGACATTCCACGAGTGTAGTCCGGAGGAACGGCGCGAACGACGGAGAGGAGGCATCCTCTCGGCTCACGCCTCGGGCTTCCTGGTGCCGGGCATCCTCTCGGCTCACGCCTCGGGCTTCCTGCCCCTACAAGCCCGGAGCGGGAGCGACGGGACACCGGGTGGCGGGCGATCCCATGTTCCATGCCGCATGGGGCCCGGTCTCCGCGT
>JAIXPT010000268.1 GCA_027486095.1 Planctomycetaceae bacterium | reverse complement strand
GTGCCGCTGCCGAGCCCCACGTGCGACCGCGGCGTCGCGAGCATGTCGATCTCGCAGGCCTCTCGGTCGGCGAGGCCCCACGCGCGGGCAGCCTCTCGGGCGAACGCCACCGCCCGCTCCGCGAGCGGCCCCCGCCCCAGAAAGGCCTCGGCCCGCCGCAGCCGCACATGCACATGCGGCCGATCGACCATCACCCCCACGCCGCCAAACGACCGCACGGCCGGCTCGCCGAACGACAGCATCCCGAGGTGCAGCCGCGAGGGCGCCCGCACCTCGACGGTGCGTGGTGGTCGATTCACGGCTCGGCGTTCCTCTGCCATGCGAAGAGTAGACCGGCGCGGCCGGCGAGCGCGAAGAGTCTCTCGTAGCGACAGGCCTCCAGGCCTGTCGATGGCCCGTCGATGGACAGGACTGGAGCCCTGTCCCTACGGCCTGTCGATGGCCCGTCGATGCCCACGTAGCGACAGGCCTCCAGGCCTGTCGATGGCCTGTCGATGGCCCGTCGATGGACAGGACTGGAGCCCTGGCCCTACGGCCTGTCGATGCCCTGTCCCTCCAGGCTCGCTTCGAGCAGCCCGAACGCCTCGTGCTCGCGCCCACCCCCCGTCTTCTCCACGAGCACCCGCAGGTCGGCGAGCCGCCGCCGCACTTCTTCCGCTCCGAGCAGCTGCACGCGCGTGACGAGGATCGCCCCCTCCACCACCGCATGCCGCGCCCGATTCAGCCCCACGAACGGCCGCCCCTCGTGCGTGGCCACCACACGGGCCTCGAGCCGTTGCCGCTCGCCGGAGCGGTCGGCCGCCGTCACCTCGAACTCATACGCCCGGCACATGTCGGCGAGCACCCAGCCCGGCACGGCTGTCGCCGCCTGGCAGGCTGGCGCGGGGCCCGCGGCTCCCGTGACCACCCGCGCGATCAGAAGCGCGTCGTCGGTGGCATGAAACACGCCGGCCCCGAGCCGGGCGAGGTTCACGGCCGTCTGGCTCGTGGCAAACGGCTTGAGCACGAGCCGCTCGAGCCGGCCCGCCGCCACCTCGGCCTCGGCCGCCTCGGGCCCCATCGCCGCCAGATGCATGCGGCCGGCCGAGTCGCAGGTGGTCACGAGCCCTTCGAGAATCATCGGCGCAGCGTTCCAGAGAGCACGGCCGCGGCGCCTCGCCGCCGGCCTCGCTTACAATACCCTGCGGTCGGCAGCCCGCCGCCCCCCGCCCGTCCCGCTGGCCGTTTTGCCGTGACCCACGCCCGCGAACGCATCCACTTCGTGACCGGCAAGCTCGCGGAGCACTCGCTGCGGCACGTGCTCGAGGCGCTCGCCCCGCGCGTGGGCTTCGAATGCACGGTGCAGGTGCTCAACATCACCGTGGCGGCGCTCATGACCACGCCCTGGATCGCCCGCCGGCTCGTCGTGCCCGAGGGTACGACGCGGGTGATTCTGCCCGGCGCCTGCAGCGGCCCGCTCGCCGCATTCGCAGCCGTGACGAGCGTGCCCGTGGAGCGCGGCCCCGAAGACCTACGGCGGCTCGACGAGTTCTTCGGGCAGCAATCACGCGACCTCGCCGACTATGGGGCCCACGACATCGAGATCATCGCCGAGATCAATCACGCCCCGCGGCTCGCGCCCCAGGCCCTGCTCGCCGAGGCCCGCCGCCTCGTGGCCGCCGGCGCCGATCGCATCGACGTGGGCTGCGATCCCGGGGCGACCTGGGCCGGCGTCGGCGACGCGGTGACGATGCTCGTGGGCGAAGGCATGAAGGTGTCGATCGACAGCTTCAATGCCACTGAGATCGCCGCCGCCGTGCGGGCCGGCGCGAGCCTCGTGCTCTCGGTCAATTCGTCGAACGCCGCCGCGGCCGCCGACTGGGGCTGTGAGGTCGTCGTCGTGCCCGACGTGCCGGCCACGCTCGCCGGCTTCGACGACACGATCGCGCGGCTCGCCGCCGCGGGGGTGCGCTGCCGCCTCGATCCGGTGCTCGAGCCGATCGGCTTCGGCTTCGCCGCGAGCCTCGGCCGCTACCTCGACGTGCGCCGCCGCTACCCAGCCGCCGAGATGATGATGGGCGTCGGCAATCTCACCGAACTCACCGACGTCGATTCCGCCGGCATCAATACGCTGCTCCTCGGCTTCTGCCAGGAAGCGGGCATCCGCTCCGTGCTCACCACCGAGGTGATCCACTGGGCCACAAGCAGCGTCCGCGAGTGCGCCCTCGCCCGCGCGCTCGTGCACCACGCCGTCGCACATCGCACGCTCCCCAAGCACGTGGAGCCACGGCTCGTGACGCTCCGCGCAGGCAAGCCCCAGGCCCACGGGGCCGAGGCGCTCGCCGCGCTCGCCCGCGCGATCCGCGATCCGAATATCCGCGTCTTCGCCGAACGGGGCGAGGTGCACGTGGTCGGCGCGGGGCTCCAACTCGCCGCCCGCGATCCCTTCGCCCTGTTCGCCGAGCTCGAAGCGGCCCGGCCCGACATCGACGCGAGCCACGCCTTCTACCTCGGCTACGAGATGGCGAAGGCGGTGACGGCGCTCACGCTCTCGAAAGACTACCGCCAGGATCAGGCGCTCGAATGGGGGCATCTCACCCAGCCCGAGATCGGCCACGGCCCGTCGCGCGCCGCCGCCGAGGTGGCCCGCAAAGCCGCCGCGGCTCCGCCGGTGGCCGATGCCGCGCCCGGCCAGGTGGCCCATTCCTCATGACGGCTGTCCCCGATTCGCCCACCGCCGCGCCGCTCGTCACCCGCCGGTTCACCACCGCTTCGGGGGCGGTCGTCGCCGAGCTCGCGGCCCATGTCACGGCTGCAGAGGTGTTTCGCCAGCTCGCCGCCGCGCCGCATCTCGTGTTTCTCGATAGCGCCGCGCTCGACGAGGCCCCGCCCGCAGCCGACGTCGAGCTGCCGCGGCTGGGGCGATATTCGTTCGTGGCCGCCGATCCGATTCATTCGGTGATCGTGCCGGCGGGCCAGCCGGCCGCCGACATCGCGGCTGCGTTCGCCGGGCTGCGCGGCCTGCTCGCCGACCTCGCCTGTGTGACGATCCCCGCCCTGCCGCCGTTTCAGGGCGGCGTGGCCGGGCTCGTGGCCTACGAATGCGGCCTCGCCCGGCTCGGCATCGCCCCGCCGCATCCGCCCGCTGCGGATGTGCCACTGCTCGCCCTGCATGTCTACGACGTCGTCGTGGCCTTCGATCACGATGCGGGCCGCGGCTGGATCATCTCGCAGGGCGTGCCGGCAAAGGGGCCCGTCGCGCGTCGCGAGCGGGCCGCGGCCCGGCTCGACGCCCTGCTCGAGCGGCTCGCGGCACCGCCCCCCCGGAGACTGCAGCCCCGAGCCCCCGCGCCGCTGCCGCCCGGGGCCGCTCATCCGCTGCCGAAGCACCCGCAGGTGTGCGCCACCCACTCGGCCGACGACTACCAAGCGATGGTGCGGCGCGGCATCGAGTTCGTGCGGGCGGGCGACATCTTTCAGGTGAATCTCGCGCAGCAGTTCGCCCGGCCGACGGCCCTCGACCCTGTCGATCTCTACCTGCAGGCCCGCACGCTCAACGCGGCCCCCTTCGCCGGCTTCTTCGATGCGGGCACCTGCCGGATCGCGAGCATGTCGCCCGAGCGGTTTCTGCAGGTGAGCCGCGGCATGGTGCGGATGCATCCCATCAAGGGCACGCGCCGCGTGATCGCCAGCCCCGAAGCCGATCTCTACGCTGGCGACGACCTCGAAGAGAGCGCGAAGGATCGGGCCGAAAACGTGATGATCGTCGATCTCGTGCGCAATGATCTCGCGCGTGTCTGCGCCCCCGAGAGCGTGCGCGTGGAGGCGCTCTGCCGGCTGGAGCGCTATCGCTACGTGCAACACCTCGTGTCGATCGTGGCCGGCCGCCTGCGCCGCGGCCTCACACCGCTCGACGCATTCGAGGCCGCCCTGCCCGGCGGCAGCGTGACGGGCGCGCCCAAGCATCGCGCCTGCGAGATCATCGCGGAGCTCGAAGGCTTCGCCCGCGGCGCCTATTGTGGCTCGCTCGGCTACATCGGCTTCGACGGCACGGCCGACTTCAACCTCTTGATCCGCACGTTCGTGGCCACCGAAGGGCTCGTCACCTTCGCGGCCGGCGGCGGGATCACGGCCGCGAGCGACCCCGCCGCCGAACATGCCGAATCGCTCCACAAGGCGGAAGGCATGCTCCGCGTGCTCGATGCCCTGCAAGCGGCCTGCCCCCCCTCTGCGCACCGATGATCCTCGTCCTCGACAACCGCGACAGTTTCGTATTCAACCTCGCCCGCTACGTCGAGCTCCTCGGCGTGGAGACGGCCGTGCATTCGAGCCACGCACTCGATGCCGCCGCGATCGCGCGGCTCGCGCCGCAGGCGATCATCATCTCGCCGGGGCCCTGCACGCCGGCCGAGGCCGGCTGCTCGGTGGCGGCGGTGCAGGCCTTCCGGGGCCGCGTGCCGATCCTGGGCGTGTGCCTCGGCCACCAGGCGATCGCTGCGGCGCTCGGGGCGACGATCATCCGGGCCCGCGAGCCGGTGCACGGCCGCGCGAGCCGGGTGCACCACGACGCCGTCAATCTCTTCGCCGGCATCGAGAGCCCGATGACGGCCGCCCGCTACCACTCGCTCGTCGTCGATCCCGCCACGCTGCCCCCCGGGCTCGCCGTGACGGCCCGCGACGACGAGGGCACCGTGATGGCGATCGAGCACGGCCGCGACCGCCTCTTGGGCGTGCAGTTTCACCCCGAATCGATCCTCACCGACCACGGCTTCCGCCTGCTCGCCAACTTCCTCGACCTGGCCGGCATCCCGCACACGGCCGACATCCCCACGATCGAGTCGCAGCGCATCGCGCCACCGCCAGACGAGTCACAGCCCGATCGCATCGTGACGTTTTGAGGTTGAGCGTGCCGGCTTCGGGCTCCCCATATCCCCTCGCCGGACGTTCGCCTCCGCCCTCCAGGCTCCGGCTCACTCGGACCTGCCTGCGCTGCGCCATCCATGGCTGCGCTGGTCAGCTACGCCGTC
>JAIXPT010000109.1 GCA_027486095.1 Planctomycetaceae bacterium | reverse complement strand
CGGGCGCCTTCGAGATACCAGTCGGCCTGGCCGATGAATCGCCGGGCGGTGAAGCGGCCGACACGTTCGAGCCCGTAGAGATAGTAGAAGTGCCAGGTCTGCCCGCCGCCCGGGTTCTCGCGCACGCTGAACCGCTTGCCCAGCCAATCGAGGCCGCGTTCGAGCACTTTCGGCGACGTGCCGCCGCCGCAGCACGAGACGGTGTCGCGGCCGGCCTGCGCGTCGGGTGTGCCGAGGTGCTCCGCCGTGATCCAGACGCTCGCGATCCCCGCGCACGTCATGCTGCCCGTGCCGGCCACGTTGCCGATCGTGTAGCCCCACGAGCCGTCGGCATTCGCACACGACACCCAGTATTGCTGGGCCTTCATCCAGACGTCGGGTTTGACCTTGGCCCCTGCGCGGGCCGCCTCGTGGAGCGCGAGCAGGGCGAACTGCGAATTGGAGTTGTCTCCCGTACCCTTGCCCCGCCCATACGACCACGATCCGGCCGCCGGCCCCTGCGCCACCTGGGTCTGCTCCAGCCAGCCGACGTTGCGTTGGATGATCGCCCGATCGGCCGTCGGCGCGAGCATCGCGAGCACCATCGTCTGGAGCGACACCGAATAGGTCTCCTCGGGCTCCTGGCGGCGCAGCCAGTCGAGGCTCTTGCGGAGGGCCTGATCCTCGGCTCTCACGCCGGCGTTGGCGAGGGCCAGCATCACGAGGGCCGTGGCCCCCACGCGCGTGTCCTGCGTGCGCATCGCGCACTCCCAGGAGCCATCACCCTCCTGTTCGCGCACGAGCCAGTCGCGGGCCTTCTCGATCGCCCGCTGGATCCGCTCGGGCGAGAGCGGCTCGGCCTCCGCGGCCCGCACCGGGGCTGCCGGCATGATCGCGAGCAGGCACGCGGCGGCGAGCAGTGAGCGGACGTGCCGCACGGCAAACCTCACGAACGGAGCGGTCGAAAAGCTGCTGACGCGGAAGCGCGCCATCGGCAAAGTTTACCGCTTTTTCTTCCCGCGCCGCGGGCGACCCCGTAAAACCGCGATCGCGGCGGCAGGGACGTTTGCTGCTTTCCCGGCGAAGGCGGATACTTGGGGGAGGCTCCAGCCCACGCGGCCGCGGCCTGCCCTCAAGGAAGGATCGCGCCACCCGTGTCCACCGCGCCCAAGCCGAAGACCCTCGACGACGTCCTGCACGAGTTCGCCCAGCACCGGCGGCTGATGCAGGACGAACTGCAGAAGGTGATCGTCGGGCAGAACGACGTCATCGAGCAGCTCTTCGCGGCGATCTTCACACGCGGCCACTGCCTGCTCGAGGGCGTGCCCGGCCTGGCCAAGACGCTGATGGTCTCGACCCTCGCCCGGATCCTCGACGTCGGTTTCAAGCGGGTGCAGTTCACGCCCGACCTCATGCCCTCCGACATCACGGGCACCAACGTGCTCGAAGAAGACGATGTGGGGCGGCGGAGCTTTCGATTCGTGGAGGGGCCGATCTTCACGAACATTCTTCTGGCCGACGAGATCAACCGCACCCCCCCCAAGACACAAGCAGCCTTGCTCCAGGCGATGCAGGAGCAGGAGGTGTCGGTGGGCCAGGAGACGCACCGGCTCCCCGACCCCTTCTTCACGATCGCCACGCAGAATCCGATCGAGCAGGAGGGCACGTATCCGCTGCCGGAAGCCCAGCTCGATCGCTTCATGTTCAACATCAAGGTGGGCTATCCGACCGCCGCCGAAGAGGAGCAGATCCTGATGGCGACAACGCGGGCCGAGAAGCCCGAGGTGCGAAAGGTGCTCTCGGGCCGGGCGATCGTGAACATCCAGAAGCTCGTCGGCAGCGTGCCGGTGAGCGAGTACATCGTGAAATACGTCGCGCGGCTCGTGCGGGCGACGCGGCCGAAAGACCCGCTCGCGCCGGCCTATGTCGCCGAGCTCGTGGACTGGGGCGCCGGGCCGCGGGCGGGGCAGTTTCTCATCCAGGGCGGCAAGGCGATGGCGGCGATGGACGGGCGGTTCAGCGTGTCGATCGACGACATCCGTCGGATCGCCGTGCCCGTGCTCCGCCACCGCATCGCCACCAACTTCCAAGCCCAGGCCGACGGCCTGACGAGCGAATCGATCGTGGAGCGGCTGGTGCGTGAGCTTCCGGAGCCCGAAATCCCCAAGCTCGTGAAGTGAACGAGCCCGTGAAGTGAGCCGGCCATGGTGCGGGCGGTCGAGGAATACCTGAAGCCGGAGGTCGTGCGGCAGATCGCCCGCCTCGATCTCCGCGCGCAATTCATCGTGCGCGGGTTCCTCCAGGGGCTGCATGCCAGCCCCTATCAGGGCTTCTCCGTCGAGTTCAGCGAGCACCGCAAATACGCCCCGGGCGACGATCCCAAAGACATCGACTGGCTCGTCTACGCCAAGACCGACAAGCACTACGTCAAGAAATTCGAGGCCGAGACCAACATCACGGGCTATCTCGTGATCGACACGAGCGCGTCGATGGCCTACACCTATCGCCAGGAGATGACGAAGCTCGACTACTCGATTTCGCTCGCCGCCGCGCTCTGCTGGCTGATGGTGCACCAGCAGGATCCCTGCGGCCTGATGACCTTCGACGATCGCCTGCACGCCCGGCTGCCGGCCCGCTCGAAGCGGTCGCAGATCGCTCAGGTGCTCTCGGCCCTCGCGAAGGTGGCCCCCTCCGGCCGCACCGACATCGCCAAGAGCATCGCGCAGATGGCGGCCATGCTCAGGCACCGCTCGCTCGTGATGATTTTCAGCGACCTGTTGGCCGATCCGGAGCCGATCCGCGACGCGCTGCTGCGGCTGCGGCACCGCGGGCACGACGTGATCCTGTTTCACGTGCTCGACGAGGCGGAGGTGAAGTTTCCCTTCGAGGGCATGGTGGATCTCACCGAGCCCGAATCGCACGACCGCCTCGTGGTCGATGCCGACGCGGCCCGGCGCGACTACGTGGCGAGCGTCGCCGCCTTCCGCGACGACTATCGCCGCGCCTGCTTCCGGGCCGGCATCGACTACGTGCCCCTCGACACCGGGATGCAGTTCGACAAGGCGCTGATGGAATACCTCGTGAGCCGGCGGAATCGGTTTTAGCCACCATGGGCCTTTCGTTTCTCACGCCGATCTTGCTCGCGGGGACGGCGCTCGTCGCCGTGCCGGTGATCCTGCATCTGGTGATGCGGCGCAAGCCCGTGAAACACGATTTTCCGGCGTTGCGGTTCCTCAGGGAACGGGCGGTGGCCAACCGCCGGCGGCTCAAGCTCAATCATCTGTTGCTTCTGCTCGTGCGCATGGCGGCCGTCGCGCTTCTGGCCTTCGCACTGGCGCGGCCGACGCTGCGCGGGGCCGGCTGGCTCGCCGATGGCGAAGGGCCCGTGGCGGCCGTGTTCGTCTTCGACACCGCGCCGCGGATGCAGCTGCGCGAGGCCAACAAGAGCCGGCTCGCGCAGGCTGGAGACATGGCGCGGGTGCTGTTCGACAAGTTGCCCCCGACCAGCAAGGTGGCCGTGGTCGATACCTCGGGCGGGCCCGCGGCGTTTTCGCCCACGGTCGCGGCGGCCACCGCCCGTGTGGCGCGGCTGGCCGCCGCCACGCCCGGCACGACGCTCGCGGGGGCCATGGCGGAGGGGCTGCGGCTGCTCGAATCGGCGCCGCTCGCCCGGCGCGAGATGTATGTGTTCACCGATGGCTCGCGGGGCGCGTGGGCCAACGCGGCACCGCTCGATCTGGCCGCGTCGCATCCCGACGTGAGCGTGCTCTACGTGGACGTGGGAGCACGGGCCGTGCGGAATTTCGCGATCGATGGCGTCGATCTGGCCAACGACGTGATCGCGGCGGGGATGCCGGCCACGCTCACCGTGTCGGCCAGCCGCCACGGCCCGGATGCCAATCGTGCGATCGCCGTCGAAATGCGGGCGGGCGACGGCGGCTACGTGCGCCGGGCCATCAAGCCCGTGGCCTGGAAGGACGGCGCGACCACGCCGGTGACGTTCGATATCGCCGGGCTCGAGCCGGGCGTGCGGCAGGGCCGCGTCGTGATCGACGGCACCGACGACCTCGAAGCCGACGACGTGCGATCGTTTACGGTCGAGGTGGGCCGGCCGGCGCGGGTGCTCGTGGCGGGGCCTGCGCCCGCCGATCGCAGCGGCCGTTTCGTCGCGCAGGCCATCGCGCCGGCGGTGCTGGCCAAGGCGGGCAAGGCACGGTTCGACGTGGAGATCGTCGATGTCGGCCAGCTGGAGACGATGCCATGGGAGGGCGTGGCCGGGATCGTGCTCGTCGATCCGCCGCCGCTCTCCGCGCGCACGTGGGAGCTGCTCGGCCAGTGGGTCGCCGCCGGCCACGGGCTCGTCGTCTGGCTGGGGCCCTCTGCGGGCGAGGCGGGCCGCTTCAATTCCGACGCGTCGCGGCGCGTGCTCGGGGGGGGCATCGTGCGGGTGTGGCGCAGCCCCGACGGCGGCAATTTCCTCTCCCCCACGGCGCTCGAGCATCCGGTGCTCGCAGCGTTTCGGCGCGTGGGCGACGCGGTGCCCTGGCAGGATTTCCCGGTGGAGCGCCACTGGGAGTTCACCGCGGCAGACAGCGGTGCCGTGCCGATCGCCACCTACCGCAACGGCCTCGCCGCGATTCTCGAGCATCG
>JAIXPT010000063.1 GCA_027486095.1 Planctomycetaceae bacterium | reverse complement strand
GCACTTGTCACATACGCCGTCTCAACGGCAGGGGTAATCCCGAGCCTCCTCAACTGGAAGGGGAGGCTTCGGGGGAGTCGGCGAACGCTTCCCGAACGACGGCCGCGGCGGCCGGAGTGAGGAGACTTTTGCCGCTCCCCCGAAGCCGGCTTGGGCGCGTTGAGCGAATGCTAGCTATCGCCCTCGGCGATGGAGCAGCGTGCCGCCGGCTCCGAATACGGGCGGTTATCACATGCCCCTTGCCGCAAAAAACCGTACAGGTCGCCATCACGCCGCCGGTGCGAGAATTTCCCGGAGGGCGCCGGCGAGTTCCGGGTATTGGAACACGAAGCCCGTGTCGAGCGCCACCTTCGGGATCACGCGTTGCGAGGCGAAGAGCACCTGGGCGAATTCACCGAAGGCGAGCCGCAGGCCGAAGTAGGGCGCCGGCATGAAGGCCGGCCGGTGGAGTTGCCGGGCGAGCACCTTTGTAAATTCGGCATTCCGCACCGGGTTGGGCGCCACGGAGTTCATCGCGCCGGTGATCGAGCCGGTGTCGGCGGCATGCAGATAGAGCCGGGCGAGGTCGGCCACGTGGATCCAGGGCATCCACTGGCGGCCATTGCCGAGCGGGCCGCCGGCACCGAGCTTGAAAGGCAAAAGCATCTTCGCGAGCGCGCCGCCCGTGCCCGAGCCGAGCACGATGCCGGTGCGGGCCAGCGCCACGCGGACGCCCGCGCGCTCGGCTGCGAGCGCCTCGCGTTCCCACTCCACGCAGACCTGGGCGAGGAAATCGTCTGCCGGCGGTGCGGCCTCGGTGAGCTCCTCTTCGCCGCGGTCGCCGTAGTAGCCGACAGCCGATGCCGACACGAGCACCCGGGGCTTCACCGCCGCCTGCACGATGCCCTGCACGAGGTTGCGCGTGCCGATCACCCGGCTGTCGCGGATCATCGCCTTGCGGGCCGCCGTCCATCGGCCGGCGGCGACCGATTCGCCCGCCAGATGCAGCACCGCATCGACTCCCTGAAATGCTTCCTGAGGCGGCGGCCCGTGCAGCGGATCCCAGCGGATGATCCGCTCGACAAGGTGTCCGATCTTCGGCTGGGCCCGCTCGGGGTCTCGAGACAGCACCACGGGGCGGTCGAGCAGCCGCAGCAGCCGCGGACCCACGAAGCCGGTCGCCCCTGTCACCAATGCCTTCATCATCGCTCCTTTGTCGTGTGCCTCGAGGGTGATTCCGCGGCGCCGCTGGCGCCGGGCGTGCGGCGGAAGTATAAACAGATCAGGCCGATCCGGCCTTTCCGTGCTGCGCCCCCCGCTCGGGCTCCCGTTGTTCGCCCACCTGCTCCAGTCGATCCGCGACCGCCTTCAGCCGCTCCGGCCCCGTGGCGCCCTCCGGCGCGATCTGTGGGCGTCGGCCGCCGATGCAACCGCGTTCAGCGTGATGGTGGGCTGCGGCGAGACCTACATCCCCGCCTTCGCACTCGCCCTGGGCCTGGGGCCGGTGGCCGCCGGCATGCTCGCGAGCATGCCGGTGCTCGTGGGGGCGGTCGTGCAGCTCGTGACGCCGCTGGCCGTGGCCCGGCTCGGCACCAACCGCGGCTGGTGCGTGGCCTGCACGACGGTGCAGGCGGTCAGTTTCGTGCCGCTGGTCGCGTGGGCGATCCGTGGGCACGCCGGCCTGTGGGAGCTCCTCGCCGCGGCGAGCGTGTATTGGTCGGCCGGCATGGCGGGAGGCCCGGCGTGGAACACCTGGATCGGCACGCTCATCCCCGAACGGATGCGCACGGCGTTTTTCGCGCATCGCAACCGCCTCGGGCAGTTCGGCGTGTTCGTCGGCTTCGTGGCGGGCGGCATCGCGCTCCAAGTGGGCGAAGCCCACGGCATGACGCTCCTCGCCTTCGCCGCAATCTTCGCCGTGGCGGCGATCTGCCGGCTGGTGTCCACGCTCCTCCTGGCGAGCTGCCGCGAGATGCAGCGGCCGGAGCGGGCTCCGGCCGCTGGCCTGCCGTCGATCGCCGAACGCGTCCGCCGGGCGGTCGGCACGATCGCGGCCACACCCTCCGGCCGGCTCGTCGCCTACACCTGCGCCGTCGCCTTTTCAGCACATTTCTCGGCCTCCTATTTCACGCCCTACATGCTGCGCGAGCGGGGCTTCTCCTACCACGCCTTCATGCTCGTGATCGCCACCCAATTTCTCGCCAAGGCGCTCGTCATGCCCTGGCTCGGTCGCCTCGGGGCGCGAATCGGCTCGCTCGGGCTGCTGCAGGTGGGCGGCCTGTCGGTGATCCCCCTGGCCTCCCTGTGGCTGGTGTCGGCCGATGTCTGGTTTTTGATGGGCGTTCAATTCGTGGCCGGCTGCTGCTGGGCCGCCTACGAGCTCGCGCTCGCGCTGTTGTTTTTCGATGCAGTGCCCCACCGCGAACGCACGGCGGTGATCACGGCCTACAACCTCGGCATCGCCGTGGCGACGGTCGCCGGAGCGGCCGCCGGCGGCCTCTTGCTCGACGCCCTCGGCGAGAGCCGCACGGCTTATTATGCGGTCTTCGTGATCTCCAGCCTGCTGCGGGTGGCCACGATTCCGCTCCTGCGGCGCGTGCGCGTGCTGGCAGACGGCGGCTGACGTTACGATCGCGGCTCAGCCCGCGGGGAGCCGCGATTCACGGGCCAGGCTGTCGAGGAACGTGCGGGCACGGCCGTAATCACCGGCGGCGTAGTTGCCGACATTTTCTTTGAGCACGTCGATGAACTTCGACACGGTGTCGCCGATTCGGCGGATCTCCTCGTATTGCACGCTGCCCCCCGAAGCGGCCCGCTCGGCAAACAGCTTGTCGAGTTCCTCGCGGTAGGGCCGGAAGATGTCGTCCTGAAGCACGGGAGGATATTCGATGTGGCCAGTCACGGGGTCGAGCTGCGTCGAGCCGAGCCGGGGCGGGGCGGCCATCTTCGCCAACCGGATTGCCTGCTCCTGCGTGACCGGCGGGCCGGCCTCGGCGGCACGGGCGTCGCGGTTGGTCTTCCGCATTTCGAAGTAGGTCTCGGTCCACTTCATGCGGTTGTCGATTTCCTTGGTCTTGGCGTCCTCCCAGTTTTTGGCCGCCTCGGAATTCTTGAGGTTTGCATAGCCCTGGGACCGCACGACCTGGGAGATGCCCATGGCAGCGCCTTCCTGGGCCGTCGAAGACCAGCCCCCCATGCCGAAACCGTGGCCCCAGCCGCCGCCCCATTGGGCGACCGCTGGCACGTTCGCGAGCATCACGCTCACGACGAGCCCGATGATGATCCCGAATGTCCGGGGGAATCGCGTCCTGGAAACCATGGATTCACTCGCCTCCGTTATCAAAGGATTCGGGCTGGTCAAAACGGCCGCCGGCCGGCCACACTGCCGCGACTCGAGCCCGGCCCCGAGTATACTCAGGGCGTTTCGACGGGGCGACATCGAATCGACCGTCCACACCGGGTGCGAGTCGGATTTTGAGCGCGGCATGAGTTTTCAGCGCGGGTCAATATTCTGAGCGCGATTCTGAACGCGGCACCAGTTTTTTTGCGGGACACCAGGGAGCACGTGGATCGATGAGACAAATGCATTGCAGCGTGATCGCAGTCGTGGCGGCGACGGCCTTGGCCGGGTGTGGCCAGGCTCCGCCGCCGGCGCCACAGCCGGTCGCCGTCGCGGTGGCCCCGGCTGCCGCGCCCCACGAGGCGCCGGCCGTGGCCGAGCCCGCCCCGGCAGTGGCCGCGCTCGACGCTCTGCGCGCCGGCCTCGCTGCCGCGACGGACGAAGATTCGCGGGTGCGGGCGGTGGACGCCATCGCCGCGCTCGGCCCGAGCGCCCGCGGGGCCTTCGACGATCTCGTGAAAGCGACGGCCGATAGCTCGGCCCGTGTGCGCTGGCATGCGGCCCGGGGCCTCGGGCTCATCGGCGAGGATGCGGTCGCTGCGGTCCCGCTGCTCGCCAAACTGCTCGACGACGGCGATCCGATCGTGGCCACGCAGGCAGCGGCTGCGATCGGCCTGATGCGGGCCGACGACGAGTCGGCCGACATGCCGCCGGCCGACAAGGCAGCCTACGACGCCGCGACTGCCGCGCTCATCCAGAAGATCACGCACCCCGACCCGCGCGTGCGCCGGGCGGTGTTGCGGACGGTCGTGAAGCTCGCTCCCGATGTCGATGCGTTTGCACCGCTCGTGAGCGCCCGGCTCGCCGACGCCGATCCCTCCGTCGTGCTGCCCGCCTTGCACTCGCTGGCCGACATGGGCGCCGCCGCCGTGCCCGTGCTCATGAAGGCGCTCGACAATCCCGCGTCGCGGTATTGGGCGAGCGTGGCCCTCGCTGAAATCGGGGCGGCCGCCGCCCCCGCCGTGCCCCAGCTCCAGGCGGGCGTCGCCACTGGCGAAATCGAAGAGCGGATGCAGGCGATCATGGCGCTGGCCGCCATCGGCCCGCCCGCGCTTCCCGCCACGGGCGAGATCGTGAAGGCGCTCGAATCCCCGGAGAGCCCGCTGAAATTCGCCGCCGCCTTCGCCCTCGGCAAGCTCGAAGCCAAGGAGGGCGACGCGGCGCTCGGCAAGGCGGCCGACGACACCGATCCTTTGCTGGCGGCGATCGCGTCGTGGGCTCGCGCCCGCCTCCATCCAGACGACAAGTCGCTCGTGAACGCGGCGGTGGAGAAGCTCACCGCCGGCCTCTCGAGCCCAACGCCGGGCGTGCAGACGGCCGCCATCTCGGCAATCTCCGATCTTTGCGGCAGCATCGACGATGCGACCGAAAAGCGGCTGGCGGGGGAATTCGTGCGGCTGCTCTCCGACGGCGAGCCCGAGGTGCGCGAGGCCGCCGCGGCGGCCCTCGTGCGCGAGGGGCCGCTCGCCGTCGATGCCCTCGAGAAAGCGCTCGGCGACCCGGCCCTGCGGGGCATCGCGATGGAGATCCTCACGGCCATCGGGCCGGTGTCGAAAGACGCCCTCGATTCCTTCGTGGCGGCCCTCTCCGACCCCGACCCTTCGCATCGCGGTGACGCCGCGATCGCGATCGCGGCCGTCGGCAAGGATGCTGCCGAAGCGGTGCCCCAGTTGGAAAAGATGCTCGGCGCCGACGACAGCCCGCCGGGGGTGCGGTATGCGGCGGCCTACGCGCTGGGCCGCATCGGGCCGGCGGCGAAGTCGGCGAGCGCCGCGCTCGCCGCGCTCGCCTCCTCGCCGGACGATCTGATGGCGACGGTGGCCACATGGGCGAGCCTCAAGATCGAGCCCGGCAACGCCGCCCTCTTCCAGTCTGCCGTGCCGTTGCTGCGCAAGGCGTTGCGTGGCGGCGAGGAGCTCGCCCGCCTGGAGGCCGCCGTCGCGCTCGGCGACATCGGGGCTGCAGCCGCCGACGCCGTTCCTTTGCTGGAGCTCGTGGCCGAAGAAGATCCGGCGCCGTCCGTGCGGGCGGCGGCCGGCCGCGCCCTCGAGCAGATCCGCGGCGGACAGTCTGCGGGGCAAAAGTAGCGCTCCGGGCAAGTCTGCCGGTCGTGCTGGGGCGACTGGATTCGGTCGCTCGATTGTGCCGACGTCTCCCGAGGTCGATGCCGGGCCCACATGGGGCGCGGTCGGCGGCGGGGGTGCCATGAAAAAGCTCGGCTGGTTCGGCAGGCTCTGGCTCACGAGGTTTTCACAGCCCGCTGGCGAGCGCGCGGTTCACAGGGTTGCGCTCCAATCGCGGCCGAAGCGCATCCTGGAGCTCGGTCTCGGCACCCTGCGCCGCACCGAACGGATGCTTTCGCTGCTCCAAGCCGGGGGCAGCGAGCCGGTGCAGTATGTGGGGCTCGACCGCTTCGAGGGACGCACCGCTGCCGACCCGCCCGGCGTGACGCTCAAGCAGGCCCACCAGCGGCTGCATGCCCTGGGCCGCGTGCAGCTGGTGCCGGGCAACGTCGATACCTCGCTCGCGCGGCTGTGCAACCATCTCGGCGTGTTCGATCTGGTGCTCGTGGCGGCCGACAACGATTCCCGGCACCTCGAACGCGGCTGGTTCTTCGTGCAGCGGCTCGTGAACACCCGCACGACGGTGCTCGTGGAGTCTGCCGACGGCGGCCCCGCGGGCAGGTCGGCATGGAAGCCGATCGACAAGCGGCGGATCGACGACCTCGCCGCCCGCACGATCCAGCGGCGGGCTGCTTAGCAGACTGTGGCAACGCCGCCGCGGCATCGCTACATTGGGCGGCATGTCCACGAAGCCCCGCACGCTGCTCGAGAAAATCTGGGACGAGCACCTCGTCTCCGCCCCGGCCGGCGAACAGCCGATCCTGTATATCGACCGGCACCTCGTGCACGAGGTGACGAGCCCGCAGGCCTTCGAGGGGCTGCGGCTGGCCGGCCGCCGCGTGCGCCGGCCTGAGGCGACGTTCGCCACGCCCGATCACAACGTGCCGACCACCGACCGCCGGCTGCCGATCGCCGACCCGGTGTCGAAGCAACAGATCGACACGCTGCGGGCCAATTGCCGCGAATTCGGCGTCCGGCTGTTCGATCTGGGCGACGTCGATCAGGGCATCGTGCACGTCATCGGCCCCGAGCTCGGCATCACGCAGCCGGGCATGACGATCGTCTGCGGCGACAGCCACACCGCCACGCACGGCGCCTTCGGCGCACTCGCCTTCGGCATCGGAACGAGCGAGGTCGAGCACGTGCTCGCGACGCAGACGCTGCGGCAATCGAAGCCGCGGTCGTTCGAGGTTCGCGTCGATGGCCGCCTCGCTCCCGGAATCACCGCCAAAGATCTCGTGCTCTTCCTGATCGGCAGGCTGTCCACGGAGGGCGGCACGGGCTACGTGATCGAATATACCGGTGAATGCATCCGCAGCCTCGGCATGGAGGAGCGGATGACGGTGTGCAACATGTCGATCGAGGCGGGAGCCCGCGCCGGCATGATTGCCCCCGACCAGAAAACTTTCGACTACCTGCGTGGTCGCGACTTCGCGCCGCGCGATTTCGACCGCGCCGTCGCCCGATGGGCCGCGCTGCCGGGCGATCCCGGGGCCGTGTTCGACCGCGTCGAGATCTATTCGGCCGGCGACGTCGTGCCACAGGTGACGTGGGGCACCAATCCGGCGCAGGTGGTGGGCGTGGATGCCGCCGTGCCCGACCCGGCCGTGTTCGCCGACGCCAGTGATCGTGATTCGGCCGCCCGCGCCCTCGATTACATGGGCCTCGCGAGCGGCACGAAGATCGTCGATCTGCCGCTCGACCGCGTATTCATCGGCTCCTGCACCAACAGCCGCATCGAAGACCTCCGCGCGGCGGCCCGGGTGGCCCAGGGCTACCGTGTCGCGCCGTCTGTGCATGCGATGGTGGTGCCGGGGAGCGGCCGCGTGAAGCGGCAGGCGGAAGAGGAGGGTCTCGACCGCGTGTTTCGCGAGGCCGGCTTCGAATGGCGCGAGGCGGGCTGCAGCATGTGCCTGGGCATGAACCCCGACACGCTCTCCCCGGGCGAGCGCTGCGCCTCCACCAGCAATCGGAACTTCGAGGGCCGGCAGGGGAAGGGGGGCCGCACGCACCTCGTCTCGCCGGCGATGGCCGCGGCCGCCGCCGTCAGCGGCCACTTCGTCGATATCCGTTCGTGGCACTATCGCTAGACGTCTTCGAAAGCCCCATG
>JAIXPT010000399.1 GCA_027486095.1 Planctomycetaceae bacterium | reverse complement strand
GAGCCGGCGTATTTGACCAGCGAAGCCATGGATGGCGCAGCGCAGGCAAATCCGAGTGAGCCGAAGCCTGGAGGGCGGAGGCGAACGTCCGGCGAGACGGTACGGGGTAACCCCGAGCCGGCGCCTACCAAACGAGAGCAAACGGGATATGGGGAGCCCGAAGCCGGCGCTATCAAATTGACGATACGATGAACCACATGCAGCCCTACCGACTCACCGACAGCCCGTGGTTCTGGGCGATGCTGTTCTCGCTCATGGCCCTTGCCGGCATCGGGCTCATCGCGCCCAAGTTCGACGTGCGGCAGCGGCAGATCGAGGGGCGGTATCTGGGGCGGGAGAAGGCGGCCGAGGAACGGGCCCGACGGTCGGCCGGGCTCGATCCGGTCGATCTGGCTGCGGAGGCGGTCGAGCGGGAAGTCGCTGCACCGGGCCGCATCGTGCCACTCTGGACGCTGGCCGTGGCTGCCGGAGCGGCGGCCGCGGGGTCGGCCTTCATGCTGCGGCGCGAGTGGGCTTCTCATCGCTGACGGGAGCCGCCGGGAGGTCGTCCGTCAGTCCCTGCCGCCGCATCTCGGCCCAGTCGGCGGCCGTGGGCTTCGCCATCGTGCCGAATACGTAGTCGCCCACGAGCAGGAACACGTTGAAGTTCTTCGCCGGGTAGCGGTGGTGCAGGTAGTGGTGTCGGGCGAGCTTCTTGAAGAGGCGGGTGTTTCCGAAGAAGCGGCCCTTCGGCTGGTGCATCTCGAGATGCACGAAATTCCACGTGAGGTGATGGAGGACGACGACGATCGGAAACATGATCGCGCCGATCGTGGTGAATGGGGTGAGCACGAGGGCGAGCGGCAGCGACTCGATCAGGCCCTCGCGGGGGTTCAAGCGGATGCCCCGGTCTTCACCCGGCGGCAACGGCTCGTCGTGAAACTCCTCGCGGTATTGCACGTGATGCTCGAGCGAATGGCTCGTGAAGATCTTGGTGCGGGCCCGGAGGTTGCGAAACAGGAAGAACTTCGGCTTCCGGTGCATCAGCTTCGCGTGAACCTGGTGTTCCACGAGCGACATGAACACGGCCCAGAACATGAACCAGGCGACGATCTGGAGGGCGAGCATCATGGGGCACCTGAGAGCTTCCGAAAAACGGTCCAGCTTTCCGTCATATCGGAAGTGACGGTGCCTATCCCTGAGGGACTTCCGGCAGGGGTGTACCAGAACCCCCAGACCCGTGTCGCGGGCAGTTTTCGCGGGGCGTGCGGTGCCTTTCCCGAGCAAGCCCGAGGCGTAAGCCGAGAGGATGCCTTCGCCTCCAAGCCCGGAGCGGGAGCGACGGGACACCGGGTGGCAGGCGATCCCGGGTTCCATGCCGCATGGCGAGCGGTCTGTGCATCCGTGCGGAGTCCCCGCGCTTCCGCCCGGGGCTTTTCGCCAGCCGGCACCCTCTCGGCTCCCCCCTCGGGCTTCCGTGTGCTACCCGATGATCGAGCGGCGGCGGGAGACGTAGTCCCAGACGACGAAGCGGTCGAGATCGCGGCCCGCCGTGAAGAACACGCGGCCCTTGGCCGTCTCGGCAAGCCGGTAGGCGAATTGGATGTCTTCCCGCGATTGCGACCACCCCGAGAGCAGGAACACGTTCACGGTGATCCCCTCTCGGCGGCAGGCCTGCGCCTCGCGGATCGTCGCCTCTTCGGTGCGCGGATGCGGCGGGTAGAGGAGGAAGAGCTGGCTGCCCTCGAAGTGGGCCGTCGGCAGGCCGTCAGTGATGATGATCACCTGCTTGTTGGGCGTGTCTTGTCGGGCGAGATGCTGCCGCGAGAGCTGCAGGGCGTGCTGGATGTTCGTGAAGTGCGGCGGCACGTCGCTCTCGGAGATCGCCGGGTCGCTCATGTCGGCTCGCAGCCGCACGACCGAGTCGAAGATCGTGACGGGCTTCGGCATGAAGTGCACGACCTCGCCCGCCGGCCGCGGCTTGGCGAAGGAAAACATCTCGATGAATTGGAGGAAGTCGCCCGGATACTCCCGCTGCACGAGCCCCTGGAGCGCGAGCGCCATGCGCTTCACGTTGATGTAGGTGCCGCCGTAGCGCATCGAGCCGCTCATGTCGAGCACGACGGTGGTGGCGCACTTGGGCGTGTTGCGCGTGCGATGGACCTCGATGTCGCGCGGCGTGAGCCGCAGCGGGCCTGCGTTCGCGGTGCCAGCGGCCTGCTCGCCGGACTCGCGCAGCATCGCGTTCACGAGCGAACCGGGGATGTCCATGTGGGCCACCGAATCGCCAAACTCGTAGGGCCGCGTGGGCACGAGCTCGACGGCGCCGTCGCCCTGTACGTTCACCTGGTGCCGGCCCGTGCGCGAGGGCGCGAGGGCCGAGAAGATCTTTTCGAGCAGCTTGCCCTGGAACACCCGCAGGGCCTTGGGCGTGAGCGAGTAGCCCCGCTTCGTCTTTTCGAGGCCCTGCTGGGCGGCCATCTGCTCGACGAGATCCTGCACCTGCCGCTTCAGCCGATCGAGCTCGTCAAGCTCACCCGACTCGACGAATTGCCCGAGCGCCTCCATGTCGATGAGGGCGATCTTGGCGTTCTTGCGGGCCTCTTCCAGCTGCGCGAGGAGCTCGTCGATCGTCTCGAGCTCCTCCTTCACCTCGAGCGCTTCCGGCACCGTGAGCTTCTCGCGGCCGGTAAACTGCCACTTTGCCGCGAGCTCATCCACCTGGTAAGCGTCGCCGAGACGGTCGATAAGCACGACGAGCTCGGTGGCGAATCGGCTCTGATCGTTGCTCTCGGCATACCAGAGCCGTTCGAGCTGTCGCAGCTGCTCCTCGCGCACGGCCTTGTGGAGCGCCTCGCGGGCCTTGGCCGGCGGCTTCGCCCGCTGGGCGGCCTCGTGAAACGCCGTGCGGGCCTTCTTCCGCACGCCATCGGTCTCGTACCGCTCGAGCAGCTTCCGCCGCCGCTCCTCCAGCTGCCGCTTGATCGAATCGAGCGACGGCCCGAGGCCCTTGATCTGCTCGGGATCGAGGATCATCGCCTCGGCGAGCTGCTCCTCGGTGAGTTCGTCGATGCTGCCGTATTCGAGCAGGTGCTCCATCGCCGGCGACACGAGATCGGCGGCAGGGGGCCGCGGCGGCGGAATCCGCGCCGGGTCGTACCGCTGATACGTGTGGACGATCCCGCCGAGTGAGTCACGCGTAGGCATCAGCGGAAGCCTCGCGTGTCGTAGACGGTGTGGCCGTGCTCCTGGATGCGCGAGATCCGCTCGGTGGCGTAGAGGCCGGCCAACACGAACTCGATGCAGCTCGCGCGGATGGCCGGATCCTTGGCGGCGTTCACCTCGAAGGCCTTCTCCCACACGGCGGGCACGTCGGCCACGATGCCCTCGTAGGCGCTGCTCGGCACCATATCGCCCACCTCCACCTTCACGCCCTGGCCGAACACCTTGCCGATCTCGTCGAGACCGTGCTGCTCGACATACTCCTCGAACACCGTCGCGATCGCCTCGGCGATCACGGCATCGAGCACCTGCCGTTCGCTCATCTGATGGCTGCCCATCAGGTCGAGCTCGAGCTTGCCGAGGCTCGAGGCATAGATGTGTCCGAGGTCGCTGATCCGCGGCACGGCCGGCTTTTCACCGAGCCGCACGCCTCGCTGCCGGGCGCTCGCCACGACGGTCTTGAGGTTGGCAATCGAAAACCGGGCGCTCACGCCCGACTGCTGGTCGATGAACTTGCTCTTGCGGGCCGCGATCGTGATCTGCTCGAGGATTTCCCGCAGAAAATATGGCACGACCACGGGCCACTCGCCGCCCAGGTCGATCGCCGCCTCCTGCTCGGCCACCTTGATGCCGAGGTCGCGGTCGCGCGGATAGTGCGTGTGGATCACGGCGCCGATGCGGTCCTTGAGCTGCGGGATCACCTTGCCGGAGCGGTTGTACGTCGAGGGATTGGCCGAAAAGAGCAGCATCACGTCGATGTCGAACTTCACGGGATAGCCCCGGATCTGCACGTCCCGCTCCTCGAGGATGTTGAACATCCCCACCTGCACGAGCTCATCGAGCTCGGGCAGCTCGTTCATCGCGAAGATGCCGCGGTGCATTCGCGGGATGAGCCCGAAGTGCAGGGCCTCTTCGCTGGCCATGCTCGTGCCGCCGGCCAGCTTGGCAGGATCGATCTCGCCGATGATGTCGGCGAATTTCGTTCCGGGCGCGAGCCGCTCGGCATACCGCTCCTCGCGGGGCCACCAGGCGATCGGCACGTCGGCCGGATCGCGGGTGGCCACGAGCCGCTTGCCCGCTCCGCTGATCGGCTTGAGTGGGTCGTCGTGAAACGGGATCGCCGGATCGTCGAGGTAGGGCACATATTCGTCGAGAAACCGCACGAGCTGCCGCATGAGGCGGCTCTTCGCCTGCCCCTTCTCGCCGAGAAAGAGCATGTCGTGCCCGGCGAGCAGCGCCACGCTGATCTCCGGGATCACCGTGTCGTCGTAGCCCACGATGCCAGGAAAGAGCTCGTCGCCGCCGGCGAGCATCCGCAGGAAGTTTTCGCGGACCTCCTCCTTCACGGTGCGGCTTTTCCAGCCGGAAGCCTGCAGGGCGGCGAGGGTCTTTGGAAGCGAGGCGTGGGCGGCTGACATCGCGGAAGCTCCTTAGGCTTCCGCATTGTAGACGGGTCACTCGGCGGGCGATGGCGAAAGGATTCCGCCGACGGCTACATACAGAAGCGTGCCGTCTGGGCTCGTCCAGCGGCCGACGATCGGGAAGCCCTTGGTCATTCCCTTCACGCCGGCCTGCGTGGTTTCGAGGTATTCGGCCACGCTCGCTCCCTTCTCGCGGCCATCCTCCTCGATCGTCACGGTCGTCTTTTTGGCGATCGTCTCGGAGCGGGCCACGGTAAGACCGGTCTTTTCGGCCACGATGTGGGCGTAGGCCCGGTTGCGGGCGATCGTCTCGGCCCGCTTCCTGTCGGCGGCCGAGCCATCCTGGAGCGAGGAGGAGGCAATGCCGAGCACGAGCAGCCGCCGTGGCTCATCGGACGTCGTGCCGAGGCCAGCATCGAGCCGGATCACCTTCGCCCCTTCCACTTCCATCAGCAGTGGGTCGGCCGTCAGGAAGCCTGCAAACTCCGGGTCGAGCCGCAGGTTTGCCGCGCCCGCAGGCCGTTCCACCACCTTCACGCCCGACTTCGGCACGTTGAAGGCGATCTTGAATCGGTCGCCCGCGACCGACTCGGCGCCCGCCACGAGGCCGATCACGGCGAGTTCTTGCGTGGCCGCAAGCTTCAGGTGCCGGGAGAGGGCGGTGAGGGCGAAGGAGCGGGCCAGGCTGCGGTTGGCCTCGCGGTCGGAGCCGTCGTCGAAGCTTTTGACGGCCCGGGCCGACACACCGAGCGCGTAGGTTTCGCCGGTGCCGTCGATCTCCACTTTCGCCTCGCGCGGGCCGCCGAGGTCGATCGTGGCCGCGCGGGCGAGCGCCGGCACGAGGAGGAGAAAGAGCGGCAGCAGAAAAAACATCGGGTGGCTCGGCGGCGTGAACTGTTTTAGTTGTCGAAGAAGCTTTTGGCACCGGGCAACGTGCCCGACTGGTCGCCGAGCCGGCGACGCTCGTCGGCGTCGGCCCCGCCCACGGCGGCCGGCTGCGTGCCGGGCGTCCGCGGGCGGTCGAGATCGTCGGCGAGTGCGCGGGTCTTGGCCGCGAGGT
>JAIXPT010000410.1 GCA_027486095.1 Planctomycetaceae bacterium | reverse complement strand
TATTTGACCAGCGAAGCCATGGATGGCGCAGCGCAGGCAAATCCGAGTGAGCCGTAGCCTGGAGGGCGAAGGCGAACGTCCGGCGATGGGATATGGGGAGCCCGAAGCCGGCTTGGGCGTGTAGAGGCCGATGGTTGGCAGCGTTCATGGCATTTCGTACAACGCCTTCCATGACGATTGCCGTCCCCCCGACTGCCGATCCGATCGATGCCCTGCGGGCGATTGGCCGCGAGTTTCATGGGCGATCGTGGTCGCTTGGCACGAGCAGTAATTACAGTGTCGTGCTCGAGCGCGAGCCGCTCGAACTCTTGATCACGGCGAGCGGCAAGGATAAGTCGGCACTCGGCCGCGACGACTTCGTGCGCGTGGATGCCACCGGCCGGCTGCTCGATGGCGGGGCCGGCCGCAAGTCTTCGGCCGAGACGCTCCTGCACTGCCTGATTGCCGAGCTCGTGCCGAGCCTCGGCGGGCTGCCGGTGGGCGCGATTTTGCACACGCATTCGGTATGGAGCACGATTCTTTCGCGGGCCGATCTTCCGCGCGGCAGCGTGCGGATCGAGGGGTTCGAGATGCTCAAAGGCCTCGAGGGCATCGGCACCCACGAGGCGCGTGAAGACGTGCCGATCTTTGCCAACAGCCAAGACATGGTGGAGCTCTCGGGCCGGATTCGCGAGCGGCTGTCCGCGGCCGACTGGAGCGATCCGCGCCGACCGCCGATCCATGGCTTTCTGCTCGCCGGCCACGGCCTCTACACCTGGGGCCGCGATCTGGCCGAGGCCCGGCGGCATATCGAGATTCACGAATTTTTGTTCGAGGTGGTCGCCCGCAGCCGGATGCTCGCGGCGGCCTCCACCCCCTGAAGCCGAGGATTTTTTCCCATGGCCATCGTCACCGTCCCCTCCGAAGGCCGCCGGATCACCGAGCCGGCCGAGATCACGTCGTTCCTCGCGTCCCACGGCATCGCTTACGACGTGTGGCCGCTCGCCGATCGCGTCGATCCGGCCGCGCCGGCGGAAATGATCCTCGCCGCCTATGCTCCGGAGATCGAGGAGCTCAAGCGCCGCGGCGGGTTCGTCACGGCCGATGTCGTCGATGTCTACCCCGACACGCCGAACCTCGACGCCATGCTCGCGAAGTTCAACAAGGAACACACGCACACCGAAGACGAAGTGCGGTTCATCCTGCAGGGCAGGGGAGTGTTTCACATCAACCCCGTCGCGCGGCCCGTGTTCGCCATCGAAGTCTGGGCGGGCGACATGATCAGCGTGCCCTTGGGGACGCGGCACTGGTTCGATCTCTGCACCGACCGGCGGATTCGGGCGATTCGGCTGTTCCAAGACATGAGCGGCTGGACGCCCCACTATCTCGACGACGGCGTGCACGCCGGCTTCGAGCCGCTCTGCTTCGGCCCCGCGTGGATTTCTCCGGCCGGAAGGATCGCCACGTGATCGTGTTCGGCGGCCGTGGGATCCTGCTCGACGTCGAGGGCACCACCTCGTCGATCTCGTTCGTCTACGACGTCCTCTTCGAATTCGCCAAACGGCACGTGGGTGATTTTCTCATCACGCACCAGAAAGACCCCGTGGTGAGCGGTCTGGGCGCCGCCCTCGCCGCCGAAACCGGCTCAGATCCCCAGGCCGGCCCCGCACAACTGGCCCTGGCCGCGATCGATCTCATGAACCGCGACGTGAAGAGCACGCCGCTCAAGGCGCTGCAGGGGCTGATCTGGCGCCGTGGATTCGAGTCGGGCGAGCTCGTGGCCCATGTGTTTCCCGACGTGCCGCCGGCGCTCGAGCACTGGGCCGCATCGGGGCTCGACGTGCGGATCTATTCGTCGGGATCGGTCGAGGCCCAGAAACTATTCTTCGGCCACACGGCCGCCGGAAATCTCCTGCCCACTCTGCGCGGCCACTACGACACGACCACCGGCCCGAAGCGCGAGGCGTCAAGCTACGCAGAGATTGCCGCCGACATGGGCGTCGAGCCGCGGGCCATCCTGTTTGTGAGCGATGTCGGTGCCGAGCTCGACGCCGCCCGCGCCGCCGGCATGGCGACAGCGCTGGCCGTGCGGCCCGGGAATCGCCCGCCCGGCGGGCTGTTCGATCACGACCCGATCGAGTCGTTCACGGAAATCGTCGTCTGAGGCCGATACTTTCCGGCCATGGCCACGCAGGGACGATCTCGCATGACCGACGCCGCCGTTCGCTGTGCCGTGGGAGTGTCTACCAGCACCGACATCACCGCGGCGATCCAGGCGGCGGCCGGTGCGGCACGGGCGGGGCTGGGGCCCGGCGGCGCGGATCTCGCCGTGGTGTTCGTGTCGGCTGGGCATGACACGCCGGTGAGGCCCGCCCTCGAAGGGCTCTCCGACGTGCTCGGCGCACGGCACGTGATCGCGGCGACGGCCGAGGCGGTGCTCGCCGGCAGCCATGAATACGAATCGGGGCCCGCCGTCGTGGTCTGGCTCGCCCGACTGCCCGACGCCACGATCGTGCCCCTGTCGCTCGAATACGCGCAGTCGGTCGATGGCGGCATGTTTCTCGGCTGGCCCGAGGAGCTCGATGGCGAGTGGCCCGCCGATGCCGTGCTGCTCTTGCTGGCCGATCCGTTTTCGTTCGACGTCGAGCGGCTCATGCGCCGGATGGAAGAAGACCACCCGGGCGTGCCGGTGATCGGCGGCTTCGCCAGCGGCGGCGCGCGGCCCGGCAGCAACACGCTCGTGATGGGGCCTGCGTCGTACGATTCGGGTGCGGTGGGAGTGGTGATCGGCGGCACTGCGATTCGCCCCGTCGTCTCGCAGGGGTGCCGGCCGATCGGCATGCCGCTCGTGATCACGAAGGCTGAAGAAAACCTGATCGTGGAGCTCGGCGGCCGCCCGGCGCTCGCTCGGCTGCGAGAGATCTACGGCACGCTCGACCCGGCCACGCAGCAGCTCGTGAAGACGTCGCTCCATGTGGGACGGGCCGCCAGCGAATACCAGGATCATCGGCAGCGCGGCACGTTTCTGGTGCGCAACGTCGTCGGGGCCGATCCCGAGATGGGCGTGCTCGCGATCGGCGACGCGGTGCGCGTGGGGCAGACCGTGCAATTCCACGTGCGCGATGCCGAGTCGGCCCACGACGATCTCGTGGCGCTGCTTGCAGAGCGGCAGATCGAGCGGCAGGCCGCGCCTGCCGGGGCGCTGGTCTTCACCTGCAATGGCCGCGGCTCGCGGCTCTTTTCAGCCCCTCATCACGACGCCGCCTGCCTGCAAGATGCCGTGGGGCCGCTGCCCGCGGCCGGGTTCTTCGCCCAGGGTGAATTCGGCCCGATCGGCCGCCGCAATTGCCTGCACGGCTTCACGGCGAGCATCGCCCTCTTCGAGCAGGGTCCAAAGAAGCCCGAGGCGTGAGCCGAGAGGAACCCCCAGGAAGCCCGAGGCGTGAGCCGAGAGGAACGCCCCCGTGCCAAAAAGCCCCGGGCGGAAGCCCGGGGACTCCGCGTGGATGCGGCGACCGCTCGCCATGCGGCATGGAACCCGAGATCATCCGCGACCCGGTGTCCCGTCGCTGCCGCTCCGGGCTTGTTGGCGGAAAAAGCCCGAGGCGTGAGCCGAGAGGATGCCCAGGAAGCCCGAGGCGTGAGCCGAGAGGATGCCCAGGAAGCCCGAGGCGTGAGCAGAGAGGAACGCCCAGGAAGCCCGAGGCGTGAG
>JAIXPT010000050.1 GCA_027486095.1 Planctomycetaceae bacterium | reverse complement strand
CTGCCGCCGAGGCAGGTTTCCGGCAAGTAACTCGACCGGGTCGAGTCCGTACACAGCCTCATCGTCACCGTGGTAGGCGTGGAAATGGGGCAGATGATGCGGCCCCAGTTCGCAATACACGCGGATGATGCCGTAGGACCGACTGAGCTCAGGCATGACCACGGAAAGTGAGCAGGATTTCGTGGATCGTTCGTCGCACGGTGGCGTCCGCAGGAATGCTGCGGATGTGCTTATGCGGTCAGTGTACATACGTATATTTACAGCGGCAATCGCGAGGCCCGGGGCTGGAGCGACAGAGCTCCAGCTCTTTCGAATACCGGCCGCCCTCCGAAAGGCCTGGAGGCCTGTCGCTACGGGTGCCACGGCGCTCTCAATACCGGGGCACGGAGGGATCGACGTCGGTGCTCCAGGCGTCGATGCCGCCCTGCATGCTCTGGGCGAGCGTGAAGCCCTGCTCGCGCAGCCACTTCGCCACCCGCAGGCTGCGCATCCCGTGGTGGCAGTGCACGATGATCGGCTTCGTGCGCCAGGCCTCGATCTCGGCCACGCGCTCGGCGAGTTCCTGCATCGGCAGGAGCACCGCGCCTGCGATCTTGGCCGTGGCATGCTCCTCCGGCGTGCGGCAGTCGAGGAGCAACAGGGCGTCGGAAGGCGGCGTCTGCCGCAGCACGGCCGCGGCGTCGGCGGCGGAGAGTTCGATGGCGGGGGCGTCGTTCATGCAGGCATCGCACCATAAAAGAAGGCGGCCGGCAACTCGCGTTGCCGGCCGCCCGTGAATCAAGCCGTCAGCTGACTGGCAGCCGCCGACTAATACTCCTTGATCGGCTCACCGTTGCCACGCGTGTTCAAGGCGTGGTAGGTGCCGTTATCGACATCGGCACCGATGAACTCCACGTGGCCGTCGGCGAACAAGTGGCCGATGATCTTGCCAGCATGGTCGCTGGACGGGCCCCATGTGAGATTTGTCGTAGACGACCCGGCCATCGTCACGGTCGAAGCACCCGGCGGATTCGTCGTGGTGTTCGATCCGCTCATCAGAATGAGACGGGTATCGGCACCGCTCCAAACGCCGGCGTTCAAGTTGCCGCATGCATGCGACGGCATGTGCATCAGCTCACCGAGAATCCAGCGACACGGCGCGCTATCACCCGTGCTGGGGTTGATACGGCTCTCTGACACCTGCACCGTCTTGCTCGTGCCGTCTGCGAAGTCGCGAAACCCAAGCCGCTGCGTGAGCGAGAAGCCACCGAGCCCGCTCGACGTGCCACTCGCCACCAACGGAAGCGTTCCGGCACCACCGGCATTGTTTCCGCCACCGCTATTGATTCCGGCATTCGCACGGTAGTTAGAAATTCCTTCCATCGAACCGGACGTTGTGGAATTGCCTGCGAAGCTCGGGCATAGAGCAAAGTTGAGCTTGGTACCCGACGGGCCCGCCGCGCCGTTGCGGACAACCTGTCCCGAGGAATTGCTGCCGCCGACGGTCATGGCCGTGCCGGTCCCATCCCAAAAAGGCCGATTCAGCGTGCCACCCGTGATCAAGCGGAGGAGATTCGTCTCCTCCATGCCACCGAGCGCTTGCGCGAGCCAACTAAATCCGCCTATCGGAGACTGGGTGCCGCCAGTGCTCATCCACGGGAAGAAGTTGTCGCCGCCGCGAGCATTGGAGTCGGCATAGACGTGCAGGCCGACGCCGAGTTGCTTCAAGTTATTCGAGCAACTCGAACGACGGGCGGCTTCACGGGCCGCTTGCACGGCCGGCAGGAGCAGGCCGATGAGAACGCCGATGATGGCGATCACCACCAAGAGTTCGACGAGCGTGAAGCCCCGCCGCTTGGCAATCGAGGAAAGTTTCATGGGTACACCTTTTTGATGCCCGATTGGGCAGGAAATGAAAAAATGAAAAATCAACCGAGAAAGCCGTCCCGGACAGTACGGAGAAAAGAAAGAGAAGTTCAATGTCCCCGCGGCAGTCCGTCGCAAACTTTTTCGTATGCCCCTAACCCCTGCATACTATCGGAAGTTTTTTCCCGCCGTCAACCGTTCGCTCGAGCCGCCCGGCACAGATGACCACGCAAGGTTCCAATCCCGAACGGGCCCGGCAGTTTGCTGTCGAGGTCGTTCGCCGCTTGCGGCAAGCAGGCTACGAGGCGCTGTGGGCGGGCGGCTGCGTGCGGGATGAGCTTTTGGGCCGGATTCCGGCCGATTACGACGTGGCCACGGCGGCCACGCCCGACGAGGTGCGCCGGGTGTTCGGGCATGGCCGCACCCTCGCCGTGGGGGCTGCCTTCGGCGTGATCACCGTGCTCGGGCCCAAGGGGGCCGGGCAGATCGAGGTGGCGACATTTAGGACCGACGCCGCCTACACCGACGGCCGGCACCCGGCGGGCGTCACGTTTTCGACCGCGCCCGAAGATGCCCAGCGTCGCGATTTCACGATCAATGGCCTGTTCTTCGACCCGCTCGCAGGCACGGTGCACGACTATGTCGGCGGCCGTGCCGACCTGGCCGCGGGCGTCGTGCGAGCGATCGGCGTGCCGGCGATGCGCTTCGGCGAGGATCATCTGCGGATGCTCAGGGCCGTGCGGTTTGCGGCGGCGTTTGGCTTTGCGATCGACGGCGAGACGCGGGCGGCGATCGAGCGGATGACGCATCTCGTGACGACCGTCAGCCCCGAGCGGATCGCTCAGGAGCTGCGGGCGATGGTGGGGCGGCCGGGGCGGCGGCGGGCGCTCGAGCTGCTCGCCGAGACGGGGCTCGCCCGCGAGGTGCTGCCCGACGTGGCGCCCGGTGCGTTGGGCGACGGCGGGCACGCCTGGGACGAGGCGGCGCGGATCATCGACGCCCTCGACGAGCCGAGCCTGGCGAGCGCCCTCGCCGCGCTCTACGAACGCGCGGGCGCGGCGCCGCTCCGGCAGGCGGGAGCCCGCCTGCGGCTCTCGAATCGCGAGGTGAAGCTCGCGGGATGGCTCTTGGAGGCCGTGGGCATGATCGAGCAGCCCGAGGCGGCCGAGGTGGCCAGCCGGCCGTGGTCGGAGGTGCAGCCCTGGCTCGCGCACGACGATGTGTTTTTGCTCGCCGATCTCTTGCGGGCCCGGGCCGACTGCGGCCGCGGGAGCGCGGCGACGGCGGCGTGGGTGACCGCGCAGCTCGCGCGGCCGCGCGGGGAGCTCGATCCGCCGCCGCTCCTGACCGGGGCCGATCTGCTCGCGGCGGGCGTGGCGGCTGGGCCGGCAATGGGGGCGACGCTCGCGCGGCTGCGGGCGCTGCAGCTCGATGGGGTGATTGCGACGCGCGAGGAGGCGATTGAGCGGGTGAAGGAGCGCGGCCCGTAGCGACGGGCCCGTAGCGACAGGCCTCCAGGCCTGTCGAATCGACAGAGCTGGAGCTCTGTCGCTACATCGGCAAATCGACAGAGCTGGAGCTCTGTCGCTACGTGGGAGCGCAGAGTGCCAGGCCTGGAGGGCCGGGTTGAATCCAGGCGACGGAGGTCGCCCAAGCGACGGTCGGCAGGATGCCGAGCCGTCGCGTGAAGACAGAGCTGGAGCTCTGTCGCTACGTGGGAATCGTTACGCCGGTGGGGCGGAGGGATCCGGGAG
>JAIXPT010000351.1 GCA_027486095.1 Planctomycetaceae bacterium | reverse complement strand
CGGCCACGATCGGCTGCGACCAGCCGGCGCCCGGCAGGGGCGTGCGCCAGGCGATGCGGGTGTCGTTGTTCCACTGGAGCGGGACGGTGGTCGCCGGGGCGTGGCTCAGCGCCGGCCCGCCGCGAAACTGCGGCCAGTCGGCGCGGGCTGAGGCCGCGAGCGCTGAGGCGGCCAGAAAAACACATGCGGTGTGAAAAAGTGACATGCGCAAGCCTCGACTGGAGTGGTCCGGGCTCGGGGACGGCAAAAGTCTCGTCGCGTGGGCCGCGGCGGCCCAATGCTCCTCGAGCGTTCGCCGATCCCCTCGCCCTCGTTGGTTGGTTCGCAACGGCTTCGTCCCGTTCGCTGAGAGACGTTAGCAGAACCGTCTTGGCGAGAGGAAGCCGAGTGGGAGCGGGGTGGAGGCGGTGAGTGCGAGATCCGCAAGGGCTTCGCCCATCACGCTGGCGAATTTGAAGCCGTGGCCCGAGAAACCGGCGGCGATGGCCACGCGATCGTGGTCTGGATGGAGGCCGACGACGAAGTGGTGGTCGGGCGACATCGTGTAGAGACACACGGCGTGATCGGCCCGTGAGGACCCGAGCGTCGGCAGATGGGAGGCAATAACCGACTCGATGGCGTGTTCTTCAGCGGCGTCCACAGTGCGATCGACGTTGAGCGGATCTGCGACGGGGCGACCGCCTGAGTGCTCGGCGATCTTCACGCCCCGGGCGTCGATGCTCGGGAAGCCGTAGAAGAAACCGGCCGGGGCATCGAAGGCGAAGCACGGGCAGGCCCCGGCGGCAAGCGACGGCGACGCTGCTGCGGCGGGCCGATACCAGAAGAGCGACTTGCGCAGCACGCTGAGGCCAAGGGCGGGAAGCTGCAGGAGCCCCGCGGCCCACGGCCCGGGGGCGAGCACGAGCCGATCGGCGGCCCACTCGCCACGGTCGGTCGTCACGATGACTCCATCGCCGTCAGTGCGCCAGCCATGCACCTGCACGGCCGTCTCGAGCGTGGCTCCGGCCCGCTCGGCCGCGGCCGCATGGGCCGCGACACACCGCTCCACGAAGAGATAGCCGGCCTGCCGCTCGTGCACCGCCTCCCACGAGCCCGGTAGCGCGAACACCGGCCAGCGGTTGCATGCCTCCCTCGCCGTGAGCCGCTCGACGTCGAGGCCGTGCGCGGCGGCGGACGCGAGCGCCCCGGTGATCACCGGACCGTCTCCCGGACCCGCCATGAGCAGGCCCGATTCCACGAGCAGTGGCTCGCCCGTGCGGGCTTCGAGGTCATGCCACAGGGCGTAGGCCCGCCGCAGCAAGGGCACGTAGTCGGGGTGCTCGAAGTAGGCGAGCCGTATGAGCCGCGTCTGCCCGTGCGAGCTCCCGCGATCGTGGGCGATCGGGAAGCGATCGAGGCCGAGCACGCGGGCGCCCCGCGATGCGAGATGAAAGGCGGCGGCACTGCCGATGCCGCCGAGCCCCACGACGATCACGTCGAAGCGTTGCATGGAGACGGATCTTACCGGAGCGCCAGCGCTGTCGAGTCGGAACGTAGGGACAGAGCTCCAGCTCTGTCCATTCGACAGGCCTGGAGGCCCGTCGCTACGCCGACCATTCGACAGGCCTGGAGGCCCGTCGCTACACGGCCCATTCGACAGGCCTGGAGGCCCGTCGCTACGGGGGAGCCCGCAGGGCCGGCGCGGCGGTACGATGCCGGGATGCCTGATTTCTCTGCCGCATCGCTCCGTGATCTGCCTGTCGCCGATGTGCTCGACGAGGTCGTCGCGGCATCGCGGGGCGGCGCGGTGGTCGTGACGGCGCCGCCGGGCTCGGGCAAGACGATGCTCGTGCCGGCTGCGATTCTTGATGATGTCGCCGCACCTGGGAAAGTCGTGCTCCTCCAGCCGCGGCGGCTGGCCGCGCGGGCCGTGGCCCACCAGATCGCGCGGCTGCGCGGCGTGGCGCTCGGCGGCGAGGTGGGCTACCAGGTGCGGTTTGACGCACGGGTGAGCCGCGGCACGCGGCTCGTCGTCGAGACGACCGGCATCATGCTGCGCCGGCTGCTCGCAGACGCCGCGCTCGAGGGGATCGCGGCGGTCGTGCTCGACGAGTTTCACGAACGCACCGTCGAGATGGATCTCGTGCTCGGGCTCTTGCTGAGAGCGCGCGAGACCGTGCGGCCCGATCTGCGCATCGTCGTCATGAGTGCCACGCTCGCGGCGGAGCCCGTCGCCCGGCTACTCGCGGGGCAGGCCGGTGCATGCCCGATCGTGTCGGCCACGGGGCGGATGTATCCCGTCGAAATCCGCTACGGCCGCAGGGGCGAGCAGCGCGAGCTCGTGGACCTCGTGGTGGCGGCCGTGGGCGACGCATTGCGGACGACTGACGGCCATCTGCTCGTGTTTCTGCCGGGGGTGGGCGAGATCATGCGGTGCGAGCAGGCCCTCACAGCGCTCGCCGACCGCGAGGGGCATGCCCTCTTGCCGCTGTTCGGCGACCTGCCACCCGAAGCCCAGGATCGAGTGCTCGCCGACCTGGGCCGCCGCAAGATCATCCTCGCCACGAACGTGGCCGAAACATCGCTGACGATCTCCGGCGTGACCGCCGTCGTCGATTCAGGGCTCGCCCGGCAGCTGCGCGTGAGTGCCGCCACAAGCCTGCCGCGTCTCGAGCGCGTGCCGATCTCGAAGGCCGCGGCCGATCAGCGGGCGGGCCGCGCTGGCCGCACGGCGCCGGGCGTCTGCTGGCGGCTCTGGGACGAGGCCGCGCACCATCACCGCCCCGCCGCCGAGACGCCGGAAATCGCCCGCGGTGACTTTGCCGGGTCGCTCCTGCAACTGCTTGCGGTCGGCGAGCGGGGCGAGTTTCCCTGGCTCGATCAGCCGCCGCCTGAGACCGTGGGCCACGCCCGCACGCTGCTCGTGCGGCTCGGCGCGCTCGAGCCCGACGACGCTCGGCCCCCGACCCGGCTCTCGCCTCTCGGGCAGGCCATCGTGCGGCTACCGGCCCATCCACGGCTCGCGCGGCTCTTGCTCGCCGGGGCCGCGTATGGCGTGCTGCGTGAAGCCTCGATCGCGGCGGCTTTGCTCTCGGAGCGCGATCCCTTTCGTGCGGCAGGCCATGCCCGGCGCGGGCCGCGCGATCGGCTCAATGTGCGCACGCGCAGCGACGTGGTCGATCGTGTCGTGGCCCTGCAGGCCTTCCACGAGGGAATCCGGTTCGACGACGCCGATTTCGAGCTTCATCCCGGTGGGGCAGGGGCCGTGCTGCGGGCGGCCGAGCAGCTGTATCGGCTGGTGGACGCGCCGCACGCGGCCCGGGCGGCCGATCCCGCCAGGGCACTCTTGCGGGCGCTCCTCGAGGCGTTTCCGGATCGCGTGGCGCGGCTGCGGCCGGGCGCGGCCGACCGGGCCACGATGGTGGGCGGGCGGGGCATCCGGCTCGATGGCGGCTCTCGAGTGCGGCACGAGCCGCTCTTCCTCGCGATCGATATCGACGACGCCGGTGGCGAGGCTCGCGTGCGGCTGGCCTCGGCGATCGATGCCGACTGGCTCACGGAAGGGCCGCTGGCCGCGGCGAACCTGCGGACGGGCGACGAGCTGCTCTATCAGCCGGGGCGGCGGCAGGTCGAGGCCCGGCGGCGCACGGCATGGATCGACCTCGTGCTCGACGAGACGCCGGTGCCGATTGCCGATGCGGCGGCGGCCGCCTGCCTGCTCGCGCGCGAGGCCGCGGCCGATTTCGACCGCGTCAAGCCGCGCGACGACTCGCCCGCCGGGAGATTCCTCGCCCGGGTGCGGTGGCTCGCCGCCTCGCTGCCCGATCTCGGCCTGCCGAGCTGCGACGATGCGGCGCTTGCTGCCTGTCTGCCCGATCTCTGCGCGGGGCTGCGGTCGCTCGACGAGGTGCAGGCTGCGGACTGGCTCGCGCCGATTCAGGCCCTGGTCGGCTACGACCGGCTGGCGGAGATCGATCGGCTCGCGCCTGTCGATCTCGAACTCCCCCACGGCAAGCGGCACAGGCTCGCCTATGGGCCCGGCAAACCACCGATCCTGGCGGTGCGCATTCAAGAACTGTTCGGCATGCGCGATACGCCCCGCGTGGCGGCCGGCCGGGTGCCGGTGCTCCTGCATCTTCTGGGGCCCAACCACCGGCCCCAGCAGGTGACCGACGATCTGGCGAGCTTCTGGGCCAACACGTATCCGCAGGTCAAGAAAGAGCTCCGGCGCCGCTATCCCAAGCACGCCTGGCCCGACGACCCGCTCGCGGCGGCATCGCCCCGCACGGATGGAAAACGTCGCACAACCTGAACTCGCCCAGCTTTCCTGAAAAGCCTGGTCGTCGAGGTCGATCACTAAAACGTCCTTCCCGCGGTGGCGTTCTGTCACCGCGACACGGCTCGCCTTTCGGTCTTCACTTCGATCCCTTCCTCACCGTCGGCAACGACAGGAGTTTTCCCATGATTCGCCTCGCGCTTCTCGCCGCCATCGTGTCCAGCATGTTCCTCGTCGGTGTCGCCGACGCCTCGCAGAACCGTGCCGCCCGGCAGTCGGTTGACGCCGCCCGCAAGGGCCCGGTGTCGAAGCTGATCGAGCTCGAGCGCCGCAAGAACGAATGGCTCCGCCAGCAGTTTGGTCGATGAGCCAAGCCTCCCGCGAGTGGCTCGCCGGCCTGAGGCAACGCATCGCAGCCATGCGACGCGGCCCAGGCCCGGCGGGCCCCGCCGGGGCACCCCCGCCGGCCGCGGCTGCCGCCGAGCGGATGATTCTCGCCGCCCATCTCGCGCTGTGGATCGATCACGATCTGTTGCCGTTGCTTGCCGAGCGGCGGGCCGAGGCTCTGAGCGGCAGCGATCCCGATCCGGCGATCGTGATCACGACGTCGGCTGGTGGCATCGCCGTCGTCGAAGACTCGCTCGCTCATGATGAGCCGTTGCGCGCGAGCCTGCGAGAGCGGATCGTGGCCGTCACGGAGCGGGAGTATCGCGACTGGACGAGAGACCATCCCGACCCGGCCCACCTGGGGCATGTGAACCACTGGAGCTGGGTGAAGATGCGCGTGCCGCAAGCCCGGCATGCCGAGTTTGCGGCCCATCCGCTCGGGGATGGCGAGTCGTATTGGCTCCACCGGACGGGGACCACGGGGTGCGGGGGAGAGAGGCGATATTGCCACCTCTGGAAGTGGAACGGCACTGTGGCGACGCTGCTCGAGCCATTCGTGGCTGAGAACGTGCGGCGGCTGTAGGGGGGCATCCTCTCGGCTCACGCCTCGGGCTTTCTGGCGGGCATCCTCTCGGCTCACGCCTCGGGCTTTCTGGCGGGCATCCTCTCGGCTCACGCCTCGGGCTTTCTGTAGCGACGGAGCTCCAGCTCTGTCGAATCCGGCAGGGGCATCCTCTCGGCTCACGCCTCGGGCTTTCTGGCGGGCCGCGGTTGGGGTGCGATTGCCGAAATTCTCATGAATCATTAGGTATTCTGCTGCTGTTCACGCGTCCGAGGGCCACCGATGACACCCCGTATCCTGCTCACCACCACGTCGTTTCAAGACACTCCCGGCGAGCACCACACGAAGCTTGCCGACACCGGCTGGGAGCTCGTGACCGCGCGGGGCCCGCTCTCGGAGGCCGACACGCTCGCGCTCGTGGGCGATTTCGACGGCTACATCTGCGGCGATGATTGCATCACGCGGGCGGTGCTCGAAAAAGCACGCCCCCGCCTCAGGGTGCTTTCAAAGTATGGCATCGGCGTGGACAAGATCGATGTCAAGGCATGCACGGAGTTCGGCATCCCGCTCCTGTTCACCCCGGGCGTGAACCACACGACCGTGGCCGAGCACACGTTTCTGCTCCTGCTCGCCCTCGAAAAGGACTTTCTTTTCCACACTGATTCCACACGGTCGGGTGGCTGGAAGCGGCAGACCGGCCACGAGCTCCTCGACAAGACGATCGGCATCGTCGGCATGGGGCGAATCGGCAAGGAGGTGGCGATCCGCGCGAAGGCGTTCGGCATGCACCCGATCGGTTACGACGTCTACTGGGACGAGGCCTTCGCCAAGGAGCACGGCATTCCCCGGGCCGCCTCGATCGACGACGTATTCCGGCAGGCCGACTATCTCTCGCTGCATACCAACCTCACGCCCGAGACCCGCGATCTCGTGCGAAGCGAGACGATCGCAAAGATGAAGCCCGGCGTGATCATTCTTAATTGCGCGCGCGGCGAGATCGTGAACACGGCCGACATCGCCGCGGCCCTGCAGAGCGGCCGGGTGCGGGGCTACGGCACCGACGTGCTCGACGAGGAGCCGCCGCGGCCCGACCATCCGCTCACGAAGCTGCCCAACTGCGTCGTCACGCCGCACATCGGCTCGCGGACGCACGAAAGCGTGCAGCGGCAGGCTCTTGCCGCCGTCACGAACCTGATCAACGCCATGCGCGGCGAAAAGCCACTCGCGCAGGTGAATCCCGAAGTCCCTGTCACGAAGGTCGTCTGACAACATGCCTGAAACATTTCATGTCGTCCCCGTCGCCACCCACGAGGCGATCGTGCGCGGGGCCTATCTGAAGCGGGGCTTCGACGCCGCCGAGGCCGAGCACGCCGCGAAGCTCGCGACGGCCGCGACGAAGCACGGCATCCGCACCCACAACGCGATCAAGGCCCTGCACCTCGACGAACTCTTCGGCTCGAAGGCCGGCGGCTGCACACCCCAGGCGGCGATCAAGAAGGTGCCCACGCGGTTCAAGGCGGCTGAGATCTGGGACGGCAACAAGAAGCTGGGCCAGGCCGTCGCCTGGGAGGCGCTCGACACCTGCATGAAGCTCGCCGACACCTACGGCACGGGCACGGTCTCGATCGACAACGCCTTCCACTATCTGTGGGGCGGCGGCTACGTGATGGAGGCTGCGAAGAATGGCTACATCGCCTACACGAACTGCACGGCGTCGCTCGCCGAGGTGGTGCCGTTCAAGGGCAAGTTTCCCACGCTCGGCACCAACCCGCACTCGTGGGGCTTTCCCACGACGGCGGCCGTGGGCTTTCCGATCGTGATCGACTGGGCCACGAGCGTGATCGCGATGGGCCGCGTGCAGCAGTTTCGGCGTGAGGGCAAGCCGCTGCCGCCGAACGCCGCCGTAGACAAGGACGGCCAGCCGACCACCGACCCCGACAAGGCCGTGTCGCTGATCCCGTTCGGCGACCACAAGGGCTACGGGCTCTCGCTCATCAACGAGATCGTGGCAGCGTTCATCGGCGGCTCGCTCCCGACGCTCCGCAGCCGCGCGGCCGTTCCAGGGGAGAAGCAAAACTGCGCGTTCTTCTTCCAGGTGATCCATCCGGATGCGATTTCAAGCGGCGTGTTTGCAAAAGGCCGCTCGCAGGCCGAAAACGTGAAGGCCGTGCTCGCCGATATCCTCGGCCATGGCAACGAGCAGTGCATGCTCCCGGGCCAGCTCGAGGCCGAGGCCGCCGCCCGCAGCGAGAGGGCGGGGGGGCTGCTTTTCTCGAAGGCCGAAGTCGAAGCCCTCAACGAAATCGCCCACGAGGCAGGACTGCCAGCATTCAACATCGACACTCTTCCCACCGCTTGACGCATCCCGCTATCCGAAAGCCCGAGGCGTAAGCCGAGAGGACTGCCTCGCACGACAAAGCCACGCGAATTCCCTTCGGCTCACGCCTCGGGCTTCCAGGAAAGCGCGAGCCCACCGCAAATTGCGATCAAACCCACATCTGAAGTCGGAGACACACCGTTGGCCCTCCCCTTAAAAGCTCGTGAAGCCTGCACGTTCGACGAAGTCTCGCTCGGCGAGATCATGCTCCGCCTCGATCCCGGCGAGGGGCGAATCCGCACGGCCCGCCACTTCGACGCCTGGGAAGGGGGCGGCGAATACAACGTGGCCCGCGGCCTGCGGAAGTGTTTTGGTTTGAAGACGGCCGTCGTCACGGCGTTCGTGGACAACGAGGTGGGGCACCTCATCGAAGACTTCATCATGCAGGGGGGCGTGTGCACCGATTTCATCCAGTGGCGGGCGGATGACGGCATCGGGCGGAGCGTGCGCAACGGGCTCAACTTCACCGAGCGGGGCTTCGGTATCCGTGGCGCCGTCGGCGTGCCCGACCGGGGCAACACGGCGGCCAGCCAGCTCAAGCCGGGCGACGTGGATTGGGAGCATCTCTTTGGAAAGCTCGGCGTGCGCTGGTTTCACACCGGCGGCATCTTCGCGGCCCTCTCGGAGACGACGGCGGCGCTCACGGTCGAGGCTGTGAAGGCGGCGAAGAAGCATGGCACGGTCGTGTCGTACGACCTGAATTACCGCCCGAGCCTCTGGAAGAGCATCGGCGGCCAGGCGAAGGCCCGCGAGGTCAATCGCGAGATCGCGAAGTACGTCGATGTGATGATCGGCAACGAGGAAGACTTCACGGCCTCGCTCGGGTTCGAGGTCGAGGGAGTCGATCATGCCATCAGCGAGATCGAGACCGACGCCTTCAAGAAGATGATCGAGAAGGCCGTGAAGGAGTTTCCCAATTTCAAGGTGGCGGCCACGACGCTTCGCCGCGTGATCACGGCCACGAAGAACGACTGGAGCGCGATCTGCTGGCACGAGGGGACGTTTTACGACAGCCGCAAATATCCCGAGCTCGAGATCCTCGACCGCGTCGGCGGCGGCGACAGCTTCGCCAGCGGCCTGGCCTTCGGGTTTCTGGAGTTCAACTGCCCGCAGAAGGCGGTTGAATACGGCGCCGCCCACGGCGCCCTCGCGAGCACCACCCCGGGCGACACCTCGATGGCCACCCGGGCCGAGGTCGAGAAACAAATCAAGGGCGGCGGGGCACGGGTGGTGCGTTAAGAAAAGTCGAACGAAACGGTCGCGCCGACGGTAGGGCTTTGGCCGCTGCCCCTCCCAGCAACAGTCGATATTCCTGCTGGGGGAAGCATGTCTGGCGGACGCATTTTTCGCTGCGGTTTGCTCGGGATGCTCGCCGCTGCTGGCGCCGCTATTGCCTTCGCCGATGACGATTCCGCCGGTGGCCTCATCCAGCCGCCGGGTGGGTCTTTTGTGGATGCCACTGCCGCTGCAACAGTCGATGCCCTCGCAGCCGTGGAGGAGAGTTTCGCCGTACGGCGGTTGTACGTTTCCGGCATCGTCGGCGCGTCGTTCGCCTCGCTTGCGAGCGGCGGAATGAATACGGCCGGCGTCCCCACGCCAAATACGGGCACGGCATCGGACGATCTGTTTTCCGCCGGCGGCGCGATCGGCGTCGCCTTCGACCGTCCCTCCGGGCTTTTGCGGGCGGAGGTGGAGGGACGCGGTCGTGAGCGGCTTCTGGGGCAGACCGAGAGCGTTGAGCCCTTCGCCGTGGCCGCGGCCGACAGCTGGTCGGCGATGGCGAATCTCTGGCGCGACCTTTCCCTCACCACCCGGTTTGGCGTGTATGGCGGCGGCGGTATCGGAGCCGCAGGCTATCGGCTCTCGGTGGAGGAGCCGTCGGCGATCGTCAGTGGGGCCGGCAACGTCTCGCAGTTTGCCTGGCAGGCGGGGGCCGGCGCGACCTACACCCTGAGTCCGCAGATCACGCTCGATCTGGGCTACCGTTTTGTCGGGGTCGGCACGGCTTCGACACCGCTCGTCTTGGGGGACGGCAGCCCGGCTGGCGACTACACATCGGCCTTCACCGCGAGCGAGGTCCTGCTTTCCCTGCGAATCTACGAGCCATTTCGGGCGTTTCGTCGCTAAAACCCGCCCTGCCAGCCCTCTCGCGATGGTCGTCACCGCAGCCCGGGAGCCCCCAACGCCGGCTGCCGCGGGCTGTTTTTAGCCGGCTTTTGGCGCCGATTTCTGGCAACTACCACCGAGTTCCCGTAAGTAACGTATGGTGGCCCTGGAGAGCGGACGGCCGAGCCGGGATGAAGAAAGCTTGAATGCGTAACTCTGGCGGTAAAAAACAGAGACATCGCGGTGCCGGACTCTTTGGCGGGCGCACCGCGCGTCGGAGACGGCGCAGCCATGGCAGCCGTCTGGCCGGGATGCGTCTCGAGCCGCTCGAATTGCGCCAGCTCCTGGCTGCGGCCCAAAATCCCGCCGCGACTGCGGGTGTGGTGATCATCGACTCTGCGCTCGTCGCGAGCATTCCCCAGGAAGAACTCTCCGGCTCGCTCCTCGTGGCCATCGACTCGAGCCGCGACGCGATCGACCAGATCTCGACGGCCTTGGCCGGCCTGTCAAATATCGACGTCGTCCGCGTGATCTCCCACGGTAGCGACGGCAGCCTCTGGTTCGGAGATCAGCGGATCGACTCGGCCACTTTTGCCACCCGCGCGGAAGACGTCGCCGGCTGGCGGCAGTCGCTCTCGGCCGACGGCGACATCCTGCTCTACGGCTGCTCGGTCGCGAGCACCGACACAGGGCGACGATTCGTGCAGTCGCTCGCCGAGCTGACAGCCGCCGATGTAGCCGCAAGCTCCAACCGCACCGGCGTCGGTGGCGACGAGATGCTCGAGTTTCACGTCGGTGACGTGACGAGCGGCCTGCTGGCAGCGGCGGCCGACTACGAGCGGGCCGACATGTCGCTCGAGGCCTACACGATCAACCAGCAGATCACGAGCTGGACCAACAACATGGATGGCACGGCCACCATCCGGATGTCGTTCGATCTCCGCGGGCGGTTCTACTACGCCGGCGGGCATCTGTCGGACTTCGGCTGGGTTTACATGTATGTCAATGGCCAGGAGGTGGCCTCTCGATACATGGAGGCCGGCAACGGCAAGGCGCTCGCCGCCACGGTCCCGCTGAGGATCGGCAACAACGAGGTTTCGGTCAGTGCCCGCCGGGGATTCCCCACGAGCTGGCAGGAGCCAGACCCGATCAATCTGCCGATTGCGGCTCCCTATTACCTCGGCATGCCGTCCACGCTCACGGTGCCGGTGGGCCAATGGCAGAACCAGATGTATGTGGTGAGCAACGCCTTCGGCACGCCCACGATCCGGTATTCGGCCACGAACCTCCCGCGGGGCGTGTCGATCGACTCGCGCGGCGTGATCCTCGGCATCCCCGAGACCGGTACGGCGGGGAACTACAACGTCGTGCTGCAGGCCACCAACGGCTTTGCCACTGCCACGCACACGATCGCCGTCACGGTCACGAATCAGGCGCCGAGTTTCGCCAGCGCCACCCCGGCGGCCCTCTCCGGGGCCACGGAGGGCACGCCCTTCACGATCACCCATGCCGCGCTCGCGGCCGCGCTCGATGAATCCGACCCCAACAACGACCCGCTCTCCTTTCGGATCGAGTCGCTGCTCGGGGGCACGCTCACGAAGAACGGCACCCCTGTCACAACAGGCTCCACGCTGCTCGCCCCCGGTGAGAGCCTCGTGTGGACGCCGCCGCCCACCGTCAATGGCACGCTCGACGCCTTCACCGTGAAGGCCTCCGACGGCGCGCTCCTCTCCGCGACGGCGAAGACGGTTCGCGTCTCCGTCGGGGCGGTCAATGATCGGCCAACGTTTTCACAGTTTTCGGGGCCGGTGGCTTCGGGCACCGAAGACACCGTCGTCCCGATCTCGCTGGCCGCGCTCCTTGGAGCCGCCGACGAGGCCGACATCGACGGCAGCGTGACCGCGTTCGTCGTCAAATCGGTGACGACGGGCACGCTCCGGATTGGCACGAGCGACGCCACCGCGACCCCCTGGAACGCGACGACCAACGCCGCCATCACCTCCAGCCTCAACGCCTATTGGACGCCCGCCGCCAATGCCAACGGCGCTCAGTCGGCCTTCACGGCGGTGGCCCGCGACGACGGCGGCCTGGAATCGCTCACGCCGGCGCAGGCGGTCGTTTCCGTCGCCGCGGTCAACGACAGCCCCACGCTCACGAGCGTGGCCGTCATCTCGGGGGCCACCGCCAGCGACCCCTTTGAGATCACCTACGCGACACTCGCCAACGCGGCCAACGCCGCCGACCTTGAATCCGACGGAATCGCCTTCCGGATCGAGGCCGTCTCCACCGGCGCGCTCGAAAAATGGAACGGTTCGTCCTGGACGGCCGTGACCGCCGGCACCACGCTCATCGCCACCGGCGAGAAACTCCGCTGGACGCCGGCCGCCGGAACCTCCGGCCTGCGGAATGCGTTTACCGTGAAGGCCTGGGACGGCCAGGCCGCCTCTGCGACGGCCATCCAGGTTCGCGTGGACGGCGACCGCTGGCGGGTGCGGCCCTGGACCGACGCCGCGTCGAGCGGCATCTCCACGCTCTATAACTACACGCACGCCTACAGCTTCGGCGCCGTCGGCAGCTTCGCCGTCAACGGCCTGACCTTCACGGGACTCGCCGGCGCGAACCCGGCGGTCACGGGCCGACTGTCCACGACCGGCTTCGGCGCCGTGGTCACGGGCGATGCCAACAATCTCGCCGATGCGTCGCGCAGCCTCGCAGGCGACGCCGTCAGCACGTCGGCGGCCTCCGCGTCGGTCACGCTCCGCGGCCTTGCGCCGGGCGGCCGCTACGTGCTCTCGCTCTACACCGTCGGCCGCGACGCCACCGCACGGCTGGCCACGCTCTCGTCGGCGATGGGCCAGCTCACGGTCGATCAAAATACGCTCGGCACCGACAACGGCGTTCGCATCGACTACCAGTACCTCGCCGACGCCGCAGGGTCGGTGACGATCACGCTCGCCGTGCCGTCGGCGGCATTCAGCATCTATGGCCTGGCCAACCGTGAGGTCGTGCCGGCCATCGGCCTCTACGCCCCATCGACCCTCACGTACGACGCAACGCCGAAAGCCTTCCAGGGCTACGCCTCGGCCGCCAACCCGCTCCCGTTCATCTCGGGCGGCACGCTCCACTCGGCGGTGCTCAAAGCAGACGGCACCGTGGCGGCCTTCGGCACCAATCAGGACGGCCAGACGACCGTGCCCTTGGGCCTCACGAACGTCGTGGCCGTGTCGGCCGGCGGCTATCACACGCTGGCCCTCAAGTCGGATGGCACGGTCGCGGCGTGGGGCAACAACTTCGCGTCGCAGTCCACCGTGCCGGCCGGGCTTTCGAACGTCGTCGCGATCGCGGCCGGCGGAGTGCACAGCCTGGCCCTCAGGAGCGATGGCACCGTCGTGGCGTGGGGCTCGAATTCCGGCGGCCAGACGAACGTGCCGGCCGGCCTCACGGGCGTCGTGGCGATCGCCGCCGGCTCGACCCACAGCCTGGCGCTCAAAAGCGACGGCACGGTCGTGGCCTGGGGCTACGGCTTCTACAACTACGCCACGCCCCCCGCCGGGCTCACCGACGTCGTCGCCATCTCTGCCGGCGAGTGGCACAGCCTCGCCCTCAAGAGCGACGGCACCGTGGTCGCCTGGGGCAACAATGGCTCCTTCCAGAGCAGCGTGCCCGCAGGCCTCAAGGGCGTGGTGGCGGTGTCGGCTGGCACGAGTTTTTCGCTCGCGCTCAAGGCCGACGGCACGATCGTGGCCTGGGGCGACCGCGACAACTACGGCTCCACGGTGATCCCGGCCGGGCTCTCCGGCGTGGTGGCGATCGATGCCGGTGCCGAGCACTCCATCGCTTTGAAATCCGACGGCACCGTCGTGACGTTTGGCTGGATTCGCTACGGCCAGCAGACGCCGCCCGCCACGTTCGGCCCGACCGCTGCAGGAATGCTCAATAGCTACACCTACAGCTACCAGGGCCGCGGCGCGACAGCGTACGCCGCCTCGGCCACGCCGCCGACCAACGCGGGCGACTACACCGTCACGGCCACGGCCTCTGCGTCGGGCAACACGGTGGGTGTGAGCCGCGACTTCACGATCGCCAAGGTGACGCCGGCGCCCGTCTACTACACCCGGACCAGCACGATCACCTACGGCGCGGCGCTCACGTCGGACCAGGTCGATACGCTGCCTTCTTGGTGGTGGAACCAGGGCACGCTCACGCAGATCCCCGGCACGACGACCTTTTCCCCGGCGATCGGCACCGTGCTGCCAGCCGGCACCCACACGCTGCAACTGACGTTCGTCCCGACCGACTCCGTCAACTTTAATCCCGCCGTCGCCACGAGCACGATCACGGTGCAGAAGGCCACGGTCGCCGCTGGCAGCATCACGCTGACTCCGCCCGCGAGCCTCACCTACACCGGCGCAGCCAAGGCCTATTCAGCCTCAGCGACCGGCGTCGCGGGCTTCACCTTCAGCTACTCCGGCCGCGGCACCACGGCCTATGGGCCGAGCAGCGTCGCCCCGACCTATGCCGGCGACTACACCGTCACGGCGACCATCAACGACCCGAACTACCAGGGCTCGAAGAGCCTCGACTTCACGGTCGCCAAGGCCGTGCCCGCGATCACGGCGGCCCCGACGGCCTCCGCGCTCACGTTCGGCCAGACACTCGCGTCCTCGACGCTCTCCGGCGGCACCGCGAGCGTACCGGGGAGTTTCGCCTTTGCGTTCAGCGGCACCTCCCCGGGCGTCGGCACGTGGTCGTATGACGTCGTGTTCACACCGACCGACACCGTCAACTACGCGACGGCAGCGAGCACGGTTTCCGTGACCGTCGATGCGCTGGTGATTCCGGCCAGTGCGTTTACGTTCACATCGCCCGCCAACTTCGTGTACAGCGGTTCGCCGAAGTTCTTTGGCAGCAACGCACAAAGCCCGTCGGGATCATCGCTCTTCACCACCCGCACCTACTCGGGCGTGGCCGGCACGACCTACGGCCCTTCTGCCACGGCGCCGACCAACGTCGGGTCATATGCTGTCACTGCGACGGTCCAAGGCCCAAACTTCGCCGGCAGCGCCACCCGCACCTTCACGATCACGCAGGCCGTGCCGACGGTCACTTGGGCCACGCCGGCGAACATCGCCTACGGCACGGCGCTCTCGGCCACGCAGCAGAACGCCACCGCGAGCGTGGCAGGCAGCTTCGTCTATACGCCGGCCTCCGGCACCGTGCTCGCCGCCGGGGCCCGCACGCTCGAGGCCGTGTTCACACCGACCGACACCCTGAACTACACGTCGGTCACGACGAGCAGGCCCCTCCAGGTGACCACGACGTCGCTGCCGATCTCGCTCGTGCCGCCGCCGCTCGTCTACAACGGCACAGCCAAGCAGTTCGTCGTGTCACAGATGGCGTACCTCTCGAGCGGCTGGGATCACTCGGTCGCGCTCAACACGAATGGCACGGTCACGGCCTTCGGCAGCAATTCCGAGGGTCAGACCAGCGTGCCAGGCGGGCTCTCCGGCGTCGTGCAGGTGTCGGCAGGGGCCTACCACTCGGTGGCCGTGAAGTCGGACGGCACGCTCGTGGGCTGGGGCTCCAACAGCTCCTGGCATCGGACCGGCTATCCCGTGAGCTTCAGCCCGCTCGTGTTTCCGATCAGCCAGATCACCAATGCCACCGCCGTGGCCGCAGGCGGAGTTCACACCGTCGTGCTTCGTGCCGACGGCACGGTCACTGTGTTCGGCCAAAGCAGCATCACCTCAGCGGCCAACGTGCCGGAAGGCCTCGCGAACGTCACCGCCGTCGCCGCGGGCTGGTCGCATGCCGTAGCGCTCAAGTCGGACGGCACGGTGGCTGCCTGGGGCTTCAGTAGCTCTCAAAACTACGGCCAGTCTGATGTGCCAGCCGGCCTCACCGGCGTGATGGCGATCGCCGCCGGGGGCACCCACTCGCTGGCCCTCAAGGCGGATGGCACCGTCGTGGCGTGGGGCAACAACTCTGTCGGCCAGGCGACGGTCCCCGCAGGCCTGAACGGTGTCGTGGCCCTTACGGCCGGCTATAGCTCGTCGTTCGCGCTCAAAGCCGACGGCTCCATCGTGGGCTGGGGCATGCAGTCCACCGGCCCCGCCGCCGGCAGGCAGCTTGTGGCCCCGGGGAGCGGCGTCGTCGCCATGTCATCCGATGCCAACGGCAACCTGCGGCTGCTCAAGTCCGACGGCACGGTGACCACCGTGGACGGCACGAGCCTCGCCACGGGCATCGGCTTCCCCGCGCATAGCGTCAGCTATGCCGGACGGGCTGGCACCACCTACGCGGCGAGTGCAACCGCGCCGACCAACGCCGGCAATTACGCCGTCACGGTCACCTCGACCGACCCCAACTATTCGGCCAGCCGCACGGCCGACTTCACGATCGCCAAGGCCACGCCCGCGATCACGACGCTGCCGCAGGCCGCGATCATCACCGAGGGGCAGGCCCTCTCGGCGGCCGTTCTCGATGGCGGCGTCGGCAGCGTGCCGGGCACGTTTGCCTTCACGTCGCCCGGCTTCATTCCCTCGGCCGGCTCGACGACCCAGGAGATCACGTTCACACCGACCGACTCGGTCAACTACGCAAGCGTGGCGGCGACGGTGACGGTGCGGTCTCAGGGCGTGTCCGCTGCTGTGCCTACGATCCTGACGCCGCCCACGGCTGCGGCCCTCAATTTCGGCCAGCGGCTCCAGGCCTCCACGCTTTCCAGCGGTGTGGCGAGTGTCCCGGGCACGTTCGTCTACTCCTCGCGGCTGACCGTGCCGAACCCCGGCACCGCGCGGCAGAGCGTGACGTTCGTGCCCGACGACATCGCCAGCTACGCGGCGGTCACGATCCTCGTGCCGCTCACGGTCTACGACGGCGTCGCCAGCCCGCTGAACGTGGCGCTCGTGCCGCCCCCCAGCCTCACGTACGACGGCTCGCCCAAGGCGTTTCGCGTGGCCCGTGGCTCACTCGTGTCGGCTGGCAACTACGGTCACTTCCTGGTCGTGAAGTCCGACGGCACGGTCGGGGCGTTTGGTGACAATTCAATGGGCCAGCTCAATGTGCCCGCCGGCCTCAGCGGTGTCGTGGCCGTGGCCGCCGGCGAGGGCTCCGCGATGGCCCTCAAGGCAGATGGCACCGTCGTCGAGTGGGGCTCGTTGTGGATGGGCACCGCGCCGGCCGGGCTGTCGGGCGTGGTCGCCATCGCCCGTGGCACCAGCCATTCGCTCGCGCTCAAGGCAGACGGCACCGTCGTGGCCTGGGGAGACAACTCCTCCGGTCAACGCAACGTGCCGACAGGGCTCACCGGCGTGGTCGCCATCGCCGGATCCGTGTCGAGTTCCTTCGCGCTCAAGTCGGATGGCACCGTCGTGGCTTGGGGCACGAACGCCTACGGCCAGATGGACATTCCGGCCGGCCTCGCCGGTGTGGTGGCCCTGAGCGCCAGTTCCTACGGCCCGATCGCGGCCCTCAAGGCGGATGGCACGGTCGTGTGCTGGGGTAAGAACACCAGCGGCCAGGCGACCGTGCCTGTGGGCCTCTCCGGTGTGGTGGCCGTCGCGGCGGGTGAGAACCACACGGTCGCCCTCAAGGCCGATGGCACGGTCGTGGCCTGGGGCGGCGGCACGAGCTTCACGCCCACCGGCTGGAATGGAAATCTCGTGCCCTGGAACCTCGCGAACGTCGTCGCGATCGATGCCAGCAGCGATGCGACGTATGCGATCCGGGCGGATGGCTCGGTGGTATGGTGGGGGCAGCGCAGCAGCTACGGTGCCCATCGGGTCAACGGCGAGATCTATCGCACTCCTTCCGGTGCCGGGGTATCGGTGCCCGAAATCACGCCGCTGCTGGCCGCTGACTCCGCCAGCTTCGCCTTCTCCACGACCTACACAGGCCGCGAGAGCACGACCTACGCCGCCAGCGCCACGCCCCCGACTGAGCCGGGCGACTATTCCGTCACGGTGACCGGTACCGATCCCGACTTCGCCGCCACGAAGACGCTCGCCTTCACGATTGCCAAGGCCTCGCCCGCGATCGCGTCGGCCCCGACAGCTGCCGGCATCACCTATGGCCAGTCGCTCGTGTCGGCGACCTTGAGCGGCGGCGCGGCCAGTGTCGATGGCTCGTTCGCGTTCGCCGCCCCGGCAACGATCCCCAACGCCGGCACGGCGTCGCAGACGGTCGTGTTCACTCCGACCGACACGGCCCGTTACCTGCCTGTCACGCTGCCCGTCTCTGTGGCGGTGGCCCAGGCCACGCCCACGCTCGTCACGCTCCCCACGGCCACCACGATCGCCTACGGCCAGACGCTCGCCTCGGCCGAGCTCGCGAGCGGCCTGGCCAGCGTGCCCGGCACGTTCGCGTTCATGGCCCCGGGCACGGCCCCCACGGCCGGCACTGCGGCCCGGAGCGTGACGTTCACGCCGACCGACACGGTCAACTACGCCCCCATCACGGCCAGTGTGGACGTGCTCGTGATCCGGGCCACTCCGAGTGTGACCGCTCCACCCACGTCTACGTCGATCCGCGCGGGCCAGTCGCTCGCAAACGCGATCCTCTCCGGCGGCACGAGCAGCGTGCCCGGCACCTTTGCCTTTGCCGACACGTCGCTTGCCCCGGGCTCCGGGACGGCCAGCCAGGACGTCGTCTTCACGCCCACCGACTCTGCGAACTACGCCCCGGTCACGCTCGGCGTCGCGGTGCGGGTGCGGTCCTTCGATCCGGGTGACGTCACCGATATCGCCGGCGAGGCGGGTGGCGTCGCGAACGCGGCCGTCGGCTTCGACGCGGTCGGCAACGTGATCGATGGGCAGTCGAACTACGACGGCACGGCGATCGCCGTCACGGCCGTCACGGGCCCGGGCGGCGCCGGCACGGTCGGCTCGGCCCTGGCAGGCAGCTACGGGTCGCTGACACTTCGCGCCGACGGCAGCTATGTGTACGTCGTCAACGACACGAATCCCACCGTCCAGGCACTGCCGCTCGGCGCGACGCTGCAGGACGACTTCTCCTACACCGTGGCCAGCGCCACCGACTCGGCCACCGCCGCCCTGCGGGTGACGGTGTACGGCGGCAACGACGCCCCCACGTTCTCCTCGCTCAGCAGCAGGCCGCTCAAGACCGTGAACGAGGACACCGAGGTCTCGATCACGTTGGCCGAGCTGCTGGCCGCCGGAAACGAGACGGATCTCGACGGCACGGTGGTAGCGTTCGTCGTCACGAGCCTCGCCGGCGGCACGCTGCGAATCGGTGCCGATTCCGCCTCGGCCCTGCCGTGGGACGCCGACTCGAACAGCCTCGTCGATGCCACCCAGAACGCCTACTGGACACCGGCCGCTGATGCCAACGGCACGCTGCCCGCGTTCGCGGTCGTCGTCCGCGACGACGGCGGCGCAAGTTCGCCGACGCCGGTCACCGTCCAGATCGCCGTCACGCCCGTCAACGACGCCCCCGCGCTGTCGCCCGTCGAGATCACGTTCATCGACACGATCGGCGCCGATAGTTTCGCACCGGTCTCCGGCTCATTCACGGCCAGCGACGTCGATGCCGACAGCCTCACCTTTGGCGTCACCGGCGTGACGCCGGCCGGTGACGTGTTCACGCAGACCGGCAGCTACGGCACGCTGGTCGTCAATCGGCTCACCGGCGCATACACGTTTACGCCAAACGCCACCGCGATCAATGCCACCACCGCCGCGGTGAGCGAGACCTTCCCGATCGTCGTCAGCGACGGCACCGCCACGACCGCCGCCCTGCTCACGATCTCGATCGCCGCGACGGACGACCGCCCGACGCTCTCGGCGCTCGAGTCGCACGCGAGCCCGGGCACCGAGGACTCGGCCACCGAGGTCAGCTTCGCCGACCTGCTCGCGGCCGGCAACGAGGCGGATGTGGACGGCACCGTCACGGCCTTCGTGGTCACCCAGGTGAAGAGCGGCCGGCTGGTGATCGGCAGTTCCGCCGCCATGGCCACGGAGTGGAACGCCACGACCAACCACCTGATCACCAACACCCTGAAGGCCTTCTGGACGCCGGACGCGAATGCGTTCGGCTTGCTGGAAGCCTTCTCGGTCGTCGCCCGCGACGACGGTGGCAATGAGTCCACGACGCCGGTCACGTATCGCGTGTCGGTCGCCTCTGCGAACGACGCGCCGTCGCTCTCCTCATTCCCGCTGGTGGTCGGCACGACCGCCGAAGATACGCAGGCGGAGCTCACGTTCGCAGCGCTGGCGGCGGCCGGCGATCAGGCCGACATCGACGGCACGGTCACGGCGTTCGTCGTCACGGCAGTGACGAGCGGCACGCTCACGATCGGGGCTTCCGCCGCCACTGCCACTCCCTGGGCCGCCACCACCAATGCCGTGATCAGGGCCGGACAGCAGGCCTACTGGACGCCGGCCGCAAATGCCTCGGGTACGCTTGCCGCCTTTACCGTCGTCGCTCGCGACGACGGCGGCCTCGATTCCCCCGTCGCCGTGCCGTTGTCGGTGCTTGTTTCGGCGGTGAACGATGCGCCGGTCAACACGGTGCCAGCGTCCCAGACGATCGACGAAGACACCGATCTCGTCTTCTCGGCCGGCAACGGTACTCTGATCTCGGTGGCCGACCTGGACGTCGGGAGCCTGCCGATCGAGATCGCGCTCTCGGTGACGAACGGCGCCCTCACGCTCGCTGGCACGACGGGCCTGACCTTTACCACCGGCGACGGCACCGCCGACGCAACGCTCGTCTTCAGCGGCACCCGGAGCGACGTGAACGCCGCCCTCGCCGGCCTCGTCTACCGACCCGCCGCCCACTTCCACGGCAGCGATCTCCTCACGCTCGCCACATCTGACCTCGGAGGCTCTGGATCCGGCGGCGTGCTCACCGACACCGACATGGTGGCGATCACGGTCGTGAGCGTGAACGACGCACCCACCACCATCGCGCTTTCGACCGCGACGACGCCCGAGAATCTTCCCGGCGGCACGGCCGTCGGCACACTCTCCACCATAGACGATGATGCCGGCGACACCTTCACCTACACGCTCGTCGCGGGCACGGGCGACACCGACAACGCCGCCTTCACGATTGCCGGGAACACCCTCAAGACAGTCGCGTCGTTCGACTTCGAGACCAAGAGCAGCTATGCCGTCCGCGTCCGCGCGACCGATGCCGGTGGGCTCACCCACGAGAGGTTCTTCGCGATCACGGTCAGCAACGTCAACGAGGCCGCCGCCATCAGCCTGCCCGAGCCGTTTGCCAACGAGTTCGTCGAGGATGTCGCGGTGGACGGAGCTGGCTTCCTGTCCGCGACCGGCCGGTTTTCGGTCGTGGATCCCGATGCGGGCGAAGCGGCGTTCCGAACAACCGTCACCGCCCCAGACGGCCAGACGAACCTCGGCTCGCTCTCGGTCGATACGAGCGGCAACTACGTCTACAAGGCTTTCAACAGCGCACACGCGGTGCAGGCACTGCGGGCCGGCACGATTCAGACCGACGTGTTCGTCATTCGTGCGCTCGACGGCACCGCCAGAAGCGTGTCGTTTCGCATCACGGGCGCCGCCGACACGCTCGCCGGCGCCGTTGCAGACGGCTATCTCGCCGGAGCCACGCTCTTCGCCGACTCCAATGCCAACGCGCTTCGCGATTGGATCGATGCCGGTTTGATGAACGGCGTCTGGGATGCGGGCGAAGGGGAGGCCTGGACCACGACCGACGCCGGTGGCAACTTCTCGTTCGACTTCGGCGATCCGGCAGCGACGCTCGTCACGATCGGCGGCACCGACATCTCGACGGGCATGGCCTTCACCGGCTCGCTGTCCGCTCCTGCCGGCTCGACGATCGTCAATCCGCTCACGACGCTCGTCGCGGCGACGATCAAGCAGGCCAGCCTGGCGCCGGCCGCAGCCGTGGCCGCCGTGCGGATGGCGCTCGGGCTGCCGGCCGCGATCGATCTCACCACCTACGATCCGCTGGCCCAGACGGCCGGCGACGCCACGGCTCTCCAGGTGCAAAAAGCCGCAGCCACCGTCGCCAATCTGATCGTCGTCTCGACGAACAATGGGATCGACACCGGCGCAACGCTCGGGAACCTTGCAGCCTTGATCACCGCTTCGCCCACCGCGACCGTCGATTTGCAGAGCAGCGCCATGCTGACAAGCGTGCTCACGGTCACGGTCGGCAGCACCACGACGCCGCCGCCAGCCGCACTCGTGACTGGGCTCGTGCTGGCCAATACGGCCGCGAATGCAGCGGCCAGCATCACCGAAGTGGCCGAGAGCCAGGAGGTGATCCAGCAGGGAACACCCTTCACCGCGCCTGCGATCACATCTCTGGCGGCAGCCACGTTCGCCACCGGCATCGCCGGCAGCTTCCAATTCGTGGCCACCGGCTATCCGGCGCCGACGTTCAGCTTTTCAGGCACGTTGCCGGCGGGCGTGACGCTCTCGACCGGCGGCCTGCTTTCCGGCACGCCTGCCGCCGGAACAGCCGGCGCGTATGCCGTGACCGTTATCGCCGCCAACGGGATCAATCCCGCGGCAACCCAGGTTTTCACATTGACGATCACGCAGACCGATGCCGTCGCCGTCAGCGCTTCTGCCAACCGGGTCGTGCTGACACTCGCGCCGATGGGCGTTGTCATCAGCAGCCTGCACACTGCCTACGACGCCAGGAATCACGTCCTGACGATCACCGCCGTCCAGCCTGGCAGCATGGCGGCGGTCGGTGGAGGAATGCCGGGTGTCACGGTCAACTCAGCGGCGAAAACCGTCGCCGTGAACCTCGGCGTGTTCACAGCCTTCGCCGGCATCTCCATCGTCGGCAGCGGTGGCGCGGATGGCATCACGATCGGTGGGGCCGGTATCAACCTGGCCGCCGTCACGAGGGGCTCCGCCAACCAGTCGTTCACGATCGACACTCATGCCGGGGCGACGGACCTCGTCATGATCGGCAAGCCGATCACTGCAAAGGGATCGGGGAGTGTCACGATCACGACCAGTGCCACCGATCCCGCCCGCGGCACGCGGTTTGCGGCCGGAGTCACAACCAGTGGGGGTTCACAGGCCTACGCTGGGCCCGTGACCCTGCTGGCAAACTCGGCGCTCACCGCCGGTGCGGGGATCAGCTTCAACGGAACGGTGAACGGCGCCGCCAGTCTCTCGCTGGCGGCCGGCGGCGCGATCACGTTTGCCGACGCCGTCGGCACGACGACGGCACTCAAAGGCCTCGCCGTGTCGCGGGCGGCGAGTGTCGCGGTGAACGGAGCCTTCCAGTTGAACGGCACGGGCACAGCACTCGGAACGAACGGCCTGACGATCGGCAAGGGCGTCAATAACTTCATGTTTTCGGCTTTGGGCATCGGCTCGCGCACGATCCAAAACTTCTCCGGCAGTGGCATCCGGTTTGCCGGTGGTTCGACGAACTCGACCGTTACCGGCGTCATCAGCCGCGGCAACGGTACGGGAATTTCGTTCGACGCAGGCAGCTACGCCGGCACGCGGGTGCAAAACAACACCTTCGATGCCAACGCCCGTTACGGCGTCGTACTCGACGGCGCGACCAACCTTCTCCTCGGAGGCACGGCCGTCAATGCGGGCAATCGCATCATCAACTCGACGGCCTGGAAAGCCTACTCCACGGGGATTCAGGCCAGCGGCAACCTCGCCGGCACGCGTGTGCAGGGCAACACGATCAGCGGCAATGCAGGAAACGGCGTGGTTCTCGTGGCCGCCAGGGGGATCACGATAGGCGGCGCGACGCCTTACGCAGGCAACACGATTCACACCAATGGCGGCTTCGGGCTGCTGGCGAGCGGAGTTTCGAATGACTCGCTCGTGCAGGGTAACGCCGTCACCGGCAACCGAATGGGCGCGGTCAACGCCAAAGCCGCCAAGGGTCTGCGGTTTTCCTGAGCGAAAGTCGTCATTCGGCGACAGCCGGCTCGTGGTGGGCCGCACTCACGCCGGCCGCCTGCTGGGCGGTGGCTGCGTGATGCCGCCTTGACCAGACGCAGGAATGCAGAAATACTGTATTCATGAAAACACTTATCACAGTCACTTCCCGCGGCGTCGTGACGCTGCCGGCGGGACTACGGCAGGCCCTGGGCATCAAGGCCGACGATACCCTGATCGCGGAGACCACGCCCGAAGGGCTCCTTCTGAGGCCGGCCGTGACATTGCCCGTGGAGATCTATACCGCCGAACGTGTCCGCGAGTTCGACGAATCTGAAAAAGAACTGGCTCGAGCGATGCGCCCCCTCCGTGCAGCGCGGGGACCGATACGCCGGAAGCGGCGGGCATGACCCGAGCGGTTCGGATTTTCCTCGACGCCAATGTCCTGTTCTCGGCGGCAAAAAACGACGGGCCAGTCCGTGCCCTCGTCGTGCGCTTGCTCGATGCCGGGCACGAATGCTGGGTGGATGGCTACGTGATCGACGAGGCGCGTCGCAACATCAGCGTGAAGGCCTCCGCCCAGATGCCGGTGCTCGACGCAATTCTCTCAAAGGTGAACGTGGCGGCCAGCTTGCCGGCGACACCCGGAAAATCCATCGATGGCCTCCCGGAAAAGGATCGGCCCGTCGTGGCTGCGGCCGCGGCCCTATCGTGCGAGATGCTCGTCACGGGCGACCGTACGCATTTCGGAAAGTTCTACGGCCGACTCGTGCACGGTGTCCGCATCCATTCGCCGCGGTCGCTTTACGAGCAACTTTTCCCCAAGAATTGAGTCTCGAGCGTGGCCGGCATGTTCTCGACAGACGAGCCTTACGGTGCGGGCCGCACGTGCACGCCGTCGGCCGTCAGCTGGATGATCGGGATCGCGAGCTTGGCGTCGAACACGCCCGCCCCGCGCACGACCACGTCGGCCCCCTTCGCGAGGCCGAAGAGCTTGCGGGCGTCGATCGGCAGCGGCTTGCCGTCGGCCCCCAGAAACTGTACCGCCACCATCGGTGAGTTGGCGTTTTTCTTCTTGCAAAAAGGGCAGTTGTCGGCGTCGTGGCCGGGCTTCTTGGCGTGGTCATCGGCGGGAATCTCCACGAGCACGAATGACGCCTTGCCATCGAGAAAGGGCTCCATGCCGCGGGCCCCGATCCGCCCCGCCACGACGATCGGCTGGGGAGCGGCGGTGAGCTTCTGCTTGGCCGCCGTGGGCGTGATCGCACCGGCGGGCTCGGCCGGCAGCATGAGTTGCTGGCGGATCGCGGCAGGATCGAGATCGAGGGCCAGGGCGGACGCGGGAGCGAGGGCGAGGAGCAGGAGGAATGGCCGGAGAGTGGGGTGAGACATGAATCCTCCGTGACGAAACGAGTAGGACGGGCTTCAGCCTGTCATGGCGGCGGGGGCAAAGAGAACGACAGGCTGAAGCCTGTCCTACTTGGTCAGTTCCTTGAGCTTCGCGAGGGCCGCTTCGATGGCCGGGGCGTGCTCGGCGTAGTCGAGCTTTTTGCGGGCCTCTTCGTCGGCGCCGTGGATCACGGTGTCGAGCTTGTCGAAAGACTCGAAGACCGCCTCGAGCGCCTGCTTGGCCTCGGCCTCGACGGCGGGCTTTTCCTTGGCCACGAGCTCACCGAGATCTTCGAGCAGGTGGCCCACCATGTGCACCGGGCCGTCGGCCTTTTCGTGGTCGCCTGCAGCCAAGTGGGCTTTTACGTCGGCACAGAGCTTTTCGAGCTGGGCGAGCCCCGCGGCCACCGTCTTCGGCTCCTCGTGGTCGCCATGATCGTGAGCGTGGTCATGATCGGTGTGGGCGTTCGTGGCCGGTGTTTTCGCGGCGGCGGGGGCGGTCGGAGCCGAGGGCGCGCACCCCGTCGCGAGGGCCAGGAGGGCAATGGCGGCACAGATGATCCGGCAAGACATGGTCGTGCTCCGAGGGCTCAGGGCGGATTGCGATTCGTCTGCTCTCAGGATAGCGGCGGCGGCCCCGGCAGGCCAAGCGGCGGGGGCGGGGCCACCATGTCGGCCACGAGACACACGAGCGACCGCGGGCCGAGTTCGATCGGCTGGGTGACGTCGATGAGCGGGCCGCGGCCGTCGGCCAGGATATCGTGGGGCACCTCGGCATTCGTGTTCACGAACATCCGCCAGGGCAGGGCAGCGATGGCCGGCGTGGTCGGCACGTGAAACCAGCGGGGCAGCGAGCCGGCGTGCGCAAAAACGAGCACGTGCCGCGGCGTACCTTCGATGCCCCCGGCGGCGATGTCGTCTTCTTCGAGCAGCTTGGCGGGCGCGGGGGCCCCGAAGAAGCAGGCCAGGCTGGCGTCGGCGGCGTACCAATCCACGTGGTTGCCCTCGGGCGAAAACCACTCGACATCGGGCAGCGTGCCCGAGGCGCTCGAGCCCCCTTCGAGGAACGAGCGGCGCCGGATCGTCGGGTTGCCGAGCCGAAAGCGGATCAGCTCGCGCACGAATCGCACGAGATCGGCATGGGCATCCACGAGCGTCCAGTCAAACCACGAGACGGCGTTGTCTTGGCAGTAGGCGTTGTTGTTGCCCTGCTGCGTGCGGCGGCATTCGTCGCCCATGAGAACCATCGGCACGCCCTGGCTCACGAGCAGCGTGGCCAGCATGTTGCGGATCTGCCGGGCCCGGAGAGCCTCGATGTCGGCCCGCGTGGTCGGCCCCTCGACGCCGTAGTTCTCGGCGAAGCTGTTGTTGTCGCCGTCGCGGTTCCCCTCGCCGTTGGCCTCGTTGTGCTTCTCACGGTAGCTCACGAGGTCGTTGAGCGTGAAGCCGTCGTGCGAGGTCACGAAATTGATGCTGTGGTAGGGCTGGCGGCCGTCGTCGCCGTAGAGGTCGCTGGAACCGGCCATCCGCGTGGCCAGGTGCCCCGTCTGGGCGAAGTCGCCCCGCCAGTAGCGCCGCACGTCGTCGCGGTAGCGGCCGTTCCATTCTGCCCAGCGCATGCTCGCGAAGGTGCCCACCTGGTATGCCCCGGCGGCGTCCCAGGCTTCGGCGATGATCTTCGTATCGGCGAGCATCGGGTCTTCGGAGATCAGCTCGACGATCGGCGGATTCGGGAGGATGTCGCCGTTGCGGTCGCGGGAGAGCACGCTCGCGAGATCGAAGCGGAAGCCGTCGATGTGGTAGTTGTGCACCCAGTGGCGCAGGCAGAGGAAGATCAGCTCACGTACGATCGGATGGTTGCCGTTGATCGTGTTGCCGCAGCCCGTGTAATTGCGGTAGTAGCTGCCGCCGTCGCCGAGCATGTAGTAGACGCGGTTCTCCAGCCCCTTGAACGAGAAGGTTGGCCCGAGGTGGTTGCCCTCGGCGGTGTGGTTGAAGACCACGTCGAGAATCACCTCGATGCCCGCGGCATGCAGGGCCCGGACCATCTCCTTGAACTCCCGCACCTGGCAGCCGGGCTCGGTGCCCGCCGCGTAGCCGCGGTGGGGCGCGAAGAAGGCCATCGGGTCGTAGCCCCAGTAGTTGCCGCGCTCGGGACGCTCGCCGGTGTGCGACTCGGTGGGGAATTCATGGATCGGCATCAGCTCGACGGCCGTCACGCCGAGCGACTTGAGATAAGGAATCTTCTCGATCACCCCGAGATACGTGCCCGGGTTCTTGACGCCGCTCGTGGGGCTGGCCGTGAACCCCTTCACGTGTAGCTCGTAGATGACGGTGTCGGCGAGGCCGCGCCGCAGGTGCCTGTCACCCTGCCAGTCGAAGAAGTCGTCGATCACCACGCTCTTGGGCGGCCGGATGATGCCGTCTTCGCCGGGGAGAAATTGGCCGGCCAAGGCCCGTGAGTAAGGGTCGATGAGCCGGGCGGTGCCGTCGAACCGCTGGCCGCGGTCGGGGGCGAAGGGGCCGTCGGCCTGGAAGTGGTAGAGCTGCCCCGGCTCCACCCCTGGCACGAAGATGCTCCAGATGTCGCCCCAGCGGTCTTTCGTGGGGTCGAGGGCGATCACCTCGGCCGGCTCCGGGTCGTCGGGCCGGTCGTAGAGCAGCACCCGCATGGCCGTAGCCGAGCGGCTGTAGACGATGAACTGCACCCCCCGGCCCCTGCCGCCGCCGGCGTCGTGGAGCACGGCCCCGTAGGGCAGACGCTGCGTGAATTGGAGCGGTGGCAGCGGCTGTTCGGCGTGCTGCCGTTTCGCGACGGCTCTGGGTTTCCGCGGGGCCATGCCGAAATCATAACAGTCAAATGTCTTTTCATAAGCAGCATTTTGTGATCCACGCCCCCTCAGGCCGACGGTATTCTGGGGGCAGACGAGTCCATCTCACCGAACCGCTCGGACAGAGCGGCCCGCATCACGGAGCTTTACATGCCTGGCGACACGACGACCACGTTCACCTCGCGCCGCGAGTTTCTCGGCACCAGTGTCGGGCAGATCGCCGGAGCCGCCGCGCTCGCCGGCCTGGCCATCCCCAAAGTGCACGCGGCCGGTAGCGACGAGATTCGCGTGGCGGTGGTGGGCTGCGGTGGCCGCGGCGGCGGGGCGGCCGTCGATGCCCTTTCGGTGCCGGGGGGCGAGACCCGCGTGGTGGCTCTGGCCGACGTGTTCGCCGATCGCGCGCAGATCGTCAAGCGCTCGATCGCCGAGCAATTCAAGGAGCGGGTAGACGTGCCCGACGACCGCATCTTCACCGGCTTCGAGTCCTACAAGCAGGCCCTCGATTGCCTGCGGCCGGGCGACATCGCGCTCTTCGCCACGCCGCCGGCGTTCCGGGCGCCGATGTTCGCCGCTGCGATCGAGAAGGGCGTGCACGTGTTCATGGAAAAGCCAGTCTCGGTGGATGGACCGAGCACGCGGCGGATGCTGGAGCTCGCGCAGAAAGCCGACGAGAAGGGCATCAAGGTGGCCGTGGGGCTGATGTGCCGCCATTGCGACCGCCGCCGCGAGCTCTACCAGCGGCTGCGTGAGGGTGAGGCGGGAGAGCTGATCGCGTTTCGCGGCTACCGCGAGCACGACCCCGTGCACAATCTCGATCTCGCCCCGGGCCGCGGCGACACCGACGAGCTGCTCTGGCAGGTGAAGCGATTCCACAACTTCCTCTGGCTCAGCGGCGGCATCTTCAGCGACTACTGCGTGCACCACATCGACGAGGTCGCGTGGATGCAGGGTTCGTGGCCGGTGCGGGCCGACGCCACGGGCGGTCGCCACTTCCGCGGCAAGATCGACGATCAGAATTTCGACAACTACGCGATTGAATACACGTTTGCCGACGGGGCGAAATTCTTCTATTCCAGCCGCGTGATGAAGGGTTGCGACAAGAAGTTCGGCGTGTTCGGCCAGGGCTCGAAGGGGGCGTTTACGATCTCGGGTAGCGGCCACTCCCCCGCCAAGTCAACGATCTACACCGGGCAGAAGTCCGCCAAGGAGCACGTGCTCTGGGCTGCCGAGCAGCCCGAGCCCAACCCCTACCGGCGCGAGTGGGAGCACTTCGTGGCGGCGATCATCGCCGGCGACGCCTACAACGAGGCGGCGCGGGGGGCCGAGGCGAGCCTGGTGACGGCGATGGGCCGCTATGCCGCGCATACGGGCCGGCCGATCACCTACGACGAATATCTCAACTCTCCCGACGACCTCACGGCGGGGGTGGACGCGCTCGCCGACGGCAGCGCGAGCTTGCTGGTGGCCGGCCCGGAGGGCACCTACCCGGTGCCGAACCCCGGCAAATACAAGTTTGAGTATCGCGACGCGGTCGCTCCGGCGCAGTCGTAGCGCGGGCCGTGAGGCCGGCGGGACGCTCGCCCCACTTGCGGGCTTTCGCCGGGCTGCGAAGATACGCCCCGTGAGCGGAGCCACGTATTCCAGCGCCGGTGTGAACCTCGACCTCTATCGCGAGGGGATGGCTCGGCTGCCTGCGCACATGCGCCGTACGCAGTGCCCGCGTGTGCGGAGCGCCGAGGGGGGCTTCGCCGCTCTCTTTCAACTCGACCTCAAGGGGCTCTTCAGCCGGGGCTACGAAGATCCGCTGCTCGTCTCGTGCACCGACGGCGTGGGCACGAAGCTCAAGGTGGCGGTGGCGGCGGGCGTGCATCACACCGTGGGCATCGACCTCGTGGCGATGAGCGTCAACGACGCCCTCTGCACCGGCGCCGAGCCGCTCTTCTTTCTCGACTACGTCGGCATGTCGCACGACGACCCCGCCTTGCTCGAACAGATCGTGCGCGGGATCGCCGATGCCTGCGTGGAGTGCGAATGTGCCCTCGTGGGTGGCGAGACGGCGATCCTGCCCGACATGTATCAGCGGGGTGAATACGACCTCGCAGGCTTCTGCGTGGGCGTGGTCGAACGCGAGCGGCTCGTCGATGGCCGGCACATCCAGCCGGGTGACGTGGCCCTCGGCATCGCGTCGAGCGGATTCCACTCGAATGGCTACAGCCTCGTGCGCAAGGCCGTGTTCGAGCTCGGCGGCCTCGCCGGCCACGACCGCGTTGCCAAGCTGGAGAATCGCACCGTCAACGAGCTGTTGCTCGAGCCGACGCGGCTCTACGCCCGGCCCGTGAAGGCCGTGCTGCGCCGCGCTGGCGGCAAGCAGGTGGTGCACGGCATCGCTCACATCACGGGTGGCGGCCTCGTTGAGAATCTCGCCCGCATCGTGCCGGAGCAGGTGCAGATCCGGCTGGCCCGCGGCTCGTGGAACGTGCCGGAAGTATTCCCGTGGCTGCAAAAGCTGGGGAGCATCGCGGCCGACGAGATGGAGCGTGTGTTCAACATGGGCATCGGCATGGTGCTCGTGGTGTCGCCGCACTTCGCCGACAGCATCCGGCACCAGCTCGCCGACCTCGGCTTCGAGAGCTGGAAGATCGGCGACGTGCACGCCGCCACCCCAGCGGAAGAACGCGTCGTGCTGCGGTAACGCCGTGTAGGACAGGCTGCAGCCTGTCGCTGCTTCCTTTCGAGTCGAACAGACCCAACTCGCCCAAGCCGGCTCCGGACTCCCCATCTCCCGTCGCCGGACGTTCGCCTGCGCCGGAAGCCCGAGGCGTAAGCCGAGAGGATGCCCGGATTGCGAACAGCCATGCGTATTCCCTTCGGCTCACGCCTCGGGCTTCCTCTGAGGAGGTAGGGGCAGCCCCGAGCCTCCTCAACTGGCGTAAATACATGGGGGAGGCTTGGGGTTGTCCCCTACCATTGAGACGGCGTATGCAGGCAAGCGCAGCCATGGATGGCGCAGCGCAGCCGGAGTCGAGCGAGCAGAGGGCTGGAGGCCCGCAGCGAGCGTCCGGCGAGATGGTAGGGGCGACCCCGAGCCAGATTGGGCGAGTCGCGTCTGCTCAGCTCGACGAAAAGTCATGACAGGCTGAAGCCTGTCCTACGGAAGCGCGGCGGCGCGGATGGTGCCGATCGTGGGGCGGGAGGGGCCGGCCTGCTCGAGGGCTTTGAGCACCTGCGATTCGGTGATCAGGTCGCGGAGGATGATCGGGTCGCGCGTTGGCTTGTCAGGGCTGCCCGCTGGGAAGACCGCGAGCACGGGGATCGAGCGGCTCTGCAGCGTTTCGAGCATCGACTTGATCTCGGGCGATTCCTCCGTCCAGTCGGCGAGGAGCGGCACCACGCGGTTGGCCTCGATCGCCGCCTTGACGCGCGTCGTCTCGATCGCGGTGGCGAGGTTGAGCTTGCACGTCATGCACCAGTCGGCGGAGAAATCGACGAGGACGGTGGCGCCGCTCTTCTGCAATTCGGCGAGCCGGGCTCGCGAGAAGGGCTCCCACGGCAGGATCGACTTCACGGGCCCGAGGAACGCGAAGGCGAGGCTGCCGATCACGGTGGCGATCGCGGCGGCCTGCACCCAGCGGCCGAAGCTGACCGAGCCCGGGCCGGCTTCCTGCGCCTTGCCGATCCACCAGCAGGCGGCCCAGATGCCGACGAGGAGGGCGAAGGTCGGCAGAAAATAGTCGTGGTCGAGAAACGTGAACAGAAACACGACGGTGCCGAGCATCACGAACCCGAGCACCTCCTTGAGCGTCTCCATCCAGGCGCCCGGCTTCGGCAGGAACCGCACGAGCCCGGGAAACACGCCGACGAGCAGGTAGGGCAGGGCCATCCCGGTGGCGATCGCGCCGAACACGGCGAACGTCACGGGCGTCGGCTGGGCGAGCGTAAATCCGAATACCGGGCCCAAGAACGGGCCGCTGCAGGGGGTGGCGAGCACCGTGCTGAGCACGCCCTTGAGAAAGGCCCCGAGCGGGCCTTCCTGCGACTGCACGTGGCCGGCCTTCTCGCCGATGAAGCCCGGGATCGGCAGTTCCCAGACGCCGAGAAACGACAGCGCGAAGGCAAACACGATCGCCGCCATCGCCACGTTGAACCGCGTGGAGGTGAATTGCTCGCCCCAGGCGAGATTCTCACTGCCGAGGCCGAGATTCGCCGCGACGCTCGCCGTGGCCAGCACGAAGAACACGGCGTAGAGGCCAGCGCAATACCAGAGATTCATCTGGAAGACGTCGCGCCGGGCCTTGCCCGACTGCTGCGCGAACGACATCAGCTTGAGCCCGAGCACGGGCAGCACGCAGGGCATGAGGTTCAGGATCAGGCCGCCCGCGAGCCCCATCAAAAGCGCCATCGGCAGCGAGAGCGACGCCGGTGCCGCGGCACTCGTGAGCGGCAGCGGCGCCTGGGCGATGCTCGGCCCGGGCTGGGCGGACCGCGGCAGATCGATGGCAGCTGGTGCCCGCGCGGCCTCGGCGTAGCGGGCAGAGGCGAATTTGACCGTGCCGCTGAGCGGATCGTCGTCGTGCGGCAGTGTCACCTCGAGCCGCACGGCTGTCGGCGCGTCGCATGTCGAGTCGGTGCAGGTTTGGAAGCCCACGATGGCCTCGGCCGTGCGCCCCGGGCCTTGCGGATCGAGCACCACCTCGATCGCCACCGGGCCTTCGACCGCGCCCACCGCCGCCATGGCGGGCGCGGTGGCAGCAGGCCCGCCCAGGGCCGTCACCTTCGCCGCGGCGACTCCGTCGCCGGGCGAGAGGGCGAGAATCGTCGGCTTGCCCTGGCCCACGGCCGAGGTGTCGCTGGAGGCCGGAGCGTAAAGATGCCACTCGGGGTCCGGGGTGATTCGGATCACGAGCGGCCAGCGCCGGTTTCCACCGGGGCCTGGCCGCGAGGGGCCAAACGCCGCCTCGATCCGGGCGTGGGCCCGCTCGGGCGTGAACGCGGGCGGCAACGGCGTGGCCAGGCCCGCAGCCGCGGCAGGCGCGGCCTGGGTGGCCGTAAACGCCAGCTTTTCGGGTGGGCTGCAGGCGTTGTCGCGGCACAACTGCACGGCCACAGTGCCGTGGATTGCCGGAGCCGAGCTACCCGGGTTGGCCGCGAGCGGGGCCCGCCACGTCACCCGGCCGGCGTGCTCTTCGACGACGAGGCCTTTCCAGCCGGGCACTTCATCGACCGTCCGCCGGTGCGGCGGCTCATCCGGCTGAAAAGCCGCGGCGGGCAGCTGCGGGGAATCAGCGAATATCGTGATGGTGGTCGGCTTGGGCCCGCCCGGCTTCTGAGCGAGTGAATAGAGATGCCAGCCCTCCTCGAGCACGGCCGTGATGGCCAGCACGCTGCCTGCCGGGCCGGTCTCCACCGCCGCCTCCACGCGAATGGGGCTCCCGAGGCCGGCGTTGACACCGGCGAGCGGGTCGAAAGCGGGGCCATCGGCGGCCCACCCCGGCGGGCCGATCGCGCACGCTGCCGCCACGATCGCGATGGCAAGGCGGCAGAATCTGGGCGGGATGCGGGGCATGACTACCACCCGATCCTACCGGGGCCGTTTTCCTGAGGTCAATTCCGCCCCGGCGACGCGTTGCATGCGGTGTCGAGGGCGGTTGGCAGGCGCTGGATGAGCCGGTCGATCCGCTCGGCTACGCGTCGCATGTCGGCAAACGTGCGGCCCTCGATGAAGAGCCAGCGAAACCAGTTTTCGAGGCCGCAGATCACGCCCGTGGCGTGGAGCCAGGGAATCAGTGTTCGTTCCTCGGGCGCGAGCGGCCGCACAGCCTCGTAGGCGGCGATCGCCTCTTGCCACCGCTCGGGGCCCGGGCCGCGGTGATCATCCGGCGGCCAGCTGCCCAGCAGCCGCGCGAGGTCGGTGGCCGGCGTGTCACGGCCGGCGGCGTGAAAGTCGATGAACCCTGCCACCGAGCCGTCGTCGGCAAACAGCACGTGGTCGCTCCACACATCCCGGAGCACCGGCTGCGTGACCACGGGAATCGCAGCGGTCGCGGTGAGGCGCGCGAGGGCGCGATCGCCCCCATGGGTTTCGAAGATCTCGACCGCGCGCAACAGGCGTTCGTGAAGCACGGCGGCCGGGCGGCAGGAAGCCGTGTGCTCGAGCCGCCGCCACGGTGCAGCCTGCATCCGGCGCGCCTGGTCGATCCGCCGGGCCACGCCGGGCGAGGGTTCGACGCGCGGCGGCGCGCCGGGGAGCGTGGCGGCTGCTTGATGCAGCCGCGCGAGTTCGGCGAGAGCGCGGGCGACTTCCACAAGGCCGGGGGTGGCGCGGGCCGCGCCGGGAATCCACGCGATCAGCTCCCAGAGTGTGCCGCTTCGATCAGCGGCGAGAGTGGCCGAGGCCCGATCGAGCGCGGGGCCGCCCTCGGCCTCGAGCGGCATCACCCGCGGCACGGTCGTGACGCCGCAGGCACGCAGGTGCCGCATCAGCTCGTGCACCCAGGCGGCGTGGGAGAGGGGTGTCGTCGGAGCGAAGTTTTTGAGCACGAAACGCGCTCCCGAGGCGGGCTGCACCACGAACACGCCCGCCCCGCTGAAGCCCGATCCGCCGAGCGGCGAGATCGCCACCGGCTCGCTGCCAAGCCACGGGCTGGGGTCGGGATGGGTGCGATGCATTGCTGCTTGGTCGCCGACAGGCGAGCCTGCTACCTTGTGGGCCTCCGTTCATCGTAAACGGGCGGCTGCCCCGAGGGGATCATGACCAACGAGATGCGGATCCTGCTGGTCTCGCCCGACTTGCTTTCCACGAGCCGGATCGCGGCACTCGCGCGGCCGTTGCCCGCGCGGGTGGAGACGCTGCGCAGCCTCGACGACGAGCCGCGGGAAGGGCCGTTCGACTTGATCCTGCTCGACCTGCAAGCGCTCGCCGGCGACGCGGCCGTGATCGTGGCTCGGGCGGTGAAACTCGTCGAGCAACAGGTTGCCGGCGCAGGTCGGGCCCCGAAGCTCGTGGCCTTCGGACCGCACGTGCAGAAAGAGCGGCTCGCCGACGCCGTGGCCGCGGGAGCCGACGAGGCCGTGAGCCGCGGAGAGCTGCTGGGATCGTTTCCGGGGCTCGTGAAGCGGTGGGTCGGGTGAAATTACAGGCCTGGCTCGTCGATCACCACTTCGTCGAGCTCCGTGCCATCCACATCCTGCCGCAGCAGCATGTAGGCGGCGGTGGCGATCGCCCAGAAGTAGCCCCAGCCGAATGAGCCCAAGAGCGACCCGAGCCCTCGGGTCCAGAAGCCGAGGGCGCGGATGCCCCACGGGGCTTCGGCCTGACTGCGCAGCTGCTCGAGCACGGCGAGCGTGCGGTCGTGGCCCATGCCGAAGCTCGCGGCCCACAGCGCAAGCGTGCTCGTGGCGTCGGCGAAGAGCCCCGCGGCGGCACAAGCCGGCAGGGCCACGATGCCCGCCACGAGCGCGTAAAACGCATAGTGCAGCGGCCGCTGGTAGAGATACGAGAACGACGTCGAAATCGCCTGGAAGCTGTCGCCCCGTTCCACGCCCACGGCCGCCACCATCAGCGGCCACCCAAACACGATGCCGATCGCCAAAATCGCGAGCACCACGGCCCCTGCGAGCACGAGCGGCCAGATCACGCCGGCCACGGCCAGGCCCCAATCAACGCGCATCAAGAGGCCGAGCAGGGCGCCGGGGATCGAAAGGGCCACGATCCCGAGCAGCACGAAGCCGACGGAGTTGAACGCAGCGAGCCACTTGCGAGCGCCGTAGAGCACGGCGCCAATGAGGCCCGGGGCTTCCTCACCCACGAGCTTGAGCGCCACGTGGCGCGTGATCGCAGTGCCGAAGATCGACCACACGAGCACGAACCACCCGACCCGCGCGAGAGCTCCGCCCATCTGGGCGAGCGTGGCTGTGGGGCGAAAGGGAATGCCGACGAGCTCGAGGACGTCGGCCACGGGCCGCGGCAGCCAGTTCCACGCCGCCCGCAGGGCCGGGAAGGCCTGCCGGCTCGGTGTGAGCACCGCCGCGGCGTTCGATCCGTCGGGGCCCGGGATCACCAGGCCGCCGCCGAGCGATGCATCGAGGATGGCGTCGGCCGCGGGATCGCTGCCGGCCAGCCGCAGGCTGTCGGCGATCGACCAGCCGGCCCACGTGGCCAGGCCGCCAAGCAGGGCCAGCAGGATCACCGTCGGGGCGAAGGCCGCGCCCGCCGCGCGAAACAACAGCCACCACGGCAGAGCCTCGCTCCACAGGATCTCGTGTATCGTGCGGCTGTGGCCGTCTGGCGGCGTGTCGGCGTGCGACATCTTTCCCTCCGGGCAGGTGCGGGTTGCGAATGGGCGGGAGTATACGCAAAAAAGCGGCCAGGCAGCTTTTTTGCTAGTCGGTGTCGGCCTCGTCGTCGTCGCCGTCGGGCCGCTTGGG
>JAIXPT010000348.1 GCA_027486095.1 Planctomycetaceae bacterium | reverse complement strand
CGACGGCAAGCGGGACGCTTGCTCCACGAGATGCGGTACGCAACCCGGAGTCCCATCGCTTCCGCTCCGGGCTTCTAGGCCAGCGGCAACCGCGTGCCGAACACGATTGCCTGGAGGGCGAAGGCGAACGTCCGGCGAGACGGTACGGGGTAACCCCGAGCCGCCGCCTGCCAACCATAGCGAGCGTCCAGTGGCGGGATACGAAGAGCCCGAGGTGGGCAAGCACAGCCTCCCGGCCAGCCTGCCTTGCCAGTCTTGCCAGGCCGGGTGTTCTAGGGGTGATCCTGCCGTTGTCGGGGGAGGGGTGTTTCTCTACAAACCCGGGAGATCACGCGATGTCCGGTGCCGTGCGCCGTGCCGTGGTCGTCCCCGGTGAGACACGCCCGATGAGCAACCGGCTTTCGAAACGTACCCAGCCCGCCGACGCCGCGCATCCGCTCGACTGGATGGCGGGCGACGGGCTGTTCACGCCGCAGGGCTATGAGCCCGGCTACGACTATCCGCTCGTCGTCTGGCTGCCCGATCGGTCGCGGCGGTTCGATATCGGCCGGGCGATGAAGCGGCTCAGCCTGCGGAATTACGTGGCTATCGCGCCCGACTTCGATCCTGGCGCGGGCGATGAGCCGCTCTGGGACTCGATCGAGCGCGTCTGCGATCGCGTGAGCATCCATCCACGGCGCATCTATCTGGTGGGGCAGGGGAGTGGTGGCACGGAGGCCTTCCGGATCGCCTGCCGACATCCCGCCGCGTTTGCCGGCGTCGTGTCGCTCGGCGGGCTGTTTCCGCTTGACGAAGGGCTGTTCGCCCGGCTCGCCGACGTGCGCCAGCTGCCCATGCTGCTCTGCTGCCACCGCACCGCGTGCGTTGAAGCCGCTCGCCAGACCGACCGCACGCTGCGGGTGTTCCATGCGGCGGGGGCGATGCTCTCGCTGCGGATTTATCCCGGTGCGCAGGCGCTCTCCAAGGCGATCCTCACCGACGTCAACCGCTGGCTCATGGACGAAGTCTGCGGCACGTCGGCTCCCGTTCCCTCGGCGGCCACACCATGACCCCCACCGATCACGATCTTCTGATCCTGCCGATGGTTCCGCCTCGTGGCCTGCTTGAGGCGATCCTCGCAGAAGTGCGGGCTGTCTGTGCCGATCGCGGCATCGCCGACTGCCATGTGACGCTCGACGTGGCCGATCGCCACGTGCTGCAGGTCGATCCGGCGACGGTGCGCGACATCCTCGCCGGCCTCCTGCTGCGGGCCTTTGAAAATGCCTCCCGCCCTGTGGCCTCGAGCGACGCGCCCCACGTGCGCGAAATCGTGGTCACGAGCGTCGAGCATGCCGATGCGATCGAGCTCGAGGTCGCCGATTCGGGGCCGCCTTCCGACCGTGCCTCCGACGACGCGCTCGCGCCGCTCGTGGCGGCCGTCGGGGGCGGGCTGTCGGTCGCAGCCTGCCCCGAAGGGGGCCGGGCGGTGACGCTGCGTCTGCCGCACCGTCGGCTGCGAAGGCGGGCCGCGTAGTCCGAATCATCCACCGTCCATCCCCGCCAGGACCCGCTGTGCATGGATGCACGCCTCCTTCCCCCGACGCGTGAGCGACAGTCGCTCCTTTCCCCGGCGCAGGTGATCGCGCTCGGGCTGGTGGCGGCGTCGCTCGGCTGGGCCGCCTGGCTCCTGCGCGATCAGCCGATCCGCGAAGAGGCCGAGCTGCTCGCGGGCAGCGTGCTTCCCTCGTCGGAGCTCGCGCTCATGGAGGCGGCGTTCGATCGGGCCCAGCTCACCGACTACCGCACCGAAGCGGGCCGGGTCTACGTGCCCCGCAGCCGGCAGAGCGCCTACATGCGGGCCCTCGTCGATGCCGAGGCCTTGCCGCGCGAGTTCGGCGGCAGCCTGCGGCGGGCGCTCGCAAACAACAGCCCGTGGCAGAGCAAGGCTGTGCAGGCGGAGCTGCTCCGCGTGGCCACGCAAGACGAGCTCTCGCTCGTGCTCTGCTCGATGCCGGGCATCGAGCGGGCCGCCGTGCTCTACGACATGGAGCAGCAGGCAGGCCTGGCCGGCGGCACCATGAAGACGGCGAGCGTCAGCATCCGCACGCAGCCCGATGCCGAGCTCGATGCCACCCGCGTGCAGGCGATCCGAGTGCTCGTGGCCGCATCGATCGCCGGGCTCTCTCCCGAGCGAGTGGCCGTCACCGATCTCCGCAACGGCCGCGTGTTTGCCGGGCCGCTCGAGGCGGCTGCCGACGAGGCCACCGATGCCACGCTCGCCCGCAAGCTCGCCTACGAGCGGGCTCTGGGTACGAAATTGCGGCAGGCCATCGCCTACGTGAAAGGGGCCGTGGTTGACGTCACCGCGGAGTTCGCCGCGGCCGACTCGACGGCGGCTGCGGCGCCTGCGCCGGGCGAGCAGCCGCCGCAGAAGCCCGCCGACGCCAACGCCCCCGCCGAATTGCCGACGCCGGCTCCCGTGCCGGCCACGGAGCCGCAGCGACTGGCCCACGGCGACACGCTCCACACGCTCCACGTGTCGATCGCCATTCCTGAATCGTATCTGCGGGCTGCAGAAGCCGGAGAGCTCGACCGCATCCGCGCCCTCGCCCTGCGCGCCCTGCCGGCCACCGCCGCGCCCGATGGCTGCCGCGTCGTCGTCACGAGTTTCCCTTCGCCGGGAGCCGCGGCACGCCACGCGACCGCCGCGCCCGCCCCGCCGACTCCGGCCCCCGACGCCCCGGCGGCGTCTGCTGCGAGCCATCCGCTCTCGCTGCAAGAGGTGCTCACGCAGCTCGCAGGCGGTAATCTCCGCTTCGCCCCCGACGCGATCCCGCGCGAGATGCTCGTGGCGGCCGGCAGCGTGATCGCCGGCCTGCTTGCTGCGATTCTGTGGCTTGCCGGCTCGCGCCGGCGGCCGGTGCACGCTCCCGGCCGCCGCGGTGGCGGATCACACCCCGAGATCGACTGGTCGCGTGTCGATCCCGCCCGCGGCGACTCCACCGAATCGTCCGTCGCGCCGCCACACGAAATCAGGTCTGCCGCATGAATCGCCCTTCGTCGCCCTCGCGGCTCGTCGCGATGGCCGTCGTCGGCCTCGCCTGCCTGCACGCCGGGTCATGCCCCGGCCTGGCGGCCGAGCGCGCCGCCGGTGAGGCACCGATCGCGCCCAGCCCTGCGCCCCCCGCAGCCGAGCCCGACCTTCCGCCACCGGCACGCCCGCCCGCACCGGCCACGCTCCCGCCACCGGTCGTGCTCGATGCCGCCGGCCCCGCCAGGCAGCCCGCGGGCAAGCCGGCGACGCCCGCCCTCGTCTCCACCGGCACGCTCGCCGTGCTGGGGGCGGCCTGCGTGGCGCTCGTCGTGCTGCGGCTTGCCGGCCGGCGGCGCGCCGCGCCTCCGCCGCCCGACGTGTTCGACGTGCTCGGTGAGGCGAGCCTGGCCGGCCAGCATGGCGTGAAAATCGTCCGCTTCGGGCCGAAGACGCTCCTCGTGAGCGTGTCGTCGGCTGGCTGCCGCACGCTCGCCGAACTCACCGATCCGGCGGCCACGGCCTGCATCGTGGCGGCCTGCCGCGGCACCCACCCTGCGCACAAGCCCGCCGCAGCGGCGCGAGGCGTGCGCGCAGCAGCGCTCCTGGTGGCGGCCGTCCTCTCCACGGCGGGCCTGCCTGCTGCCGCCGAGCCAGCCAGTCCAGCTCATTCAGTGAGCCCGGCGAATCCTGCTGAACCGCCCGTCGCACCCGTGCCGGCGGTCGCACCCGCGCCGGCCGCGGCAGCCGAGGCTGCGCCGTGGGCCGAGATGGCCACGCGGCTGCTTGGCACCCGCTCGCTCGATGCCACGCTCTCGGCCGCGGTGATGTTCGGCGTGGCCAGCCTCGCGCCGGCCGTGCTGCTCATGACCACGTCGTTCGTGCGCATGTCGGTGGTGCTGTCGCTCCTGCGGCAGGGGCTCGGCACGCAGCACCTTCCCTCGAATCAGATCGTGACGTCGCTCGCGCTCTTCATGTCGGCGCTCGTGATGTGGCCGGTGTGGACGCAGGCCTGGCGGGCCGGTGTCGAGCCCTACCAGGCGGGGCGGATCACGCTCGGCGAGGCCTACGAACAGGGCACGCTGCCGGTGCGCCGCTGGATGGCCGGCCAGATCGAGCAGGCCGGCAACCGCGACACGATGCTCTTGTTTCTCGAGCGTCATCCCGCGGCACCTCACGACGTGAAGACCTACGACGACGTGCCGGTCGAGTCGCTCCTGCCGGCCTTTCTCGTGAGTGAGCTGGAGACGGCGTTCGCGATCGGCTTCCGGCTCCTGCTGCCGTTTCTGGTGCTCGACATCGTCGTGGCCACGCTCGTCGTCTCGACAGGCCTCGTGATGCTGCCGCCGACGCTCGTCTCACTGCCGCTCAAGCTGCTCGTGTTCGTGATGGCCGACGGCTGGTCGCTGGTCGTGCAATCGCTGCTCGACAGCGTGCGCGCCGTCGGCTCGGCCTGACCACCCGCCCTGTGGAGCGATCGCCGATGGCCGAAACCGATCTCGTGGAACTCGTGCGCCAGGCGCTGGTCGCCGGGTTCATCGTGATCGCGCCGGTGCTGCTCGTGGGCTTCGTGGTGGGCGGCGTGATGGGGCTCGTCCAGGCGGCGACCGGGATTCATGAGCAGATCGTGGGGCTCGTGCCGCGGCTCGTGGCGATCGCCGCGGCGCTCGTGATGCTCGCCCCCTGGATGCTCGAACGCCTGGCCGATCTCGTGCGCGCGTCGGCCACCGGAGGACCCTGAGCGATGCCCGAAGCATCCGTCGCCGCCGGAATTCCCCTGCCGGTCGCACTGGCCGTGGGCGTGCTGGCCCGCGTGCTCGGCATCGTGATGGGAAGCGGCGTCGCCCTCCCGGAGGTGTCGGCCCGCATCCGCGCGGCGCTCGCCGCCGCGATCACGGTGGTGGCGCTGCCGCTCGCCCTCACGGGGCGGCTTGTCGGGATGGCATCAGTCTCGGTCGATGCAGGCAGCCTCGTGCTGCTGGCCGGCGGCGAGGCGGCCGTGGGGCTCGCGCTCGGCGCCGCCGTCGCCGCGGTGGCCTCCGCCGGGGCCTGGGCGGGCGGCGTGCTCGGCAGCGTGGCGGGCCTTTCGTGGGCCGACGACTTCGCCCCCGAAGGCGACGCCCAGTCGGCCGGCATGGCGCGGTTTGCGTGGTGGGTGAGCGCCGGCGTGTTTCTCGCCGCGGGCGGCCTCGAGACGATCGTCGCCGGCATCATCGACAGCGTGCGCGTGCTCCCCATCGGCACGCTCCTGCCCGTGGCCGGGCTGCCGCGGCCCGCGCTCGATTCGATCGCGGCCGACCTGCCGGCCCTGGCCTTCTCGCTCGCGCTCGCCATGGCGGTGCCGGCGCTGCTGGCCGTGGTGGGGTTTCATCTGGTCACGGCGATCGCCCTCCGCACGGTGCCCTTCGTGCCCGGAGCCGGCCTGCTGCAGGGCCTCGCGGCCGTGGTGCTCTTGGGCGCGATCTATGTCGGCGCCGATGCGTGGTCGCACGGTTTTCCGACCCTCGTGCAAGGCCCGCTCGAGCGGATCTTTTCGGCGAGGTGAGCCATGCCGCGAGGTGAGTGATGAGCGACGCCGCCGACCGTTCACTGCCCGCCACGCCGCGCCGCCGCGAGGCCGCCCGCGAGCAGGGAGCCGCACCCAACGCCGCGCTGCCCGCGTTCGTGGCGATGGTGGCCGTGGCCGTGCTGCTGCTCCCGGGCTGGTCGCGCGCGGCGATCCCGGCGGCGGATGCCTTCATGCGGCAGTCGCTCACCGCGGCCTTCGCGCCTCGGGGCCATGAGGCACTCGATGCAGCGCTCATCGCCCCCGCCCAGCTCTTGATGCCCACGGCGGCGCTCGTCGCCGCCACGGCGATCGCCGGGATCTGCGTCCGCTTTCTGTGCGACGGCTCGGCCTGGCGGCTTGCTCGTGCCGCCCCGCGCCTCGGCCGCATCGATCCCTTCGCCGGCCTCGGTCGCATCTTCTCGCTGGCCACACTGCGGGCGGTGCTCTGGAACGGCGCCTGCCTCGCGGTGATCGCGAGCGTCGCGGCGCTCGCGGCCTCGCCGCTCGTGGGGCTCGTGCGGTCATCGGAGCCGGTCTTCGACGCCGAGCGTCCGCTCGCCGCGATCCGCGCGCTGCTCCTGCCCGTGCTCTTCGCCGCCGCGGCCGTGGCCGTAGCCCAGTGGGGCCTGGCCCGGCTCGCCTTCGAGCGCCGCCTGCGCATGACGCCCGACGAGTTCAAGGAAGAGATGCGCAGCCTTGAGGCTGATCCACGTATCAAGCTCGAACGGCGCAAGAGATAACGCCGGCTCGGGGCTCGCTGTGCTGTGACGCGTCAACGCGCCCAAGCCGGCGGCGGAGCCGGCGGTACGCTGCTCGACGCCCGAGGGCAATCCTGTTCGGCACGGCATGTGCGCCTCGCGCCCTAGCAAAATGTCAAGCCAGGCAACGTGCGCGATCGGATGTTTCCCGCTCTGGTGCGGCCCATGCTCGAGCGAACGAAGCGCACGATCCGTGCAGAGGATGTGCAGGGCGTGAAGGAGCTGCGGAAGCTCGGCCCGCTGCTGCGCGTAGCGACAGGCCTCCAGGCCTGT
>JAIXPT010000136.1 GCA_027486095.1 Planctomycetaceae bacterium | reverse complement strand
GGAGTCCCCGGGCTCCCGCCCGGGGCTTTTTGACATGGGGGCATCCTCTCGGCTCACGCCTCGGGCTTCCTGACGCCCCACCAAGCCCGGAGCGGAAGCGATGGGACACCGGGTTGCGGATGATCCCGTTGCCCATGCCGCATGGAGACCGGGCTCCGCTTCCACGCGGAGTCCCCGGGCTCCCGCCCGGGGCTTTTTGACATGGGGGCATCCTCTCGGCTCACGCCTCGGGCTTCCTGACGCCCCAACGCGTGTCACGGTGTGCCGGGCTTAGTTGCGGCGTTTTGGGCGGGTGAAGTACGCTCTGAGCCGGAATGGCTGGGACATTACGGGAATCAGAGGGCGTATGAATCGTCGTCTCATGGGCAGCGTCGCGGTGGTCGCAGTGCTCGCGGCTGGTGTGGGGCGGGCGGAGGATCCCGTGCTCGTGAACATCACCGGGCCGCTCGCCGCCAAGGTGGGCGAGCGCGTGGCGTTCGAGGTGGAGCTCGTGAATCGTTCGGGGCGGCCGCTCACCGGGCTGCGCGTCGTGGATTATTTCGACGCGGGCTTCCATCACGAGGCATCGACGAGCCCGATCGAGCAGAAGGGCACGATCGACCTGGCCGCAGGCACCACGCGGCGGCTCACGCTCGATTTCTTGCTCGACGAGCCGGGGCGACAGTGCCACCGGGTGGAGATTCTCGATCAAGCGCACAAATACATGGGCGGAGCCACGGAGTGCGTGCAGGTGGCGGCTGTCGCCGGAGCGCCTGCGGCGGCGCCGCCGCCAGTCGTGGCTCCTGCGCCCGTCGTCGCCCCGGCGGTGCCCCTCACGCCCGCGCCAGTCGTCGTGCCGCCCGTGGTGGCCTCCGCCACCACGCCGCTTCTGCCCGCCGCGCCCGCCGCGTCGGCGGCGCTCGAGCTCGATCTCGTGGCGCCCACCGAGGCGATGTCGGGGGCGGTCGCCGAGTGCATCGCCACCGTACGCAACGCCGGGGCCGTCGCCTCGCCGCCGACGACGCTCGAATTCACCTGGGATCCGTCGTTCTCGCCGCTCGAGGCGTCCGACGGCTACAAGCTCGGCACCGGGCAGGTGTCGTGGACCTTGCCGGCGGTGGAGCCGGGCGGACAGTTGCGCCGCCAGATCAACCTGCGCACGCAGGCGCCGAGCACGAGCTTTCGGGAGTCGCCGGCCGCGCGGTCGTGCGTGCGCGGCGTGCTCGGCGGCCTGCCCGGAGGCGTGATGGTGGCCGACGAGGCGTGCGTGATGGTGCGGTCGGTCACGCCGCGCCCGCGCACGCCGCGTGAAGCCGGGCTGCGGCTCACGCTCGCCGACCTCGACGACCCGGTGCAGATCGGCGGTGCCACCTCGCTCGTGTGCACGGTGACGAACAACGGCACGGCGCCGTCGGGCCGCCTCGACCTCGTGATCGTGCTGCCGGATCAATCCCGGATCGTCGGCGATCCGAGCCCGTCGCGGGTGCGGATCGACGGCGCGAATGTCGGGTTCGACTCGATCGGGAGCCTGCCGCCCGGAGGCCATGCGACGTTCGAGGTGGCCTATCGCGTACCCGTCGCCGGCAACGCCCGGGCCACGGCCATCGTCACCGGCTCGGAACTCGACGGCTCCCTCGAATCGATCTGCACGACCTCGTTCGCCGCGCCCTGACGCCGGCACGGCCGGCACGACCGTCACAGCTTCGCTCCGTCGCTTCGGGGCCGAGCGAAACCGCTCCGCCCACGGGGCCGCGATGCCGATGACCCCTGGGGAGGTCGGCGATGCTCGTGGTGACGGCGAACTGGGCGATCCCGGATGGAAGCGTGGCGGCGCCGCCGCGGGCGGCGCAGTTTGCCCGGCTGTGCGACGACATCCGGCTCGTTGCCATGCGGGCAGGCATGCGGCGCGACGGCCGCTATCGGCCGCTCGAGCGGCTCGTGATCGTGCTGGCCGGCGACACTCTCGACGGCCTCGTGAGCGGTCGCTGGTGCGACGACGTGCGTCCGTGGGAGCGCGGCCGGCGGGCCCTCTCGCGGCAGGAACAAGTGCTCGTGGCCGCGGCCCGCAGCGCCCGTCGTCCGCTCGCCGCGCTCGCGCGCCTGGCGCGCGGCGGTGTCGCGGTGCCCTCCGCCGACCGCCGGGGGCGGCCGGTGATGACCGGCCGCATCGTCGTGCCCGTGCACCTCGTCATGCTGGCGGGTGATCGCGACAGGGCGCTCGAACGGCTCCGCGGTCGCGGGTGGTCGGAACGGCGCGGGATCGGCGTCGGCACCATCTGGGAAGGGGATCGCTGGTGCGTCGCCCACGGTTCCGCCTGCGATCCGCTGGCGGCCGGCGAAGACGGCCCGACGCTGCTTGCGAGCCTCGCGGTCGATCTGCTCGCCCGCTTCGGCGCCGCGCTGGCCGCCCGGCCCGGGGTGGCCGAATATGGCCGCAGCATCGTGCGCGTGCTCGCCGACGGCCAGCCGCTCGACATGCCCCTGCGGCTCGCCACCATGCTTCGGTCGATCGCAGTGAACGGCGTCGAGGTGGCTCGCATCACCACGGAGTGGCGGCGATGCGTCGATCGCTGGGATCGGGAAGCGCGGCGGACGGGCTGTGAAGACGGGCACGGCGAGGTGGCGGCGATCGCCGCGTGGATGCATGCGATCGAAGGCACCGCCGCCCCTGGTCCGCCGGTGCGGGCGGTGATCGCCGCGCTCTCGGGCCCGCTGCCGCCGGCGGCGAGCCGGCTGCATGGGAATCGACCCACGGTCCTCGGCCATCCGGCGAGCATGGGCGATGACGCCGCGCGAGCCGTGGTTTGCCTGGGGGCACCCGCCATGCGACCATGCCCCGGGCCGGCGTTCGCGCGCGAGATCGCCGGCCGGGCTGCGTGCGTCGAGGCCATGCCCGCGATCAGCCCCACGGGATTGCCGGCTGTGGCGGTTCCCGAGGCCGATGAAGGCGGCGTGGTGCGGGCGGCGTGGTGGCCGATGTGGGATGTCGGCTCGTCGCCCGGCTGCCGTCCGGAGGCGATGCCGATTCTCGACGCCGCGTGAATCGGTCGGGTGAAGCCCCGAGAAAGAGGTCAGCATGCCCGATGCCATGGGTGAATCGCAGCTCCAGGAGCGCGGCACGGTCGTGGAGATCCGGACGACCCTGCCGGGCCGGGACCGCGCGGAGAAGTGTGCCCACCGCCTGATCGCCGCGCGGCTGGCGGCGTGCGTGCAGATCGACGGTCCCGTGACGAGCATCTATCGCTGGCAGGGAACGGTGGAAACAGCCGAGGAGTTTTGCTGCACGTGCAAGACGAGCCCCGCGCGGGCTCTGGCCTGCGAGGCCGCCATCCTCGCCACCCACGACTACGCCACGCCGGAACTGATCGTGACGGTCGTCGATGCTTCGCCCGCCTATGCCGCCTGGGTGCGGGCCGAAGTGGAAACGAAACCCGGCGCCGAGGACGAAGGCGATGCCGACCGACCCGCGTGATGCGCTCTACGCGTTCGACGCCACGCTGCACCGGATGGCCGACGACGCGCCGCCCGGTCCGGCCCATGTCGATGCCTGGGGCACCTGGCCGACGCTCGCCGCCGAGCATGCCCGCGCGGCCGCCCCGTTCGCGATCGGCTTCGAAGAAGCGTTCGCCCGGCTCGACCGCCTCGACCGCATGTTTACCGAACCCGACGGATCGTTCGTGTGGACGAGCCCGCGCGAAGGGCTCTCGTGGCAGGTCGATGGCAACGCCTTCGAGAAGGCAGGCCGGGTGCTCCTCGTCGATCTCAAGGGCAGCTGCCCGCCCGAAGCCTTCGACAGCCTCCTCCACGCCTTCGGCTGGCCGGCCGAGCCGGTCATGCTCCAGCTCGTGCAGCCGGCCGTATTTCTCGACGAAGCGATGTTTCGGCGGCACGCCGCGGCCCGTGGAGCGGCGGGAGATGGGCAGACTTTGCGCCCCCGCTGAAGGTCCGCGGTGGCAGGCTTTTCCAGGCTGCCCCGGAATCCGCCGCCGTTGGAGGGTACTCTGCCGATATCCTCCCGTACCCGTCCGTGGAGAACCTGTCATGCGGCATCTGGCCTTCGTCCTGCTTGCAATCGGCGGTTTCGGCTTCGTCTCGCAGACTGCCGCTCGGGCAGGCGCGGCCTCCGTGGCCCTCACCGTCGCCTACGGCAACGGCGTGCACGCCTATTACGACGGCGACTACCAATGCAGCTACGATGAGCTCTCAGGCGTGATCGAGGCCGGCAGTCATGATCCGCGGGCCTACTACTTTCGCGGCCTCGCTGCCCTGAAGCTCGGCCGCATGGATGAAGCCGAAGCCGACTTCCAGCAGGGCGCGAATCTCGAGGCCGAAGGCCGCGGCGGCCAGAGCGGCCGCACGATCTCCCTGGCGCTCGAGCGCGTGCAGGGCTGCGATCGGCTGAAGCTCGAACGCTATCGCGGCCAGGCCCGCGTGGCGATGCTGCAACGCGACCGCGAAGCGATCCGGCAGCGCTACTCCGACATCGAAGACGCCGAGGCCGACGTGCTCAGGCGGCGCCGCCCCGAGCGCATGGAGCCGGCCGAGCAGCTTGCCGCGCCCGCACCGCAGGGCGGTCGCACTGCCGAGGCCGAAGAGCCGGCCGCCGACGAAGCCGAGAAGCCCCGTGCCGAGCGCGAGGAACCGGCCGAGCCAGCCGAAAAGCCGACCGACACGGCCAACCCCTTCGCCGACGAACCGGCGTAGGTGAACGAGGCGAGACAGGCTCAACCTGTCTTTCTAGGCCATCGAATTGCAGGGCAGTTAGTAACTGCCCGCACCCGGAGCCGGCGGCACGCTGCTCGACGCCCGAGGGCGATCGCTGTTCCAACCCGCACGTGCCCAAGCCGGCTTCGGGGGAGCGGCAAAAGTCTCCTCACTCAGGCCGCGGCGGCCATCGTTCGGGAAGCGTTCGCCGACTCCCCCAAAGCCTCCCTTTCCAGTTGGGGAGGCTCGGGGTTACCCCTACCGTTGAGACGGCGTATTTGACCAGCGCAGCCATGGATGGCACAGCGCAGGCAAATCCGAGTGAGCCGTAGCCTGGAGGGCGGAGGCGAACGTCCGGCGAGACGGTACGGGGTAACCCCG
>JAIXPT010000200.1 GCA_027486095.1 Planctomycetaceae bacterium | reverse complement strand
TGCTTCAGCCTCGCGGTCATCTCGGGGGATGCTTTCTCTATGTGGCGCTGGCGGGCGCCGCGATCGGCCTCGTGGCGAGCGACCGGCTCGTGGCCGGCGACGCGGCGGTGCGGTATCCCGCCTTCACCAGCTGGCAGACGGCGAAGGCGGGCGATCTCGTGCCGATGCTTTTCATCACGATCGCCTGCGGTGCCTGCTCGGGCTTCCATTCGCTGATCGCCTCCGGCACCACGAGCAAGCAACTGCGTCGCGAGACCGATGCCAAGGCGATCGGCTACGGCACGATGCTGCTCGAGGCGATGGTGGCGATCGTGAGCCTGTGCTGTGTGATGGTGCTCACCGCCGACAGCCCGCTGGCGAACCAGCCCCCGAATTTCGTCTACGCCCTCGGCATGGGGAGCTTTCTGGAGATGCTCGGCGTGCCCGCGGCGATCGGGGTGTCGTTTGCCCTGATGGCGTTCACGACCTTCGTCTACGACACGCTCGACGTTTGCACGCGGCTGGGCCGCTACATCGTGCAGGAGCTCACCGGCCTCGGCGGCCGGGCCGGGGGCTGGCTCGGCACCGCGCTCACCGCCGGCGTGCCGATGCTGTTTCTGCTCAAGCCGCAGCTCGATGGCAACGGCAATGCCGTGCCGGTGTGGAAGACGTTTTGGAGCCTCTTCGGGGCGAGCAACCAGCTGCTCGCGGCGCTCACGCTCCTCGGCGTGACGGTGTGGCTGTGGCGGACCCGCCGTGAAGCGTGGGTGTGGCTCGTGACAGGCCTGCCGACCGTGTTCATGTATGTGATGAGCACCTGGGCGCTTGCGAGCATGACGCTGCCGAGGTTTCGCAATGCGGCGGGCTTCGTGCTGCCCGCCGATCCGGTGCCCTGGGCGGGGGTCGTGCTCCTCGCGCTCGCGGCCGTGATGCTCGTGGAGGCCGTGCGTGTCGTCGCGATGCCGCAGGGCCCGCGCGGGCCGGGCCGAATCGGAGGCCTTCCGGAGCCACGCGGATGGGCCGCCGCAAAGACCGCCTGAGCGTTGGCAAGGCCGGGCTGCCGCAGAAAGTGTGCGTGGCCTGTGGCCGGCCGTTTGCATGGCGCAAGAAATGGGAGCGGTGCTGGGAGCAGGTCCGCTACTGCAGTGATCGGTGTCGGATGTCACGGTAGGACAGGCTTCAGCCTGTCATGCCTCAACTCGCCCAACCCGGCTCGGGGTTGCCCCGTGCCATCTCGCCGGACGCTCACTGCGCTGGGCTCGCCGGCTTCAGGCTCCCCGTACGCCCGTCGCCGGACGTTCGCTGCGGACATCCTGTCCTCCGCTCACTCGACTCCGACTTCGCTTCGCCATCCTGACTGCGCTTGTCTGCATACGCCGGCTCCCGGGGTACGGGGAGCCCGAAGCCTCCATGGTTGCGGAGATTTTCGCCTTCCCATCCGGTGTCGGTGCAGACTGGTAGTCTGCACCTGGCAGGACTCATCCGTCGGCCTCCCATGAAATCACTCACCCGTGCTGAAGTGCGCGAGATCGATCGGCGGGCGATCGAGGAGTTTGGTCTGCCCGGGGTGGTGCTCATGGAGAATGCCGGACGCAACGCGGCGGCGCTCCTCCACGAGCGGGCGCCGGCGGCACGCATCGCGATCGTGTGCGGCAAGGGGAACAATGCTGGCGACGGGTTTGTGATCGCCCGGCATCTCGTGAATCACGGGCATGACGTGCGCCTGCTCTTGGCCTGCGATCCAGCCGAGTATCGCGGTGATGCGGCGATCAATTGGCATGTCGTCGAGAAGATGGGAATCCGGGCCGAGAAGTTGGCCGCGGCGTCGTCCGCGGCATGGGAGCAGGCGCTCGCCGGGGCCGACTGGATCGTGGATGCCTTGCTTGGAACTGGCGCCACGGGCGCACCACGCGGTGCGATCGCCACCGCAATCGAGGCGGTGAACGCGGTTGCTGAACGGGATCACGTGGGCGTGTTCGCCGTCGATCTGCCATCCGGGCTCGATTGCGACACTGGGCACGCGCCGGGGGTGTGTATTCGGGCAAACCTTACCGGCACGTTTGTGGCGCGGAAAGTGGGTTTCGACCGGCCAGGGGCCGCTGCCTACCTCGGCGACGTCCAAGTCTTGGACATCGGTGCGCCCGTCGTTATTTCAGCCGGCGTTCCAGGAACGTCCAGCCCAGGGCGTCCATGAAGGCGCGCTGCTTGTTGTCGGCGGCGCCGCCGTGGCCGCCCTCGATGTTTTCGTAATACAGCACGTCCTTTCCCTGCTCCCGGAGCAGGGCTGTCATCTTGCGGGCGTGGCCCGGATGGACGCGGTCGTCGCGGGTGGATGTCGTGATCAAAATCGGCGGATACTCGCGGGCGGGATCGACGCTGTGGTAGGGGGAAAATCCACGGATAAACGCCCATTCGTCGGGCTTGTCGGGATCGCCGTATTCCCCCATCCAGCTCGCGCCGGCGAGGAGCTTGTTGAACCGACGCATGTCGAGGAGCGGCACCTGGCAGACGACGGCTCCGAAAAGATCGGGCCGGCGGGCATACATGTTGCCCACAAGCAGCCCCCCATTGCTGCCGCCCATGATGCCGAGGTGCTCGGGCGACGTGACGTTTCGTCGCACGAGATCTTCGGCTACGGCGGCGAAGTCTTCGTAGGCGCGCGGCCGATTTTGTTTCAGCGCCGCCTGGTGCCACCGCGGGCCGAATTCGCCGCCGCCGCGGATGTTGGCGATCACATGCACATGCCCCTTCTCCAGCCAGGCCGATCCCACGGTGGCGTTGTAGCCGGGCACGAGCGGGATCTCGAAGCCACCGTAGCCGTAAAGGAGCGTGGGCGTCGAGCCGTCGAGCGGCAACCCGGCTGGCCCGATCTGGAAGTAGGGGATGCGGGTGCCGTCGGGCGACACGGCCTCGTGCTGCTCGACCTTCAGGCCGTCCGCCTTGAAGAACGCGGGTGTCTGCTTGAGCCGCTCCGCCGGCGTCACCGGCGTCGATGCCGAGCGGATGGAGAGCGTCGAGGGCTCGAGCGGGCTCGAGGTCACGAGCCAGCAGTCGTCTGATTCGATCTCATCGACAGGCGTCACGGAGGCGGTGCCGAATTCGGGCACGCCGGCGAGCGGCTGGCGCGCCCAGGCCCGATCCACGAACGTCGCTGCTTCCACCCGACTGCGGACATTGTCGAGCGTGGTGAGCAGGATGTGGTGCCGGGTGCCTGCCCAGGCCACGAGCGACGTCCGCTCGGTCGGCTCGAAGAGCACGTGCAGCTCGCGGCGGCCCGCCATGAAGCCATCGAATTCGGCAGCGAGTAGGCTGCCCGCCTTGAACGTCTGCTCGCCGACGCTCCAGTCGCTTCGCAGTTCGAAAAGCAGCCACTCGCGATGCACGGCCGCATTCGCATCATCGGGCTTCTCGATTTTCACGAGCGAGCCGTCGCGGCGCACGAAAAGTTCGTTCGTCCAAAACGTGATCTGCCGATAGACGAAGTCTCGCTCGAACCCGGGCGTGAGGTCGCGATAGCCGCCCACGCTCATGTCGTCGGCTTTTCCTTCGAAAACGATCGCCGCCGCGGCCAGCGGCGTGCCGCGTTGCCACTCGCGCACCGTGCGCGGATAGCCCGATGTGGTGAGCGACCCGGGGCCGAAGTCGGTGGCCACGAACAGGCTCTCCTCGTCGCGCCAGGCCACCCGGCTCTTCGCCTCGGGGAGCACGAAGCCGCCGACGACGAAGGCCTTCGCCTCGAGGTCGAACTCGCGCACCACGTCGGCGTCTGCACCGCCCCGCGAGAGCGACACGAGGCACAGGCGGTCTTCCGGCTCGAACACTGCGGCCCCGTGCCAGACCCAATTTTCCTTTTCAGCCGCGGCGAGGGCGTCGAGGTCGAGGACGGTCTCCCACGCCGGATCGGTCTTTCGGTATTCGTCGAGCGTCGTCCGCCGCCACACGCCCTTGGGGTTTTTTGCGTCGCGCCAGAAGTTGTAGAGATGAGCGCCAATTTTCGAGACCATCGGGATCCGGTCTTTGGAATCGAGAATCGCCAGCAGGCGCGATTCGAGTGTCTTGAAGTCCTGCGTCCCGGCGAGCGCCTGCACGCTCTCGGCGTTCCGTTCCCGCACCCACGCCAGCTGTTTGTCGCCTGTCACGTCTTCCAGCCAGAGGTGGGAATCTGCGGGAGGTTCTGCGGCAGTGGTTGAATGCATGGGAATGGGGAATATTTGATGGGGATAGATGCACAGTGAGGTGATGAGCAGCCATGCGGCTGACATCAAGCAAGAACGGCGAGGCGAGGGGTTGCCCCTACCATTGAGCCGGCGTATTTGACCAGCGAAGCCATGGATGGCGCAGCGCAGGCAAATCCGAGCGAGCGGAGCCCAGGAGGGGCGCAGTGAGCGTCCGGCGAGATGGTATGGGGCAACCCCGAGCCGGATTGGGCGAGTGAACAACGACACTACGAGCGCACCTGGCCCGACCCGTGCACCACGAATTTGTAGGTCGTGAGCTCCTTCGTGCCGCACGGGCCGCGGGCGTGGAGTTTGTCGGTGGAGATGCCGATCTCGGCCCCGAGGCCGAGTTCGCCGCCGTCGTTGAACCGCGTGCTGGCATTCACCATCACGACGGCCGTATCGACCCGCGCGGCGAAGCGATCGGCCGCGGCCTTGTCGGCCGTGACGATCGAGTCGGTGTGCCTCGAGCCATAGCGATTGACGTGGTCGATCGCAGCATCGAGCGAATCGACGATGGCGATCGAGATCTTGGGCCCGAGATATTCGGTGCCCCAGTCGGCCTCGGTGGCGAGGCCGGCTGCGGGGACGAGCTTCCGTGTGGCAGCGTCGCCCACGATCTCCACCTTGTGTTCGCCGAGTGCGGCGGCAACGCCAGGCAGAAACGCCGGTGCGACGTCTTTGTGCACGAGCAGCGATTCGGCGGCATTGCACACGCCCATTCGCTGGCACTTGGCATTCACCGTGATCGCCTTCGCCATCACGAGGTCGGCGGCCTTGTCGATATACACGTGGCAATTGCCCGTGAAGTGCTTGAGCACCGGCATCCGCGCCTCGGCACAGACGCGGCGGATCAGTGCTTCGCCGCCCCGCGGGATCACGATGTCGATGAGATCGTCGAGCTTGAGATACTCCCCCACCGCCTCGCGGTCGGGCGTATCGACGAGCTGCACGCAGTCGGCCGGCAGCCCGCATGCCATGATCGCGGCCCGCATGCTCTCTACGATCCGGGCGCTCGAATGGGCCGCCTCCTTGCCGCCGCGGAGGATGATCGCGTTGCCAGCGGCGAGGGCCACGGCGGCCGCGTCGGCCGTGACGTTGGGCCTTGATTCGTAGATGAAAAACACGACGCCGAGGGGCACGCGGATTTTTTTGACGACAAGCCCGTTGGGACGGGTCGATTCCTCGAGCACCTCGCCCACGGGATCGGGTAAGGATGCCACCGCCTCGACACCGGCGGCGATGCCCTCGACCCGCTTGGCATTGAGCGTGAGCCGGTCGATCGCGGCAGCCGATAGACCGAAGCCGGGAGCCGCCGCCAGATCGAGGGCATTGGCGGCGAGAATCGCATCGACGTCGCCGCGGATCTGAGCGGCGGCCGCCCGCAGGCAGGCGGCCTTTTTCTCGGCAGGGACGTTAGCCAGATCGATCGCGGCATGGCGAGCACGGCTCGCGATGTGACGGCAGTGGGAGGCGAGCGTATTCATGGAATGTATCGTAGCAAACGTTCGCCGACCCCTGGCTGTGAATCACCGGCTCGGGGGCGGCAAAAGTCTCGTCGCGTGGGCCGCGGCGGCCCAATGCTCCTCGAGCGTTCGCCGACCCCCTCGCCTACGTCTGTCGTTCAATGGCCTCCCGCACCATTTCGATCGCGTGGACGCGGATGATCTGGATGCCCTGCGCGGCGAGGTCGCGGGAGGTGGCGGCGGTGGCGGCGTCGAGTTCGTCGCGCGTCGGCTGCCGGCCGAGGGACTGTTCGAGCGCCTTGCCGAGGAAGCCCTTGCGGGAGTGGCCCACGAGGATCGGCACGCCGAGTTCGAGAAACCGGCCCGCGTGGGCCATGAGCTCGCGATTGTGGGCGTGGGTCTTGCCGAATCCGATCCCGGGATCGAGGCAGACGTTTTCGAGCGGGATTCCAGTGGCGACGAGGGCGTCGCGGCGAGCGGCGAGGTAGGCGTGGATCTCCGCCACGACGTCGTCGTAGCGCGGGTCGATCTGCATGGTCTGCGGCGTGCCCTGCATGTGCATCGCGCAAATCCCGGCGCCAGTCTCACGGGCCACCCGCAGCATCTCGGGGTCGCCCGTGAGGCCGGTCACGTCGTTGATGATCTCGGCGCCGAGTGCGATCGCCGCTGCAGCCACCTGCGCCTTCGAAGTGTCGATCGAAACGGGCACGCCCGCCTCGCCAGCGAGCCGCCTCACGACCTCGCTGACCCGGCGCAGTTCCTCGTCGGCCGCGACGGGCTCCGCATAGGGGCGTGTGCTTTCGCCGCCCACGTCGAGAATGTCGGCCCCCTGGGCCACGAGCGCGAGGCCGTGGGCGACGGCCGCTGCGACCGAATCATGGCGGCCGCCGTCGGAAAAACTATCGGGCGTGACGTTCACGATCCCCATCAGGAGCGGCCGCCGGAGCGAATCACCCGGGCGCGAAAGTGCCAGGGAGCGCGTGCGGAGGCGCCAATGCGTGGGGAGGCCGGACGTGGACATCCACAACAATGTAGGTGACAGGCTGAAGCCTGTCCTACGCGCGGGCTACCACGGCTCTTCCATGAGGCCGACGATCTGCTGGGCCAGTTTCACGATGCCCTCCTGCTGCGTGCTCACGACGGAGCGGCCGAATTCCGGCACGAGCATCGCCGCCTGGCCCACGTCTACGCTCGCCGCCGGCAGCGGCACCTGGCCCGAGGCCAGCACCGAACCGCCCCGATCGGCCCAGGTGACGAGCACCTGCAGATTCATCTCCACCTGCCGCGACTGATCGGTGGGGCTTTCCACCACCATGCGCTTGGTGTCGGCGACGATCCGCGCCGTGAGCACGCTGTCGGCATTCGGATCGCCCACCACCTTGAAGGGCGTGCGTTTTTCGATCTCCTTGCAGAGGGCTTCGGTGAGCCGCTCCCCGAGATCGACGCCCGGGGTCGTGCGGTAGCTCTCTGACTGCACCATCGGCACGTAGACCGTGCGCACGTTGGGCGCATAGAGCGTGTTGTTGCCGAAGCGATAGCCGGCGCAGCCGGCCTGGGTGAGGCTGGCCAGCATGAGACTGGCCAGCACGAGCACCTGCTGGGCGATGACGGCGGTGCGGGCCATGCGGGCTCCAGTCGTCAGCGGAGAGGCTGGCCGGCCCCGGAGTTGTCGCCCCGGGCGATCTGGGCGTCGGCCTCGGCCATCGCGTCGAGCTCCGCTTCCTTGAGTGAGTCGGGGTTGAGCACGCGCGTCAGCATCGGGAAGGGATTGTCCGACACGTCTTCCTTGTCGGCGATCAGGTTGAGCTTGTCGCGGGATGCCTGGGCGAGCTGTGTCTTCGGATAGTCGCGGGCGATGAGCGCGTAGTAGATGCGGGCGCTCGTGTAGTGCTTGCCTTTGGCGTAGAACTCGGCCCGGTTCCAGTGCCGCTGGGCCTGCTGGGCCGCGATCTCCGCCCGGGTTTTGCCGACCCGCTGCTGTTCGTCGGCATCGAGCTGGTCGGGAAACTGCACGAGGATCTGGTCGGCAAGAATCTCCGCCTCGTCGAGCACGCCTCCTTCGTAGCCGGGCCCCTGATAGGCGCGGAGCTTGGCCTGGAGGCCGAGCAGATGCGCCTGGAGGAGAAAATCGCTGTCGGGATATTCGGTGCGCAACAGGCCGTAGAAATAGTCGGCGTCCATCCACTGCCGATCCATGAAGTGGGCGTTGGCCTGCGCCATGATGCTGTCGTCGGCGAGCGCACCGCGCGGATCGTTGATCCGCACGTGATCGTAGGCCTTGATGGCCCGGCCCTTGGTATCGAAGATCGGCCGGCTGCGATCGACGAGGTTCGGCACGAGCAGCGGCAGATGCGACTTCTGGTCGATCGCGATCCAGTATTGCGCGATCACGAACTGCCGCTGGGCGATCCGGTCGAGATACCGGGTGTTGGCGTATTTCTTCACGAGCTCGTCGTAGAGGTCTTCGGCTTTCGGATACTGGTCGGTGAAAAACCAGCATTCCGCCAGCTGCCACATCGCATCTTCTTCGATCACCGAGTCGGGCCAGCGGTCGATCGCCACCTTGTATTTCGGGATCGCCTTCGCGTATTTCGCCTCGCGAAACAGCGCATCGGCTTCGGCGAGCGCCTTGCGGGCCACGGGCTCGTTGGGCCCGCGGCCGACCAGCTTCTTCCAGCGCCGCTTGATGTTTTCGCCCTTGAAATAGTCCCAGCCGAATTCCGTCTCGGCCTGTGAGTATTCCGAGGAGATGACGGCGGAATCTGCATCTGCGCCGATCTCGCCGGCCGCCGACGTCGCGGCATCGGGCTGCTTTTTCGCCCACGGCATCTTGGGCATCGAGAGCGTCGCGCATCCCGTCGCGAAGAGGAGGCAGCAGAGCACGACGGCGGTGGCCACCCGGCGCACGGGGCCCGCGGAAACGCGGAGCGGTCGGCCCAGAAGATGTGCGAAATAGGTGTTCATGATCGCCCGCAGCTCTCCGGCGATGCGGTCGGGCACGGTGAGCGAGCGCCATGCATCACGCGAGGCGGCGAGCCCGCGCAGGGTGGCCAGCGCATCGGCCGACACCGCCACCACCGCTCGCTTGCCCGGCCGGCAACGCGGGCAGAGGGTGCCACCGTCGAGCATGCCGAACGCGGTGCGTGCCGCCGGCTGGAGCGGGCTCGCGCACTCGGCGCAGGCATCGAGCGCGGGAGCATGCCCGGTGAGCCCGAGCATCGCGAGCTCCGTCTGGATGACGAGCGGCCCGACCGGGGCTTCGGGCCCGCGCCAGTCGGAGAGCGCGATGATCGTGGCTGCTGCTGCATCGAAGAGTTCCGGGTGCGGATCGGCGTCCGCGGTGAGCACGTCGAGCAACTCGGCCATCTGCATGGCCGCACGGACGGCGGCCACGCTGCCACCGACGCGAAACCGCCGGTCGAGCCGTGCTTCCGTAAGCACATCGAGCTGGTCCGAAGATTTCCGGAGGACGAGTACCTGACCGATCGAAAGCAGGTCAAGGGCGCCATCGAATGCGCTCTTCGGACGCCACGCCCCCTTCGCCAGCCCCCGTAGCTTGCCGAAGGCGCGGGTGTAGAGCGTCACCACGGCGCTGGTTTCGCCGAAGGGGATCGCCCGGATCACGATCGCCTGCGTCTTGTCGGCCGTCATGCGCGAATTGTAGCCCGCGTGGCCAATGGCGGAACGCCAACTCGCCGGCGCATAGAGGGCAGTCGTGCTGGTTGGCTCCAGTCAGTGCGCCCAAGCCGACTTCGGGGGAGCGGCAAAAGTCTCCTCACTCCGGCCGCGGCGGCCCTCGTTCGGGAAGCGTTCGCCGACTCCCCCTAAGCCTCCCTTTCCAGTTGAGGAGGCTCGGGGTTACCCCTACCGCTGAGACGGCGTATTTGACCAGCGCAGCCATGGATGGCGCAGCGCAGGCAAATCCGAGTGAGCCGTAGCCTGGAGGGCGAAGGCGAACGTCCGGCGAGACGGTACGGGGTAACTCCGAGCCGGTTTGGGCGCGGTGAGTATGCGTTACCGCAGCCGCTCGATGCGCACGAGGTCGATGCGGCGG
>JAIXPT010000386.1 GCA_027486095.1 Planctomycetaceae bacterium | reverse complement strand
GATCCGGAGCCGCCCGAATTGAACCGCACCGATGCCTGCTGCAGATGCGTGAGCCATTCCGGCGTGAGCTGAGCGTCGCCGAGTGCCGCCGCGTGGTCGCGAGCGATCCGCTCGAGCGGCGGATGGCTGAACAACCACATCCCCTCGTCGGCCCGCAGGCCGCCGCTGAGGGTGAGGCTGGCGACGAGCCCGGGGAGCAAGCCACATCGCAGGCCAAGGTTTCGAGATCCGATCATGCCCCGAGACTATCCGAAACTCCGCCCTGACGCCTTCTCGATGGCGTGATGCCGCCCCGACTGCGGCCAGCCCCCCACCTGGACCGGATGAAGCACGCGCTGAACGTGGTATCCTGAAGACACTGGGGAGGACAGATCATGAAAAAAATATCCGAGATGGCGTGGATGCTCTGCGGATTGGCGCTGGCTGCTCCCGCGGGGAGTGCACCGCCTGCCACCGATGGCCGCCTCTTGCTGCCGGCACCCGAGATCTCTGCCATCCGTCGCTTGCCGGTCACGACCGGCGCGATCGGCAACACGCTCGTGCGCGGCCACACGTTTGCCGACTCCACCCAGACGTTCATGCAACTCTACACCGGCGACATGGCCGTCAGCCCAGAAGGGCATGTGTTCCTCACGACTGCGTGGGAAGAGGGCTTGCGGTCAGCCGGGCTCTACAAAGATGGCGACGCCCTGCCCGACGTCACCAGGCTGGGCGTCAACTCGGGAGAGGCCGTGGCCTGCAGCCTGGGATATGTTGCCTACGCCCGCTGGCTCTCCAGCAAGGAGGGCCGCAAGAACATGCTCGTGGTTTTCCGCCGCCAAGCGGACGGCGCCATCCGGGCCGGGAGCGGCGTGACCACAGAACTGCAGGGCCGGCCCCACACGGTCGTCGGGCTCGCGATCGACGAAGCCAACGACCGGATCTACTTCTCCGACGATGACGGCGTGCATGCGATCAGCCTCGCGAAGCGTCGCCCAGCCCCGGAATTCGACGTGCCGCTGCCGCGGGCTGGCAGGCTGTGCCTCGCCGACGGCGGGTTGTTCGCGGCTCAAAAGGCTTTTCCAGCGCAGAAATCACCTTCCCAGCGGCTCGCTGCAGAGCCTTTTGGAAGCGTGCCCGTCGATGCAGAGCATGGCGTGGAGATGGCCGTCGCCACGGGGACCATCGGCTTCGTGCCCGCCGACCAGGAGTCGGGATTCGTGGGCCTCGACTTCAACGCCCCCACCCGCGTCGCGCGGCTCAGGCTGATGGGAGACGTCGGTGGCGAAGCCCGCTTCGGCGAGGTGCGAGTGCAGACGAGCACCATCGGCCGCGACGGCCCGTGGACCGATGCCGCGCGGTATTCCGACCGAGCCTACGCTTGGCCGGAAGAGTGGCTCACGCTCGACGCGACCGTTCCGATCCGGTGCCTGCGAGTGATCGGCCCGAAACTCTCCCTCCACCATCTCGAGGCCCATGGCCCGGTGGAGTTCGTGCCCGGAGGGGTCTTTTTCTGCTCGCCGACAGGGGCGGTCGAGAACTGCGGGATCGACGACATCGCCCGGCCATCCGATCTCGCCTGGGATCCGGTCGCACGCCGGCTCCTCGTGGCAGACGAAGGCCCCGACCACCAGATCCATGCCTATCGCCGCGGGGGAACCGCCTGGGAACGCGACCCGACTTTCGCGACCTCGGGCCGCCTCGGAATCAGAGGTGGGCGGCGCGCCGGAACCGGCGCGGAGCGAGGCATCTGCGACGACCTGCGCTTCGAACGGATTCGAGGCATCGGCACCGACGCGGAAGGCAGTGTGTATGTCTGCCACGTGGGCGATGCCGGCATGTGCCAGACGCGGCTCGAGTGCCATGCAGCCGACGGTCGGCTCCGCTGGCGGCTCGACGGGACGTCGTTTCTCGACCAAGTTGACGACGATCCGTCGGCACCGGGTGAAGTCTTTTCAGCATTCAATCGATATCGAATCGACCTGCAAGCGCCGGCATCGAGCGACTGGAAGTGGGTCGCTTCGACGGTCGATCGCGCACGCTACCCAGACGATCCGCGGCTCAACGGATCCGCACTCACCTACGGAGTCCGCCGGCTCCACGGCCGCCGCTTCCTCGTCACGACGACCCAGCACGGGCAGCCGCTCAACGTGCTGCGGTTCGTCGAGGACGACCAGGCTGCGATTCCCTGTGTCGTGCTCTCCCACCGCACCACGGGGCTGCCGTGGCCGCCGCATCAGCCGCTCGGCTTCGGACCGTTCATCTGGCGCGACGCCGACGGCGACGGCCAATTCGCGGCGGCGGAGTACGAGAAGGCCCGCCGCATCCAGGGCGACGTGTCGTTCATGAACATGGACGAGGCGGGTGATGTGTGGTGCATCATCAATCGACACGGCAAGCGACTCTTGAAAAAACTCGCTCTCGCCGATCGACTCGACGACCATGGATCGCCTGCCTGGGCGTGGGATGCACCGGGCAATCAGGAGTGGCCGATACCGGCCCCGCTCGACGCTTCGAAGGCCCGGATCGGTGGCCTGGAGGTCGATGGATCACGGGGCGAGGTGTTTCTTTTCGGCTTTCCGGCCGACCAGCCGGGTGAGTGCGGCCACAATTGGCCGCTCGGGCGGCTCGTGCTCCGCTGCCGGATCGAGGGCGACGATCTCCGGGTCACCCACGAGGCGGCCTTGTTGCACAATGTGGTGCTCGACGAAAAGCCCAAAGATCAAGCCTACGCAGCGGCCCTCGGTGGCGACTACCTGTTTGTCATGTGGCAGCAGCATTTCACGGTGCTCGTCTACCGCCGCGCGACGCTCGACCTCGTCGGCCGGCTCGACCTCGGGCCGCAGTGTCTGAAGCCGTTGGTGGACGGCGCTTCCGAGCTCTGCATCCAACCCGATGGGGCAGGCTTCGTACTGTATTCGCCCCACTATGTCGCCAACGCGGTCCATCAGCGTCGGTGGAACGGCCGCGATCAAGGCTGGATGCCCACTCCAGACCTGCAGGCTCCAGGCGCCACCGAACGATCCCTCGCGTGGCCAGCGGCAGATGTCAGCGGATGGATCCTCGAGCGCCGGGTCCTCGAAACAGGCGGGTGGGGCCCGTGGCGGCCTGCGGCCACGCTGCCGCCGGATACCCTCGCCTGGAACGACCCGGATGCATCCCCGGCCGCAAGCGCCTACCGTCTGCGGGCAACCGGCCCGAACGACACCCGCTCCGACTGGTCGGCCACGGTCTATGTCAGGCCCGCCCGCGAGCCATGATCCGCCTGCGCTGCCGCCAGGCCCACATCCCCAGTCCCATTCCCACGAGGGCGACCGCACCCGGTTCGGGCACGATCACCAGCGTGCCGTTCGTCTGATCGAAGCTGAGGTTGGTCGCGCCGACCGTGGCCGACCACATCTCCCCGGTTCTCCCCCACGTGGTCGCGTAAGCCCCGCTCGACGTGACGCTGGAAAAGTTCCCCGTCTTCGCCAAGGCTCCGCCGCCGTTGAACAGATTGAACGTGCCCGTGACGAGCGAGCCGAACGAGAGATCGAGCACGCCGCCAAAACCGACGCTCGCCACGTCGATGGCGTCGTAACCGACCCCCCGGTCGGTACCGGAGATTTCCAGGAGCGTCCGTGACGAGGCATTGAGTGTCAGCGAGTTCGCGAATGTGAACAGGCCAATCGTGGCGGCGTCGGCGCCGGGCGTGAGCGTGCCCGAGACGGTCGTCGCCCCACCGATCGACCCCGCGCCGGCGAGGATCGCGGTCGATGACACGGTGAGCGCACCGAGGGCACCCGCAGCATTGCCGTTTACGAACAGGCTGCCGGCCGTGACGGTTGTCACGCCCGAATAGCTGTTCGTGCCGGCAAGCACGAGTGCTCCGCCGCCAGTCTTGGCAAGCGCCAAAGCGACGCCTGCACCATCGACGGCGTTGCCGGAGATCACGCTCCGCCCGGCGCCGGTAAACGTGACCGTGCCGGTCGTGGCCACGCCCGCAGCGACGACGCCATTGAATGTCAGCGTCTTCCCGGCGTCGAGTTCGTTCCCGACGGTGGAATTGCTGTTCGACCGCAGGGCGGCGGCGAATTCCATGCTGTTGGGCCCTGCAAAATTCGCGCGGTTGTTCGCACTCGTGAAGGTCACGGCCGCGTTCGTCAGTTTGTTGGCCCCGGTGAGGTCAAGATTGCTCCGCAGCGTGCCGGAGCCGAAGTCGATCGTGCCCGACGACAGGGCTTTCAGACTGTTCACGACGACGATCGCCGTGGCGATGCTCGTGTTGGCCGTGTAACTGTTGCTTCCGGAAATGACGTGCACCGAGGTGCTGCCCGATGTCGTGCGATAGGACATGCCGCCGACGCCGGTCATGTTGCCGACGTAGGTGGTGGTCGATGTCGAGACGCCGGAAAACTGCCGCGCTGAGGCAGTGATATTGATTCCCAGATCGATCGTCTGGCTGCTGGCCGCAGCGTTGTTGGCGAGGTTGCCGCTGAGGCGGATCGAGCTGCCCGACAGCGTGAAGTTGCCGGCGGTGGAGTCGAATGTGAGCGACGATGCCAGAAAATTGCTCAGCGTATTCGTCGTCGAGAGCTGCACGCCGCCGGCAAACACGAGGCCCGTCGTGCCGCTGTTCACGAGATTGGCCGCGCTCGTGCCCGACCAGTTGGAAAGCGTAGCCCAGCTGCCGCTTTGCGATCCGTTCCAGGTCGCCTGACCGAACGCCGCAGGCTGGCCGCACCATGCGGCAGCCATCCAGGTTGCCATGCACACGGCACCGCTCCACCCTTGCATCCTGGCACGCATGGCTCCGCTCCCCCGAGGTCGCACGTTCGATCCCCCACCCGTGCCGAGAGCATACTCAAAGGCTCACATGTTTCCAATTTTTTTCTCTACAGGAAAACACCGGATTGGCACGAATTGCGCCCGTCGCTCCTCTCCCGTGGGCGATTTTGCCCGGGTGCTACGGATGCGGCAGTTCCAGATCGACGACGTTGGGCCCCGGCACCAGTTCGGCCGTCAGGCCGCTCTCCGCTGCGTTTGCCAACCGTGGCGCGATGCGGGGCTCGCCACCGCGTCCCTGCGGGTTGGCGTCGGTGACTGCAATCAGGCAGCGACCGGTGAAGACACGCTTGCCGTGGGGGCCGCCCGTGAGCAGTGTGAAGCGGCCATCGGCATCCGTCACGGCCGCGGCGGCCGGCCCGGCGGCCGGCGAAAACATCACCAGGGCGTCGGCGACGGGCTGGCCCCGGCAGGTGACGCGGCCGGTCACCTGCGCCATGCTTGGCCGACCGCACCCGGGCAAAAAGATGACGACCACGAAAACGGGCAGCCACACCGAGCAAGCAGGCATCCGGTGGTGCCAGGAGAGGTGATTCATCGGCGTGGAGACGCGAGACATCATGGCCTAGTTTGGAGCCGCCTTGGGCCGGGCCGAATCGCGCACGGCGAGATTTTTAAAAAGAACGTGCTCGATCCCCTCGGTGAGAAACCGCGTGGAACCGTCGCCAAACAGAATGCGGGCTCCACCGGGGTGAGCCGAGCGGATCGGCGTGTAGGCCGAACGCGCCTCAGGAAACGGCTGCCCCGCGACGAATTCGGCCCGCCCGCTCCAGTTCGTCCCGCCTTGGGCATCGGGGCAGATGCGCGTGCCCAGGTTTTCGCGGACCGTGGTCAGATTGCAGACGACGGCGTGCGAGCCGCCCTGATTGACCCGCATCTGGCCGAACATGCCGCTGGATGCCGACCACACCCACGTGTGCCCGGCCCGGCAGGCGACCCGGCTCCCGGCAGGCTGGTCGGCTGTCGTCACGGTGCTCACGGCCCAGTCGCTCTGCTCGCCCACAATCATCGTCGTCGAGAGCCCGTCGAGCACCTGGCGCAGCGACACCCGGGCATTCGGGATGAGCAGCCCGTTGACGGCGATCTTGTCGCCGCCGAAACCCGTGTTGAACGCCCGCGTGGTGCCGGTCGTCGATGCGCACGAAGCGTTGGGAAACGGGCCGAACGTCCCGCTGAACCCCGGGTCATGGGCATCGGCGCCGCTGATGCCGGCGTAGGAGGGCAGCAATCCTTTGTTGATCCACTCGACGCCCCCGCTTCCCCTGCCGCCGTAGTACTTGCGGACGGGAACGGGGTTTGACGGGCACTGGAACACGGAGGGAAAAAATCGCTGAAAGCCGGCCTGGAAGGCGGAGCCAGGGGCATTGCACTCGACGCTGCCGTGATGAATCACACTGACATCGAGCTTGGAAAAAAGGTCGGCATGCTCGAGATACGGCAACAGATATCCGCACCACGACAAGCCCGTTCCAGCCTGCCACGATTCACCGCAGGCCTGTGACACGCTCACCGTGGTGATGGCACGCCACGACGTTGGCTCCGGCTTGCCAGCCCCGCAGTCCGGCGCCGGGCAGAGGCTGGGCGCGTAGGGCCTCGACATCCCGCCAGGCGGCAACACCCCATGCGTCGCCAGGTAGCCGTGCACGGCCAACCCCATCTGCTTGAGATTGTTGGCACACGAACTGGACCGGGCGCTCTCGCGTGCCGCCTGCACCGCGGGCAGCAATAACCCGACCAACAGGCCGACGATCGCGATGACGACGAGCAATTCGACGAGCGTGAGGCCGCCTCGCACCGTCCGAGTTTTGGTCTGCACACCGGCAGTCATAGAAGCACCTGCATCATGTCCCCACCCACGCCGCCTTACTGTATCGCGACGGGGTTCCGGCGGCCACTCCAACCAACGGCTTGACACAGGAAGTGAACGTGCGTATACTCATCGGTTCACTCGTCGCGAATGTTCTCGGTTGCTCTCTGACACTCCCCGAAAGGACTGGCGTTCTGATGCTTGCCCGCCTGCAGACTTTTTCGCTCTTCGGGATCGATGCGGTGCCGATCGACGTCGAGGTCGATGTGTCCACCGGGGCGCTGCCCTCCACGGTGCTCGTCGGCCTCCCCGACACGGCGATCCGCGAGAGCACCCACCGCGTGGCCCGCGCCATGGTCAACTCGGGCTTCCACCGCCCCAACGACCGCATCGTCGTGAATCTCGCCCCGGCCGAGATTCCCAAGCAGGCCGCCACGTTCGACCTCCCGATCACGCTCGGCATCCTCGCCGGCAGCGGGCAGTTTTCATCCGAGCG
>JAIXPT010000015.1 GCA_027486095.1 Planctomycetaceae bacterium | reverse complement strand
TGGTGGGTAACGCCCACCGGCCGCAAGGCCAGGGACAGTGCCACAGAAAGCAAACCGCCTGCGGGGCAACCCGTCGGTAAGGGTGAAACGGTGAGGTAAGAGCTCACCAGCAGGCCGGGCGACCGGTCTGGCTCGGCAAACCCCATCGGGAGCAAGGCCAAGCAGGAAGAAGTGCGGTCCTTCGGGGCCGACGCGGGGCGACCCGTCCCGCACCCACTTCCGGGTCGGCTGCTGGAGGCGGCGGGCAACCGCCGTCCTAGAGAAATGATCGCCGCTTTCCACAGGCCCCGGCCGGTGGGAAGCACAGAACCCGGCTTACAGGTCCGCTTCAGTCCGATTGCCCTGGGCGAGTGTTAGGCAGGTTGTTTGGCGGCGGGGCGGCTGGGGTCTTCGAGCAGTTTCACGAGTTTCGAAATGCAGAGCGTGTTGATGCTGACCCGCATCTCCTCGGCCTCGGCCTTGAGCGACTCGTGGAGTGACTTGGGCATCCGGACCGTCACCACGCGCTGGGTCTCCCGCTCGGCAGGCAGGGCGGTCTGACGGGTCCGCAGATCGTCGAGCATTTCCCGGATCCGGGCATATTCGCGCGAGCACTCGAAGTGGACGAGGGCGTCCGGGGTGCGAAACGCGCGCCGCACGAGGCCTTCGACGCCCAGCACCTCGCGGAAAAACACCAACCATTCCGGATTCATGGCATAGAGCCGCTCGGCTACCTCGAGCACGGCCGTCGCTCCGTGGGCCGCCGGTGCCGCGTCGTCTTCGATCTTCGTCGCCATCGCTGCCTCGCTTGTCGTATTCGAGAGCCAAGCCGGGAGCGAGCCATCCTCGCCACCGGCACAGTTCATTCATGGCAAGCGAGTCAAGTGCCAGCGTGAAGTGAAAGCAGGCCAACGACTTACGTGCAAACAAGAGAGAGCGACTCGTTTTCAGGCAGCGGTGCCTCGCTTTGTGGCAGCGGGGTGGCTGCGCAAAAAGCGGGCAGCTCGGCCGAGTCGCATTTACCAATTGTCCGGGTGGTGACGGCCGGGTGAAGTGGCCTCCCGGGGGCTCCGGAGCTCAGGCTCGTGCCGCGAGAAACGCGACGATTTCGGCGGCTAGATCGCGGCCGAGCGCCGTCTCCAGGCCGCGCCAGCCCGGCACCGCATTCACCTCCACCACGAGCGGGCCGGCGGCGGTCGGCAGGATGTCCACGCCGGCGATCTCCGCCCCGACGGCTCGGGCGGCGCGAACCGCCAGGTCTTCCCAGTCTGCCGGTGCCGCCCAGGCCTCGGGGCGGGCACCGCGCGAGACGTTGATCCGCCAGTCGCCGGTCGAGACGCGGCGCATCGTGAAGAGACGGTTGCCGACCACGAGCACGCGGGCATCCCAGCCCGGGTGCGCGACAAACTCTTGGAGATAACAGACGGCCCCGGGCGGCTCGGCCCGCTGGGCGGCTTCGAGCCACGGGGCCAGGCCGCCAAGGGATGCGATGCGTTCGATGCCACGGCCCTGCGATCCGAACAGGGGCTTCACCACGGCCGCTTCGCCGAGCGTTCGCCAGGCGGCTTCGATCGCGGCGGCGTCTTGGGCGACGATCGTCCGCGGCACCGGGATGCCGGCGTCGTGCAGCCGCGCGAGCGTCAGATATTTGTCGATCGACACTTCCAGGGCCCGGGGGGCGTTGATTACGGGCCGAGCCCGGGCCAACCGCCCGAGCAGGTCCATCCGAAAAATCACGTCTTCGAGGGTTCCGGCCGGCATGCCGCGGACAACCACGAGGTCGGCGGTGGCCACGGCCTTCGGCAGAAGGCGTTCCGTGACGCCGAGGTCCGTCGCCAGCTCGTGCCAGCCGACGACGGTGGCCTCGTGGTCGGCTTCCCGAAACGCAGCGACGAGCCGGCGCACATGCCAGCCCGCCGCGGCAGCGAGCACCGCGACGCGCATCGCGCTACCGCCCCGCGGGCATCGCGGCCACGCCCGTCACGGTGAACGATGCGGCCACGATCTCCGGGGCCACGCCGCCGAACCGCTGCCGGCGGCCGGTGTCGAGATTGACGAACTCGATGCTCGCCGGCGCGAAGAGCGCCGGATCCAGCGCATAGAAATCGCCGCCCGCCTTGGCAAACAGCGCGGCGAACGGCTCCCCGTAGGCTGGCGACGCCCTGCTCACCACGCGTGGCCCGATTTCCGCGAGGCTCGCGTCGTCGCCGCGAACCTCCAGCGTGACATGGCCGCCATAAAGGATCGCGTCGTTCGTGCGGCCGATCGCGGCCAGATCGCCGGCGGCCACGGGAGCCAGCGGGGCCCGCCCCGTGCCGCGTTCGATGCGGGCGACGTCGAAGTGCAGCTCATGGAGTTTGTGGAGGGCGGTTTCCAGCGACCGCGCGATCACCTGCAGCGTGCCTGCCGGGCTCGCCGTGCGGGCGACGAGAAGCACGAGCGATGCCGGCGCCACGCCCGCGGCGGCCGCCAGATCGCGGCACACGTCGGGCGGTGGCAGCCGATCGCTCTCGAGCAGTCCTACGGCGACGGCCGGCCGCTCGCGGCAGCCGATCGTGTCGAACAGTTCCTCGCGGCCGATCGCGGCCCGGATCGGGCCGCTCGCCATCGCGAAATAGCCGCTCGCCGCCACCTTCCAGCCGGCATACTGTGCGGCCAAGCACGCGGCGACGGGCGTATCGCTCTGCACCGCGACGACCGGCCACGGGCAGGCCGGCCAGACGGCGGCGAACGCGGCGTCGGGCCGCTCGGGGGGCTCGAGCCACGCCGCGCCCCGGCCGGCCATGGCCGCTTCGGCCAGCATGAGCCCGGCGGCGTCGCTGCCCCGGGCGTGCACGCCGCAGTCGATCACCCGCGTGCCGGCGATCGTTTCCACCGCGATGGCCAGGTGCCGCGCCTCCGGGAGGGCGCGTTCGACGATCGCCAGGCCTGATTCGTTGAGCGTCGTCGTCATGAAAGCGATTTCCCTTCGACCAGCCGTGCGGCGACGCAATAATGCGGTTCACGGGCAGGCCAGGCAATCCCTGCAGATTTCGGGCTGCCCGTCGAGCCACCACATGAGGTGCAGCGTGCCGAGCCTGACAGTCGAAAACTACGTGAAGACGATCTACCAGATCACGACGTCGCAGGCCGGCGCGGCAGCCACGACGGGCCAGCTCGCAACGGCGCTCGGCGTCTCTCCCGGCACCGTCACGAGCATGCTCAAGACGCTCGACGCGGCGCGGCTGGCCACGCACCGCCCCTACGAAGGCGTGGCGCTCACGCCGGCCGGCAGCGTGCTCGCCCTGCGCATGATTCGGCGGCATCGGCTGCTGGAGCTGTTCCTTTTGCGCACGCTCGACATGACCTGGGACGAGGTGCACGACGAGGCCGAACACATGGAACATGCCGTGAGCGACCTGCTCGTCGATCGGATCGACATGTATCTCGGCCACCCCGACGTCGATCCGCACGGCGATCCGATCCCGCGCAGCGACGGTGAAACGCTGGAGCCGCCGTCGGAGCCCGCCACGCGGCCGCTCGCCGACTGCGCTGCCGGGGCGAGCTTCCGGCTGGCTCGCGTGCTCGATCAATCGACGGGGTTCCTCCGCTATCTCACCGATGCCGGGCTCACGCTCGGCACCACCGGGCAGATCGAGAAGAACCCCGACGGCGCCGGACTGATGCGAATTCGCATCGGCCGCAAGGCAATTTCGCTGGCCCTCGACGCGGCCGGAAAACTGCTCGTGGTAGACGCCGAACTCAGCGCGGCACGGCGGTGAGGCGGTCGGGGCCGACGAGCTCGCGGAGCCGCCCCGTCGCGAGCAGCACATAGAGGGCGGCGGCCACGAGGTCGGCGGTGGTGCCGGGATTGATCGTGCCGGGGCGGGTGCCGCCCGGCGGCGCGGCATGGCCGGGGAGCCCGCGGCCCGTGAGCAGCGCGTGCTCGAACGCCCGGGCCGCCTCGCGCCAGCCGCTCGGGGCCTCGATCGCCGCCCGGGCCCCGGCCGACACCGCCGCGGCGACGACGGCGCCGTGCTTGCGGAGCACGAGCGAATCGGGCTCACGAGCCAGCTGCCTCAAGAATCCACGGACGATCGCCGCGTCGAGATCATGGCCGGCGAGGAGCTCGCACTCGAGATCGGCGACGAGCCCCGTGAAGAGCGGCTGATAGCCGCGCGCCCAAAGCCGCGCGATCTGGTCGTGTGCAGCGGCCGCCTGCATCGCGGCCAGCAGGTCTGCCGGCGGTTCTCCGGCCAGATCCCAGCGGGCACGGGTGCCCATCCCTCCCGGCCGCGCGGCCGCAATGGCCTGCCAGCATTCGCGGGCGTCGGCCGGCCCGAGCCCCGCCAGCACCCGCGACACGGCCGCGGGCGTCGGCGGGGCGCCGTCGGGCACCGCCGCGAGCGGCGCGATGGCGAGCACGATGCCGAGATTCGCGTTCGACCGCGTGACCCGCCGCGATGCCTCGACCGCCGCGCGGATCGTCGCCCCGAGCGGATGCCGGCAGGCGTCGTGCAGCGGCACCGCGATCGCGGCACCCGCCGCCACGAGCTCGCCATACGCCAGATCGTGATACTCGACCGCCGGGTGCACGTTGCCCGGCTTGGGGGCCGAGGCCTCGAGCGCGCAGGCCACGGCGACGCACCACCCGCGGGTGCCGGGCGCGAAGGCGGGCGCGATGGCTGGGGCGGGCATGTGTGGTTCCCGTGTGAAACCTGGCCCGGCCTCCGGCCGTGGCCCGCTTCAAGGTACACTGCGACGAGTTTTCCACCACGCCTCGCACGCCCGCCTGCCCCGCCCATGTCCACCGACGCCGCCCCGCCCCCGCCCACGTTCGGCCCCGAGTGTTTTCTCAATCGCGAGTTGAGCTGGCTCGAGTTCAACCTCCGGGTGCTCGAAGAGGCGGAGAATCCCGACAACCCGCTGCTCGAGCGGCTCAAGTTTCTTGCGATCTTCAGTTCGAACCTCGACGAGTTTTTCATGGTGCGGGTGTCGGGGCTGCGTGAGCAGGCCTTCGGCGAGAGCGCTCCGCAGGATTACGCGGCCGACGGCATGCGGCCGCTCGAACAGCTCGAACGAATCGCCGCCCGCACCCAGGAACTGGTGGCCCGGCAGTATCGCTGCCTGAAGGAGAGCATCGGCCCGGCGATGACGGCCGAAGGCTTCGAGCTGCTGCGTTACGACGATCTCGACGGCCCGCAGCTCGAGCAGGTCGATCGATTCTTCCGGGAGCGGGCCCTGCCGATTCTCACGCCGATGGCGGTCGATCCCGCCCATCCCTCGCCGCGCTACCACAATCGCGGGCTGTATCTCGGCGTGATGCTCGAGCACACGGCGTCGGACGAGATCGAGGCGCTCGGCCCCAAGCGGCTGTTCGCCGTCGTGCAGGTGCCGCAGGTGCTGCCGCGGATCGTCGGCGTGACGGGCACCGCCCCGGGCCGCACGTCGTTCGTGCTTCTCGAAGACGTGGTGGCCGCGCGGCTCCCGGAGCTGTTCGGTGGATTCGACGTGAAATCGTGGACCGCCTTCCGGATCACCCGCGACAGCGATCTCGAACTCCTCGAGCAGGAGTCGGACGACATGCTGCGGCTCATCGAAGACCGGCTCAAGGCCCGGCAGCGGGGCCAGGCGGTGCGGATCGAGATCGCGTCGAAGGCCGATCAGTCGCTCGCCCAGCTGATCATCGACGAAGAGGGGCTGCAAAACGGCGGCGTGCGTTCGGACGGGGCCGACGGCTCCGGCTACAGCGAGGTGTATCGGATCGACGGGCCGCTCGACCTCACGGCGCTGTGGGAGCTCTACAAACTGCCGGGGCACGAGCGCCTGCGCGACAAGCCGTTCACGCCGCGGCTGCCGCGCGGGCTGGGGCGGCGCGGCGAAGACATCTTCACCGCCATCGCCCGGCAAGACATCCTCCTCCACCATCCCTTCGAGTCGTTCGATCCGGTCGTCGATTTCGTGACGAGCGCAGCAAACGATCCGCGGGTGCTCGCCATCAAGCAGACGCTCTATCGCACGAGCGGCGATTCTCCCATCTCGCGGGCGCTGATCACGGCGGCCGAAGCGGGCAAGCACGTGACGGCGCTCGTCGAGCTCAAGGCCCGGTTCGACGAGGCGAACAACGTGAGCTGGGCGCGGCAGCTCGAGCGGGCCGGCGTGCACGTGGTGTTTGGATTTCTCGATCTCAAGACCCACTGCAAGGTGTCGCTCGTCGTCAGGCAGGAGGGGCAGGGGCTGCGCCGCTACGTGCATCTGGGCACGGGCAACTACAACCCGACGACGGCCCTCACCTACACCGACCTCGGGCTGTTCACGGCCGACGAGGCCGTGGCCGAAGATGCCTCGGCGCTGTTCAACCTGCTCACGGGCTATTCGCAGGGGCACGCCTGGCAGCGGCTGGTGGTCGCGCCCAACGACCTGCACCGCCGCACCCTGGAACTGATCGAGCATCAGACCCGCCGCGCGCAGGCCGGGCAGCCCTCGCGCATTTTCGCGAAGCTCAACTCGCTCGTCGATCACCGCGTGATCGAGGCGCTCTACGCGGCCAGCCAGGCCGGCGTGCCGATCGACATCATCGCGCGGGGCATCTGCGGCCTGCGGCCGGGCGTGAAGGGCCTGAGCGAGACGATCCGCGTGCGCAGCATCGTGGACCGCTTCCT
>JAIXPT010000252.1 GCA_027486095.1 Planctomycetaceae bacterium | reverse complement strand
GCCATGGCCCAGAAAACGATCGTGTTTCCCACCGATTTTTCCCTGGCGAGCGACGCCGCCCTGCCGCATGCCGAAGCACTCGCCAAGCAGGCGAACGCCCGGCTCCTGATCGTGCACGTCGAGGAGCCGCCGCTGGCGTATGGCGGCGGCGAGCTCTACTACGGCCTGCCGGAACCGAACTCCGAGCGCATCTTGAAGATGCTCGAAGACGTGAAGCCTGCGGATCCCAAGGTGCCGTTCGCCCACCGGCTCACGATGGGCGACCCGGCCGGTGAGATCGTGCGCATCGCCGCCGACGAGGGGGCCGAGATGATCGTGCTCGGGACACATGGCCGGACCGGCATGACGCGGCTCTTGATGGGGAGCGTGGCAGAGGCGATCGTACGGCGGGCTCCCTGCCCCGTGCTCGTCTATCGCGAGACGGCGGCAAAGCTCGCCGATCGCAAGCCCGAGCCCGCCCGCATCTGACGAAAGCCTTTGCGACGATGTCGATCCGACCGATCATCGAGTTCCGCGCCAGCCTGCGGGCTCGGGTGAGGAAGCTCTTCGACGATCGCGGCTTCATCGAGGTCGATACGCCCGTGCTGTCGAGCGAGGTGTTGCCAGAGGCCCACATCGATCCGTTTGCCGTCCATCTCGACGGCCAGGAGGGCCCGCCGCACTATCTGCAGGCGAGCCCCGAGGCCCACATGAAGCGGCTGCTGGCCGTGGAATCGGGGCCGATCTATCAGTTTGCCCGGGCGTTTCGGGCGGGCGAGCGGGGCCCGCGGCACGACGTCGAATTCGTGCTCCTCGAATGGTACGCCCCGGGCACGACGCTCGACGATGAGGCCACGCTTCTCGTCGAGCTGTGCACGACCGCGCTCGGCACGGCAGGCCTCGACCGCCTCACCTGCCACGAGGCGTTCGCGAGTCACGCGGGCATCGATCCGTTCACGTTGTCACCCTCGGAGTGGCAGGCGGCGGGTGAGCGGGCTGGCGTGTCGCTGCCCGACGGGCTCAGAGACTCGTGCGACGCCTGGTTCGAGGTGCTGCTCTCCGAGGTGGTGGCCCCGCGGCTCGGTCATGAGCGGCCCGTGATGCTCGAGGCCTGGCCCGTGTCACAGGCCGCGTTCGCCCGGCTCGCCGCCGGCGCGCCGCCGACGGCGCGGCGGTTCGAGCTCTTCGTGGCCGGGGTCGAGCTTGCCAACGGCTGGGAGGAAGACACCCGCCGCGACGTGCTGCTCGAGCGGATCGCGGCGGCCAATGCGATCCGGCTGTCATCGGGCCGGCCCGCCCTGCCCGTGCCCGCCCGGCTCGTCGAGGCGCATGGCCCGGCGATGCCCGCCGGCGTGGGCACCGCCCTCGGTTTCGACCGGCTGGCGATGCTCGCCGCGGGCACGCCGTCGATCGACGGCGTCCGCTGCTTCACGTCCCGGATGGCATGACGGGCGGCTCTTGGATTTCGTACGCCGTCACGAGCCACCGCTCGATCGACCGTCCTTGCTGGACGCTCGTCACGGGCGTGAGCACCAGCCGCGCCCCGCAGGCGCGGGGCCCGCCAGGCGCGATCTCCACGACCCACGTGCCCGGTTCGTCGCCGGCCCTGGCCCGCAGCGGCTTCCCCGGGCCGAGGCATGCCGCGGCGGCCACGATCTGCTCGCGAGCCTCCGGGCCACACATCGCCTCGGCATCCGCCTGCCGCCCCTCGCGCATCGCTTGCAGAAGAATCTCCGCCGCCGCAGCGGCACGGCCCGCGGCGATCGATCGGGACACCACGTCCGACATCAGCGACTGGGCCCCGAAGCCCGCGGCAAGGGCGAGCCCCGCGACGGCCGCGAAGCGGCCGGCCTTCGCCGCCCCGTCGCGGCCCACGTCGGCGAGCGCCGCCACCGCCACGGCCACCGCGACGAGCGGCACCACGAAGAACAGCGGGCTCACGAGCGCCACGGCCGACGACGCGCCGAGCACCAGCGCCGCCAGTGCCAGCCCGCTCACGGGCCGATAGGCTGGCTGTTGGGCATCGCCGGGCGGAATCGACGGATCGGGATGGCTGGCGTGCATGGCGATGGTGTGGACAGCTCCCTGCCGCTGTCCGCGTCAATTTGCTGGGGGATTCTCCGCCGCAGGCCCGCCTGAAAGCTGTTCGCGGCGGGTCGCGTGTCGCTCCACGAAATCGAGGTCGGGATCGAAAGGCTGGCCTCCGATTGCGAACGGACCGTTGCGGGTCGAGCCGCGCATCCACCACAGCCAGCAGCGATCAGGCTTGAGGCCGAACAACAGGCTCTCTCCCTGCTTCGTCGGAATCACGTCGGCTCGCAACGGTGCGGTGTGGAGCGAGAAAGCCGCGAATTCGACGACAGTCCAGGCCGCCATCAGCCCCACGATGAGGCTGCCAGCGAGTTCGACATGCTTGTGAAACGAGACTTTGCGTTTTGTCAGCTGATGGACCATCGCGCCGCACAGCGCGAGGATCACACCGAACAGGAACCACAGAGCCCCCACGTCCAGAAAATATTTGTATGGCTCGAGCGACTTTTCGAGGTACGAGACGAGGGGTTCATACCAGGCGCTGGCCAGACTCGCGGCCAGCAGCACCGCGAAAAACAGCCCCATCGCCTGGAAGAGGCCACCCCTCGCCACCGCCACGGCGACGACGAGCAGGATCACGAGGAGAGCGAGGTTCAGGATCATGGCATGCTAGCCCTTCTTGAGAATCCGCTGCACCTCGTCGAGCGAGGTCGTGCCCGCTGCGACCATCGCGATCCCTGCTTCCGAAAACCGCTGCATTCCGTCCCGCTGGGCTGCCTTGACGAGCGTCGCCCGATCGACCTTGGCCGCGATCGCCTTGCACACGGTGGGTCCCGCGGCCAGTTCAAAAAGCGCGCCGCGGCCCAGATGCCCGGTGCCGCTGCATGCCGGACACCCGAGGGCGGTCGCCTTCTTGAAGGTCAGGGCCTCCACCACCGGCAGTTTGAGCTTCGCGAGCAGTTCGGCCGAAGGCTGGTAGCCTTCGGCGCACTTCGGGCACAGTCGCCGCAGCAGCCGTTGGCACGTGGCCGCCTGGAGGGAATGCGCGAGCACGTCGGGGGGCATGCCGAGCGCGAGCAGCTTTTCAATCGCCTGCACGGCGTCGGCCGCCTGCAGGCCCACGATCACGAGCAATTCACCCGACAGCCGGGCGAGTTCGGCCGCGAGCGCCTGATCGCGGAGGTCGGGTACCACCACGGCCGTCGGATAGCCACGCATGGCCGTTTCGAGCACGGCCACCGGTGCCAGCTTCTCGGGGCCACCCCACCGAAAAGGCTTCACATTTTGGATGTCTTTGCTGGGTTCCGCTGCATCCTCGAGGATCACGAAATCCCGGAGCAGACGATCGGCCGTGAGCACCACTTGGGTGAACGTGGTGGTGAGACCCTCCCCGGGCGGCGCCGACACGACCACCAGCCCATGCTCGAGGGTCAGCCCCTGCTGCACCCTGGCGGCGACCGGCTCGGCCATGCCGAGCGCCGCGAGCGACTTGAACACCGGCGGTGGCAGGTCGAGGTCGATGCCGAGCCGCATGCCCGTTTCGGTGGCTTCGAGCACGACGCTGCAGGGAATCGCCTTCTTTTCGACACCAATCTGAAACGTGCCTCGCTGCCGCTTGGCAGGCTTCGGCGGCATTCCGCACAGCGCCCTCACGGCACCGACGAGCCCCGTCGTCGTTTCACGATCGAGTGGATCCGACTCCTCCCACTCGTCCACCGTCTTGAGCCCCTGCCTGCGTTTCACGATCTGCCGTGCCGGCTGCCAGATCCCGTCGATCTTTTGCCGCACCTTCGCTCCCTGCTGATCGATCTCCATGAGCACCTGCGACACGCGCATCGCGACGGATCGTTGCAAGAGCTCACGAAAAGCCTCGAAGCCGGGCTGGGCCTGCGCCTGATCGAGGAGTGCCTGGGGTGAACCAGCCCCGTCTGGCGGTAGGGCGGTGATCGTGATGTCGGGGAGCGAGTCGGCGAGCGAGCGGCTTTCGAGATCGAGTTTGATGCCCATGCGCCGAAGCAGCGGCTGGGCCTGCCTGGCCGCGGCGTAAAACGCGTTGCGTAGCGACAAGATCCGCTGATCGGCCTTGAGCTTCGCGTCACGGGCGAGCCCATAAGCGAGGAATGGTCCCAGCCAGGCGACAGACGCGAGTCCGCACGCCGCCGCCGACCACGGCAGCCACCAGGCCCCGAGTGCGAGCACGAAGAATGGAATCGCCAGGATCGGCAGCCAGAGGTTTTCGAACGATTTCGGGTGGTGCTCATCACGGGCCGTCCAGGCCGTGGTTGCCAGCCAGCCGAGCACGAGCAACCACCAGATCAGGCTGGGCAGAATCGCGAGGGTGCCGGCCGGAGCGCGCGGCACGGGCGCCGGCTCCTCGGCCGCGGCCGGCGGCGGAGGGGCATTCGGATCGACCTCCTCCATCTTCGGCCGGGCGCCGTCGGCCGGGGCGGCCGGCGGCTGCGCGACGGCTACAAGAGAACCTGCAGCGAGCGTCGCACAGACGAGCAGGATCGCCAGTGCGAACGCCCTCCTTGGCGGCCCTGATGATGGCCGCGGCTCCTGCCGGTGCGCCATCAAATGACTCCGATGCCCTTGAGGGCCATCATCAGCGCCTCACGATTGGGCGCGATGTCGAGGGCGTCCTGGCGATCGATGAGCCCCTGGTCGATGAGGCTCTTGAGACTGATCGTGAAGTCTTGCATGCCGTCGAGTGCCGACTTCTTGATGTGGTCGGCGAGCAGGTGATCCTGCCCCTCGAGCACGTATTTCCGCACGAGCACGTCGAAGAACATGATCTCGACGACGGGCACCCGGCTCACGCCCGGGCGGATCGATTTGAGCAGCTTCTGGGCCACGATTCCCTTCATGTTGAAGGCGATCGCGCTGCGGATGGCGGCATGCTCCTCCTGCGGAAACAGGTCGAGGATGCGGGTGATGCAGCTCGGCGCGCTCGCGGCATGGATGGTGCCGAACACGAGGTGCCCCGTCTCCGCGGCGTGGATGGCCGTCTTGAAGGTCTCGACGTCGCGCAGCTCGCCCACGAGGATGATGTCCGGGTCTTCGCGCACGGCGTGCTTCATGCCGATCTCGAAGTTCTTCACGTCGGTGCCGATCTCGCGCTGATTGATCAGGCACTTGTCCTCGGTGAACACGAATTCGATCGGATCCTCGAGCGTGAGGATGTGCTTGCGGTAGTTTTGGTTGACGTAGTTGAGCATCGAGCCGATCGTGGTGCTCTTGCCCGAGCCGGTCACGCCGGCGAGCAGCACCATGCCCTGATCGAGCTGGCAGAGCTTCTCGATCGAGGGCGGCAGGAACAGCCCCTTGAAATCGGGGATCGTGTTGTTGACGCGGCGGGCCACCATCCCGAGCGCCCCCTGCTGATAGAGCAGATTCACGCGAAACCGCCACCTCACGCCATCGACCACGCAGGTGTGGGCGAAGTCGCAGCCGCCGTCGTTTTCGAGAATCTTGCGCTGGCGCTCGTCGAGCATCGGCAGGCAGAGCTTGCGCATCTGCTCGTCGTCGATCCGCGGCGCCTTGAGCGGCTGGAGGGCCCCCTTCACGCGCATGAACGGCGGCTGGCCGACCTTCAGGTGCAGGTCGCTGCCCGAGAGCCGCACGAGCGCCTCGAAAAGCCGGTCGATTTCCAGCGGCGGCCGGCCGGCGGCGCTCTTGATCGGCGTCGGGGCGGGCTCCGCGGCAGTGGTTTCGATCGTGGCCATGGGCGTCTGCCGGCGTCGCGACCGGCGTCAGGGGCCTGCCGGCGGGCGGACGGGGATGCCCCGCCGCCGGAAAAGATCCTTCACTTCCCGGATCGTACACTGCCCGAAGTGGAAGATTCCAGCGGCCAGCGCCGCGTCCGCCCCGCCCGACTCGATCGCGTCTGCGAGATGCTCCGCCGAGCCCGCGCCGCCGCTGGCGACCACGGGGATGCCGACGGCCCGGCTGACGGCGGCGGTGATCTCGAGATCGTAGCCATCGCGAGTGCCGTCGCGATCCATGCAGGTGAGCACGATCTCGCCGGCGCCCAGTTCCTCGACGCGCTTCGCCCACGCCACGGCCTCCAG
>JAIXPT010000030.1 GCA_027486095.1 Planctomycetaceae bacterium | reverse complement strand
GCGTCGAAATGATCGTGCTGCCGTGAGACGTGTTCCACGATCCGCAGCCGCGACTGCGTGATCTTCTTGCCCCGGGCGCGCAGATACTCCTCGAACCGCGCCTGCGGCGTGAGCGCCACTTCGACCGTGCCCAGCGAAAAATCCGTGACATGTGCCATGAAATCATTGTAGCCAGCGTAAAAAGATACGACCCTCATTAAGAATGCGCCGGCTTCGGGGGAGCGGCAAAAGTCGCCGCTGCGCGGTCTTTCAGATCCTCACTCAGGCCGCAGCGGCCCAAAGTTCGGGAAGCGTTCGCCGACTCCCCTGTAGCGACAGGCCTCCAGGCCTGTCGATCGACAGAGCTGGAGCTCTGTCGCTCCATGGGAGGCTCGGGCGAGTTGAGGCCTGACAGGCTGAAGCCTGTCCTCCGTACGGCAAGCCAGCCGATCGCCCCACGAGAGGCGGTACGCAACCCGGAGTCCCGTCGCTTCCGCTCCGGGCTTCTAGGCCAGCGGGAACCGCGTGCCCAACAGGATTGCCTGGAGGGCGCAGCGAACGTCCGGCGAGACGGTACGGGGTAACCCCGAGCCATCGCGCACTCAACGACGAGAACATTCGGCAAAACGGTACGGGGCTCCCCCAAAGCCGGATTCGGCGCGCTGAGTCATGACCGCCCGATATATGAGGGGCGGCACGCCTGTCCTACGACAAAGCCGGTCACGCCTGCGGCGGATGGTGGCCGTCGTCGGCGATCTCGGCGCCGTCCTTGCGCTCGGGAAACAACAGCGATGCCGCCACGCTCGCACCGATCAGGGTCACGATCACGAGCAGCGACACGGCCGGGTGCACGAGGTGCCCCTTGGCGTGGGCGTCCCAGCCGCCCCACTCCGCGAGCCATTCGGTGTGCCGCGCGGCCTCGGCCAGCATTTTCGCCCCCACGAATACGAGCACCGCCGAGAGGCCGTAGTTGAGGAAGCGGAAGAGATCCATCACGCCGGCGAGCAGAAAATAGAGCGCGCGGAGGCCGAGGATCGCGAACACGTTCGACGTGAAGGCGATGAACCGCATGTAGGGCGTACCCTTCTCCACGACGCCCAAAATCGCCGGCACGCTGTCCACGGCGAACAGCACGTCGGTGCTTTCCACCACGAGAAGCACGAGAAACAGCGGCGTCGCCATGAGTCGGCCGTTCTCTCGCACGAAGAACTTGTCGCCATCCGAGTGGCTGGAAAGTGGGATGATCCGCTTGAAGAAGCGGATCATCGAATTGTCTCCCGGCTCGTGATCGTCGTCGCTGAACGCCAGCTTGATGCCCGTGTAGAGTAGAAAAGCACCGAAGAACCACATCACCCATTTGTAGCGCTCGACGAGCTCGGCCCCGAGCAACACGAACGTGAGCCGCATCAGTACGGCGCCGAGAATGCCCCAGAACAGCACGCGATATTGATATTTGAGCGGCACGCCGAAGTAGCCGAACACCACAGCGAACACGAAGACGTTGTCCATCGACAACGACCACTCGACGAGGTAGCCGGTGAGAAACTCGAGGGCCGCCTTGCCGCCGAGCCACCACCAGACCAGCCCGTTGAACGAAAACGCGAGGGCCGACCAGAAGCAGGTCCAGAAAGCACTCTCGCGGAGCGACGGCTCGGCCGCATGCTTGTGGAACACCGTGAGGTCGAGCGTCAGCATCACGACCACGAAGGCCGCGAACGCCATCCAGTGAACGGCCTGGATCGGCCCCGCAACTGCGTCGGCCAGCGCGAACGGAAGAAAGAGCGACATGCTGCTGCAGACAAGCGCGATCACTGCGGCCTCCTCGGTGACCGGAGAAGTGTAGCAGCCGCCCCGAAAACGGCCTCCCGCCAGGCACTTTTCCAGCCGCTCATGCGCCGAGCGCCGTGACGAAGCTGACCGTCATCGCCGCGAACACGTGGGAAATCCGCTCCCATTCGCGATCCTCGGCCTGGCAGAAAAAAAGATAGATCGCGTCCGGGGTTTCGAGCGTGCGCACCGCGGCGGTGTTGGTGAGGTCGAGGCACAAAAAATTGATGTCGTAGCCCGGGAGCCTCCGCCCCGCGACGGTGTCGGAGGCGGATTCGCTGTCGAGATCCCGATATTCGTCGCGCATCTGGGCGACGACCGCCGCCGCCAGCTCGGTCGCCTCGCCGCCGGGCGCATGAGCGCTCACCGACCAGAAGGCGCCCTCGGGAGAGTAGACGGTCACCGCCGCATGGCTGCCGGCGGAGTCGGCCGTGTCGATCGACCAGGAATCGGGGTAGTCGAAGGCCAGTCCGAATTGATCGAAGTGCATGGCGGCGGAGATCACCTGAAGCTGGTCGAAAGTGGGCGGATCGTCGGGAATTGTAGCGTTTTGTGGGAGCGGGAGCGGTCTGGACCGGTCCGCCCGCCACCGCTATCGTCCCGTCCGCTCGCCACCCCCATTTTCCCCGCAGTCGGACCGCATGTCGCAGTCGATCGGCACCACCGCGCTCGCCCCCCAGGCCCCTCCGGCCCGGGCGCTCGACTACGCCGTGCCGGCCGTGATTCTCCTGGCCGTGCTCGTCGTGCTCGCACCCGTGCCGCCGGCCCTCGTCGATCTGCTGCTGGCCGCGAATCTCACGATCTCGATCCTCGCGCTGCTCGGAGCCCTCGCCGCCCGCACTCCGCTGGAGCTGGGCGTGTTTCCCACGTTCCTGCTCGGATCCACGCTCGTGCGGCTCGTGCTCAACATCGCCACCACGCGGCTGATTCTCTCCCGGGCCGCCCTCGACGGGGCCGATGCCGCCGGCGAGGTGGTGCAGGCCTTCGGCGCGTTCGTGTCGGCCAACAATCTCGTCGTCGGCGCGGTGATCTTCATGATCATCGCCGTGGTGCAATTCGTGGTGATCACGGCCGGCTCCACCCGCACGAGCGAAGTGGCCGCCCGCTTCGCCCTCGACGGCCTCCCGGGTCGGCAGATGGCGATCGATGCCGAGGCGAGCGCGGGCACGATCACCCGCGACCAGGCCCGGGCGATGCGGCTCGACCTGCAACGCCAGGCCGACTTCTTCGCGAGCATGGACGGCGCCAGCCGCTTCGTGAAAGGGGAGGCGGTGGCCAGCGTGATCATCACGCTCGTGAACCTCGTCGGCGGGCTCGCCATCGGCGTCGTGCAGCACGGAATGCCAGTGCAGAAGGCCGTAGATATCTACTCCCGGCTGACGATCGGCGACGGGCTCGTGAGCGCGGTGCCGGCGCTCTTCGTCTCGGTGGCCACGGGCCTCTTGATCTCACGCTCGAGTCAGACGGTGGATCTCTCACAGGAGCTCGGCCGCCAGTTCACCTCCCGGCCACACGTGCTCGCGATCACGGGCGTGTTTCTGGCCGTGCTCTCGCTCACCGG
>JAIXPT010000366.1 GCA_027486095.1 Planctomycetaceae bacterium | reverse complement strand
TGGAGCTGGGCATTGACGTTGAAATCGCCCTGCGCCTTGGCCACCTCGGCCTCGAGCTTCTTGTATTCGGGCGTGCCGACATTGAAGCCCTTGAGCTGCTCCATCAGGCCGTTGATCCGGTCGCGCTCGGCCTTGAGGCCGTTCTCGGCGGCCATCACTTCGTCCTTCATCTTGTCCATCGCCGCCTTGAAGCGGTTGTGATTCTTGAAGACGTAGCCGACGTCGATCACGGCCACGTGCGTCGCCGGGCTCGCCGCCTGCGGAGCCTGGCCCGGAGCCTGGCCGAACGCGGGAACTTCGACCATGGCCAGCACGGCCACACAGAGAACGCCTGCCAGTTGCGACTTCACGGGAATGCACTCCTTGCTTGATTGACTCGTGGCGGTGCCGCGGAAACTCCGGGGAGGGCGGGATGATGCCAACCCGCGCACGCCGACTCAAGGGCAAAAACACCGTGGAAACACGGCGGTCTGGCCTTTCCCACCGCGGCACGGGGTTACCCCGAGCCGGCTCCGTAGCGCCGGGCCTCCAGGCCTGTCGGGCGACCGTAGCGACGGGCCTCCAGGCCTGTCGATCGACAGAGCTGGAGCTCTGTCGCTACGGGGGAGGGGATTTTCGGCGGAGACGGTCGGGCTGGAAGCCCGAGGCGTGAGCCGAAGGGAATGCGGGTGGCTGTTCGCAATCCGGGCATCCTCTCGGCTTACGCCTCGGGCTTTCAGCGAAGGCAAACGTCCGGCGACGGGACATCGGAAGCCCGAAGCCGGCGCGAACGGATAACGCTTAGGCCGAATCCAGGGCGTCACTCCGGCCGATCGACACGCGGCGCATCGGCTTCGCCCATCAGCACGAGCGCGCGGGGAAGCGTGGAGTCGATCACGCGCGAGAGGGCGATCACGAGGCCGACCGGGCCGTCGCGCCAGCCGCCCTGCACGACGTAGCTCTTGAAGAAGTTTCCCACGCCGCGCGCCGGGAGCGTCCAGGGGCTCACCTGCTGCCCCTTGGCTCGCATCACGGCGGCCTTGAGCCGGGCATAGCGCACCGAGCGGGTGATCACGTCGGCACAGTCGGTGAAGCTGTGGTGCAGGATCGAGCCCGGCAGGAGCCGCGGCGCCGTGCGGGCCTCCACCTGTTCGTGCACGGGGAGCGATGAGAAGGCGGCGTGCTGGCGGTGGAAGAGCCGCAGCACCGTCTCCCCGCCCCACGGGCCGTGCCGCACCTCGCGGATGCCCACGAACGTGCGCCGGCGGAAGGCGAAGCACGCGTGCGGGTCGGCCAGGTCGAGGGCCTGAATGGCCTGAGCGGCCTCCGCGTCGAGAGCCTCATCGGCATCGAGCGAGAGAATCCAGTCGTGGGCGGCGAGAGCGACGGCCCGGCGCTTCTGCGGCCCGTAGCCGAGAAAGGGCTGCTGCTCGACGCGGGCTCCGGCTGCGATCGCGATCGCCACCGTGCCGTCGGTCGATCCGGAATCGAGCACCAGCCGTTCGGAAGCGAAGGCGACACTCGCGAGCGTCGCCGCGAGCGTGCTTCCGGCGTCGCGAGCGATCACCACGGCGGAAATCGCGGGGCGGCCGGCCGTCATGCCGCGGGCCCGACGGGATCGCCGGCGGGGAAGGCGGCCTCGAGCACGAGCGGGAATTCGAGCGTGAACGTGCTGCCGACGCCCAGACTGCTCTCGGCGCGGATATCGCCGCCATGCTCGCGCAGAATCTTGCGGCTCACCGTGAGGCCGAGCCCGGTGCCGCGCGATCCCTTCGTGGAGACGAAGAGATTGAAGATCTCGCCGAGTGTCTCGGTGCTCATGCCTGCGCCGTTGTCGGCGACGACGATCCTCACGCGGCCGGCCGGGCGGTCGAGTTCGATTCGGATATCCACCGCGGGATCGGGCCTGTTTTCCAAGGCGTCGAGGGCGTTGGTGACGACGTTGAGGATGGCCCGCCCGATGCCCTCCGGGTCGAAGACGAGCCTGGGACAATCAGCCGGGGGTGTCCAGCGGATCGCGATGCCTGCATCGGCTGCCCGCTGCTGCACCGTTTCGACGATGTCGGCCACGAGGGCCACGAGGTCGGTCGGCACCGGATCTGGCTCGCGCTCCTTGCTGAAGGAGAGCATGTCCATCACGAGCGACGAGATCTTGCCCTGGTTACGGCCGACGATGTCCCAGCCTTTGCGCACCACGCCTAGATCATCGTTCTCCAGGCCCATGTCCACGAGATAGCCGCCCCCCTTGATGCCCTGGAGGATGTTCTTGATGTGGTGCGAAAGCGTGGCGATCGTCTGACCGACCGCCGCCAGCCGCTCCGACTGCACCATCGCCGAATAATAGGTGGTGTCTTCCACGGCGAGGGCGGCCTGGTGGCCGATCGCGATCATGAGCTTGAGGTGCTCGTCGCTGAACCGTCGCTGCCCGGCCTCCAGCGACTCGGCGAGCGGCACCATCGTGTCTACGTACATCACGCCCACCGTGTCGTAGCGGCCCTGCATCGGCACGCAGATCGCCTCGCGCACGCCCGTCCGCACCACGCTGTGGCCCGATGCGAAGCGATCGTCGTCCTGCGCGTCGCTCGTGAGCACGCCCTCGCGGCGCTCGAGCACGTAGTCGAGGATCGTGCGGCTGATCGCCATCGAGGTGTGGTCTCCGGCGCGGCGGTCGCGCCGGGCCTTCGTCTGCAGCTGCCGGGTGTCGGGGTCGAGCAGCATGATGCAGCCCCGATCAGCCTCGATCCATTCGAACACGAGCTGCAGGATCCGCCCGAGCAGTTCGTCAATATCGAGCGTGTGGCTGGCGGCGAGTGCCGTGCGATACATCACCTGCACGTTGCTGCGAGCCCTGGCCAGCCAGCGGTTTTGGGTGTCGTCGGGCATGAAGGCCGCGACCACGCCCTCGTCTTCGCGCATGGTGCGCACGATCCGTGAGCCATCGGCGTCGTTCGCGGGCGTCACGATGTCCACGAGGCCGCCCCCGCGCTCGTCGGCATGCTCCTTCGAATAGACCATCACCGTGCGGCCCACCTGGATCTGGTCGCCGCTGGCCAGTTCGATCCGTTCCACCTTGCGATTGTTGACGAACGTGCCGTTGGAGCTCTTCAGATCGCCCACGACGAAGCGGCCGTCCACGCGGCGGATTTCCGCGTGGCGGCGGGAGACCTCGTTGTCGTCGAGCTGCACGAAGTTGCCCGACTCGCGGCCGATGCTGATCGCACCCTCGTGTGCGGCGAGATCGTAGCGGGCGCCGCGATTGCGGCCCTGGATGACGTACAGCGAAGACACGAACGATCGCCTCCCGGCACTGCGGCAAGCCTCGATGCTCGCGCTGGCTCGAATTTTGGCACAGGCGACGGTCCGCGGGAAGCGCGTAGAATACGACAGGCGTTCAGCAACGAGGAGCGACGGTGATAAACACGACACATCTGGCTCGGTGGGCCGTCGGGGCTGTCGCGATCGGCAGCTTCGCCACCGGCATTTGGGGAGCGGCTGCGGCAGCGGAGGCCACCTCGGCCGATCCGGCGGCGGGCCGAGCACGGATCGAGACGCGGCTGCGCGAAGCCTGCGAGTGGCTTGCCGCCCCCGATCGCGAGGGGCGTGGCCCGGGCACCGCGGGCATCGAGCAGGCCGCCGACTGGGTGGCGCGTCAGTTCGCATCGATCGGGCTCGACACGACCGTGGTGGGCGACGTGCCTTTTCAGCGGTTTCCCATCACGCTCGAGGCGACGCTCGGGACGGCGGCCGACAACACGGCCGAACTCGTCGGCCCCCCGGGCCCCGACGGCACACGCCCGGTGCAGTCGCTCGAACTCGGCAAGGATTTCACGCCGCTCGCCGCGGGCGGCTCGGGCCCGTTCGATCTGCCGCTCGCGTTCGCCGGCTACGGCATCACGGCCCCCAAGGAAGCCTACGACGACTATGCGCCATTTGGCCCGCAGGGTGCGAAGGGCTCGGCCGTGATCGTGCTCCGCCAGGAGCCCCAGAAAGACGATCCGCACAGCGTGTTCGACGGCAACCAGGCCTCGCAGTATGCGGCGCTCTCGCGCAAGGTGGCCAACGCGTCTGAACACGAAGCGGGCGGGCTCGTGTTTTGCAACGACGCGTCCGACAAAGACGACGCGCTGATGGCGTTCGAGCGGGCCGGCGACGGCTCCGAGCGGCGGCAGATGCCCGTGCTCCATGTGCGCCGCGCCGTGCTCGAGCCGCTGCTCGCCGCGGGGCTGGGCCGTGATCTCGCCACGCTCGAACGCACGACCGACGAGAAGCTCGAGCCGCAGGGAGCCCCGCTCGCCGGCTGGCGGATCCGTGGCCGCGTGACGATCGCGCGCAAGGAGGCCGAGTCGCAGAACGTGCTCGCCGTGCTGCCGGGCACGGGCGGCGGTGAGACGGTCGTGCTCGGCGCCCATTACGACCACCTCGGCTTCGGCGGGGTGAATTCCGCCGCGCCCGGCGAGACGGCCGTGCATCACGGCGCCGACGACAACGCCAGCGGCACGGCCATGCTCGTCGAGGTGGCCCGGCTGCTCGCTGCGGAAGGGCCGTTTCCGCGCACGATCCTGTTTGCGGCTTTTTCGGGCGAGGAGCGGGGCCTGCTCGGCAGCGCCCACTACACCGCCAACGCCGCCCTGCCGCTCGCCGATACGGCC
>JAIXPT010000018.1 GCA_027486095.1 Planctomycetaceae bacterium | reverse complement strand
GAGGAAGCCCGAGGCGTGAGCCGAAGGGAATACGCGTGGCTGTTTGCAATCCGGGCATCCTCTCGGCTTACGCCTCGGGCTTCCGGCGAAGGCGAACGTCCGGCGAGACGGTACGGGGTCACCCTGAGCCGGCGCGTCTCCGAAGAGCCGAACGTCCGGCGACGGGATATGGGGAGCCCGCAGCCGGATCGGGCAAGTTGACACACGGCCCGGAGGGCCGGGTGAACACCAGCCGACGGAGGTCGGCCAAGGCAAGTTCGACAGGATGTCGAGACTTGCCGTGAACATAGACAGGCTGAAGCCTGTCCTACTTGGCGTATTCCTTGAGGAAGCCCTTGAACTGCACGAGGTGTTCTTCCTCGTCGGCCAGGAGCCGGATGCAGAGATCCTGCGTCACGTAGTCCTCGCCCTCGACCGCCTTGATGAGCTTTTTGTATTGGGCGCAGGCGGCTTCTTCGGCGGCGATCACGCTCTTGATCACGCCCACCACGTCGGTGGTGTCGGTGACGGGCTGGATCTGCCCGCCCATCTTCAGGGCGGCCGAGCCGGGAATATGCCCGCCGAGCTGTTTGATGCGGTTGGCAAGCTGCTGCGCGTGGGCGATCTCGCCCGGCACGTCGGCGCCGAGCGACTTCTTGATCTCCTCGGCGCGGACGCCGTCGAGGTTCACGCTGTTGGCGAGATAGTTCACGACGGTCTCGAGCTCCATGCTGTAGCTTTCGAGCAAGAGGGCGATCGTCTCTTTGGTCGTCACGGCCATGGGAGGCTCCTGAGGCGGGATATCGGGTCGGTGAAACGGGTTTCAGGCGGCCGCCGGGGCGGCGATGCGTTCGATCTTTTTGAGCAGGGCGGCGGCGCCGGAGCGGACATCACCCACCGGATCGGTGGCGGCGGCTTGGAGGCGTTCGACGATCGCGGCGGGCGGCGGCTCGTGCGACGAATCCACCAACAGCGCCACGCCCCGCAAGGCGTTGACGACCACCAACGCCCGCTTGTAGCGCCGCGATTGCGCGGCAGCATCGTCGCCGGGCCCGGCCGGCATGTCGGGAAGCGCCAGCATCTCGCCGAGCCCTTCGTAGGCCTCGGTGCGCCCCTGGCGGGCAAGGCCGAGAGCGGCATTGAAGCGCACGTCGTCGGAGGCATCGCCCGCGAGCGCCAGCAGCCGCTCCACGGCGGCCTCTCCGCCGAGCACGCCGAGCGTGAAGGTGGCGGCCGACTTGAGCGGCACGTCGGTGCTCCGCGACGCCGTCGCCACCACCGCCGCCACGTTGGCGGGGTCGGCAAAATCCCGCTCGGCGGCGATGAGGTTGGTCTGCAAGACGGCGAGCGCCTCGACCGCCGCCCGGGCCGTCTGTGGATCGGCGGCATCGCCGACCCGCTCCACGAGCGCTCCAGCCGCCGCCGGCACGGCAAATTCTCCGAGCGCGCGGCAGAGATAAAGCCTGAGGGTCTCCGACTGCTCCCCCGAGCGGCCGCTCACCGCCTCTTCGGAAAGAATCCGCCCCAGTTCGCCGGCCAGGGCCTCGTCTTGCTTGAGGGCGGCGCTGCCGGGGCCGCGCAGGTCGTTCGCGAGATTGAGGGCCGCCTGCCACCGCCCCTCGTTGTCGCGCCTGAGCGTGCGCACGTAGGCCTGCGGATCGTTGCCCAGATGCGCGAGCCAGTGGAACGCCAGCCACACGCAGACGATGATGGCGACGATGAGCCCAGGCACCAAGAACAGCTGCACAAGAAACGCAGCGCTCGGCGGCTCGACCGGAGGCAACGCGTCATCGGCCGAGAGCGGCCGCTTGGATTCTGCCATGGATGGGCCCTGGAACGAGCGAACTACCTCAGAAGTCTAGGGGAGTGCCCCGGTGCGTCAACGTCTTCCGCCCCAGCCCGGCGCCGTCTGGCTCGACGTCGTCGTGGACACAGTCGAAGAGCAGCTGGCGCTCGACGAGGCCCTCCTCGACGAGGCCCACGAGGGCCTGACGTCGGCGACGGTGGTGAGAACATGGATGGCCCGCGAACCGGTGGTGGTCGTCGGGTCGTCGAGCCGGCTCGACGACGAAGTGGACCTCGCCGCCTGCCGGGCGGCAGGCGCACGGGTCGTGCGGCGGCCGAGCGGGGGGCTGACGGTGGTGCTCGGCCCCGGATGCCTGATGTGGTCGGTGATCGAGCCCTGGCCCGACGGCGCGCCCCCGATCGAGGCGATTCACGCCCGCATGCTCGATCCGCTCTGCACCGCGCTCTCGCTTGCGATCGGTGCACCGGGCGCCGTCGAACGGCGCGGCTCCAGCGATCTCGTGGTGCGCGAGGCCGACGGGCTCCGCAAGGTGTCGGGCAACGCACTGCGGGTGCGGCGTCACGGCGTGCTCTACCACGGCACGCTGCTCGATCAATTCGATCTCGACCTGATCGGCCGCATCCTCCGCCACCCTCCCCGTGAGCCCGCCTACCGTGCCGGCCGGCCTCACGGGTCGTTCCTCGCCAATCTCAACCTCGGGGTGGCGGCTCTCGAAGCGGCCGTCCGCCGCGCCTTCGCGCCAGCATGCAATCGCACCGCATGGCCGCGTGAGCGGGTGGCCCGCCTGATCGCCGAACGGTATGCCGACCCGGCCTGGACCAGCCGCCTGTAGGGCCTGGCGCGAGCAGGCAATCTGGCGAGACCCGCCCGGGAATGCGGTTTGGAAAGACCCGCGAACGGGTCGTCACCCCAGGGCGGCGAAGGCGCCGATACATCATCGAGTGGAGGGAGTCGGGGCGGCGATCCTTGGTCGTGGCCCGGAAAAGACGCCTACCGTCGCCGGAAACGGCCCGGTATGGTCTCGCCTCCGATCGACAGGAAGTCGTTCGATACGCCCGCAACAGGAGGTTGCTTCCCATGCGACTGAACATGCATGCCGCCGACGTGCGGCACATCGTGACGCGGTACTTCCTCGAGTTCGGTGCCGAGG
>JAIXPT010000218.1 GCA_027486095.1 Planctomycetaceae bacterium | reverse complement strand
TCGATCATGCCGGGCGGCAAGACGCGCAAGGGGCACGGCGCGGAGATCACGATCACGGTCGATCCGCGGCTCGACGACGACCTCCTGCCCCGCACCGTGCGCGACCTCGTGATCAACGACCTCGTCGATCTCGTGGCACCGGCGCTCATGCATTGCGTCAACGACCCCGAGTGCGTGGCCTGGTGCGAGACGATCCTCGCCCCGGCGGAGCCGGCCGCCCCGCGGGCGGGCGTGATGGCGGCGATGCGCTCGCTTGCGGAGCGGCTGCCCACGATCACGCCCTCGACGGCGCCCTCGATCAAGAGCCGGCGGGCCCGGATGCCGATCCCCGTGTCGCAGCTGGCCGACGTGGCGGGAGTGCGCCAGATCGCGGTGCTCGTGCAGGGCGCCCGCCGGGCACTCGCAGCCCACCCGGCCTCGCGGCCCTGCATCGAATATGTGGACGTGCGCGGCTACCTCGAAGCCGAGCTCACCGCCGCCTACGATTTTCTGGCCCTCGATCGTCATCGCGAGCTGTGGGCGCAGCTGCCCGGCTGGCGGATCGCCGATCTCGTGCGCGGACGGCGCAGCGAAGAGCTGGGGCTCGTGCGCTGCCACGCGCTCGCCTCGATCGGCACCGGCGCCGCCGACCCGCCCGGCGAAGGCCTGCCCGAGCCGCTGGCCGTGCCGCCGGCTGCGGGCATCTGCTGCGAAGAGCAGCTCACCGGCGAGCCGCTCTGCCGCAGCGTGACGGCGGCCCTCGCGTGGGGCATTCTCGTGGAGTCGGCCCTGCTCGATCAGCGGCTCGTGATCGACATGCGCGAAACGGCCGGCACGGCGGTGGCCTGCCCGAGCCAGCTCGTGGGCCCCGATCCCGATCCGGAAGCGCGGGCCGCCTTCGCCGACTACGTGCGCCGGCGCTGGCCCGTGCGCGTGTTCGCGCTCGATCCGGCCATCGACGAGCAGACGGTCGAAGACGCCTTCGCGCGGCGCCGTGAGCTGCAGATCGTCACGGCCGCTGCGTTCGCGTCGGGCCGGCTCAATGCCCAGGCGCTCGCCCGCTACACCCGCCGCGTGGAGGCCGACATGGCGGTGGTGGCCGTCAATCGCACGGCTATCGGCTTCGCGCACGGCACCGACACCTTTGGCTGGCGGTTTACGCCGCGCGTGCAGACGCCCCCCACCCGTGGCCAGCTGGCGGCGCTGGGCGAGACGCTCTGCGGCCCCTCGTCGGATGCCGACCTCATGCAGCGCGAGCTGGAGCCCGGCATCCGCGAGTGCGTGGCGATCGTGGTGATGCCGTCGTTCGTGCCGCGGCTCACCTTCGATGTCGACACGCGCTGGTTTCCGCTCGCGCATCCCGCCGCCACCTCTCCCGACATGAAAGAGACGCTCGAGCTCTCGCGGTCGGTGAAGGCGATCGAGCGGTCTGTGGCCGCCTGTGGCCGCTGCGAGCACTTGTATCGCCCGGGCGAGCTCGCCCGCATGATGCGCAAGGTCGAGCAGCTCGAGGCGCGGCTCTCGCAGCAGTCGCTCGAGGCCCGCATTCCGCACGAAAACGAGAGCGGCGGCTTCGAGCTCTTCGATGCCGGCATCACCGACCTCGCGCCTGAATTGATCGGCTGGTATGGAGCGCCCGGCATCGATCCGGCAGCGGGCACCGCGCTCTTTCTGATCGGCAAGGGCTTCAGCGTGCACGACACGCGCGTGATCGCCGGCGGCCGCCCGGCGCGGTTTCGCCTGCTCTCGCGCGAGGTGATGGAGGTGGAGGTGCCGCCGGGCGTGCACACGATCGGCGGGGTAGCGACGGAGCTCCAGCTCTGTCGGCCGCCCCACGTAGCGACGGAGCTCCAGCTCTGTCGGCCGACAGGCCTGGCGGCCTGTCGCTACGACGCCGAGCCTCTCCCCGCCCCCGCCGAGCCGCTCGGCGCGCCCGCCCCCTGCTCGCCCGATTGCCACGGCCGCGAGTTCGTCGATCTCCACCTCGCCACGCCCTACGGCGTCACGAGCCATTTGCTCGTGCCCGTCGCACGCCGCAGCCGCGGGGCCGACGCCGGCTGCATGCTCGCCTTTGCCGAAGCGAATGCGCTGCGGCTCACGTTCACGGTCGGCAAGGCGGTGGGCACGAAGGCCGAGACGGCCCGGATCGACGAATTTTTCGCGGCCGACGGCGATCGGCTGGCCATCCGTGCTCCTGAAGTGTTCCTGCCGCCTGCGAAGGGCGTGCTGCAATTCGTGCTGCGCGACGAATCGACCGGGGCCACGGCGGCCGAATTTTCGTTCGACGCGCTGGCCTTCGATCCGCGTGCGAGTGCCTACGTGATCACCGGGGGCGACCTGCGCAATCTCGTGGGCGATACGTCGCGGCCGGCCACCGACAAAACGATCCGTGGGGCGCTCAAGCCGTATCTCGACGCCTGCCTCGCGCAGGGCCGGCTCGCCGAGGATGGCGACGCCCTGCCCTTCACGCTTTCGGCCACGCTCGTGGCCGACGGGCTGCGCGTGCCGGTGAGCGGCGCGATTTCGCTCACCGCCACCCGCCGCGGTAAGACCGTCGTCGAGCCCAAGCCAGAAGAGTAAGACCGGGAGTTTGTAGCGACGGGCCTCCAGGCCTGTCGAAAACGTCCCGCATTCGACAGAGCTGGAGCTCCGTCGCTACGAGAGGCACGAGGCCCGGAGGGCCGGGTTCGTGCCAGCGGGCGGAGGCCCGCCAAGCGACGGACGGCACGATGCCGTGCCGTCGCGTAAAGACAGCACTGGAGCTCCGTCGCTACAGCAACGCTATTTCACCACGTTTTGCGGCAGCCCGCCGAGAAATGCCCGCACGTTCTCCACCGTCGCCGCAATCAGCCGGCGGCGGGCGTTGCGGGTGGCCCAGGCGATGTGCGGCGTGATCACGCAGTTTCTCGCCGTGAGCAACGGATTCGACGCTGCCGGCGGCTCCACGGTGAGCACGTCGAGCCCGGCCCCGGCGATCGTGCCCGCGTCGAGGGCCGCCGCGAGATCGCTCTCGTTCACGAGCCCGCCGCGGGCGGTGTTGATCAAGTAGGCCGTGCGTTTCATCGTCGCCAGCCGGGCCGCGTTGACGAGTTCCTTCGTGTCGGGCGTGAGCGGACAGTGCAGGCTCACGATGTCGCTCTCGGCCATGAGCCGCTCGAGCGAAGCATGCTCGCCCCCTTCGATCGTGCCCGCGGCCGCTCGACGGTGCGCGAGAATCCGCATGTCGAAGGCCCGCCCCACGCGGGCCACGGCCTGCCCGATCCGACCGTAGCCCACGATGCCGAGGGTGAGGCCGGCGAGCTCCACGAGGTCGCCATCCCAGTAGCAGAAGTCTTCGCAGGCGGCCCAGCGGCCATCGTGCACGGTGCGGTCGTGGTGGCCGGTGCGATTGGTGAGCTCGAGGATCAGGGCAAACACGGCCTGCGCCACGTTTGGCGTGGAATACTCGGGCACGTTGCACACCGTCACGCCGTGGTCGCGGGCCGCAGCCACATCGACCACGTTGTAGCCAGTGGCGAGCACGCAGATGCATTCGAGCCCCGGCAGCGCGGCGATCACGTCGCGCGAGAGCACCGTCTTGTTCGTGAGCACGATCCGGGCACCGCGGGCCCGC
>JAIXPT010000120.1 GCA_027486095.1 Planctomycetaceae bacterium | reverse complement strand
TCCATCACCGGCATGTGCCAGTTCACGGTGACGATGTCGGGCCGGGGGCCGATCGCGAGCCGCTCGATCGCCTCGGCGCCGTTGCCCGCCTCGTCGCACTCGAACTTCAGGTCGCGGAGGGCGCGCGCCACGATCGATCGGCTCGCTTTCGAGTCATCGACGACCAGTGCGCGCACGTGAAAGGCCTCCTGTGGTCGTCCTGGCTCAGTGAAAGCCGGCTCGGGGGCGGCAACTGGCTATACGCGAAACATCGGCCTTCTGCCGATTTTCGCTGTGGCAGGCGGAGGGAAAGCCAAGGTTTCCCTCGCCTGCCTCTCGTCGCGTGGGCCGCGGCGGCCCAAGGCTCCTCGAGCGTTCGCCGACCCCCTCGCCTACCCGTTTTGCTCCGCCATGATCTCCTCGTGATAAGCGAAAAGCCCGATCATGCAACGGCAACAAAAAGCCCGGAGCGGAAGCGACGGGACCTGCGTGACGGCAATCTTCAAAGCTCGCGAGTGCATGTCTACGCATGAGTTTACCGTTTGTATTCGTCCACCAGGCGCTGGAGCGCTTGCGCCATTCTGGACAATTCTTGCGAGGAGAGCTGCGTGTTGGCGGCGCCTTCCGCCGTGCTCTGGGCGGCCTGTGCCACCTGCACGATGTTCTCCGCGATCTCGGTGGAGCCCGTCGTGGCCTCGCCGATGTTGCGGCTGATCTCGCTCGTCGTCACCGACTGTTCCTCCACCGCCGCCGCGATCTTCGTCTGCAGGTCGTCGATCTCTTCGATCACGCTGCCGATCTCGGCGATCGCGGCCACGGCCCGGCGGGTGTCTCCCTGCATGGCCTCGATCTTGCCGCCGATCTCCTCGGTGGCCCGCGCCGTCTCCCGGGCGAGCTCCTTGACCTCGTTGGCCACGACGGCGAAACCCTTGCCGGCCTCCCCGGCGCGGGCCGCCTCGATCGTGGCGTTGAGGGCGAGCAGATTCGTCTGTTCCGCGATCGAAGTGATCACCTTCACCACCTTGCCGATCTCGGTGCTCGAATGGCCCAGGGCGTTCATCGTCGCCGACGTCGTGCCCGCCATGTCAACCGCCTGCCGCGCCGTGGCGGCCGCGGCCTGGGCGTTCCTCGCGATGTCGTGGATGCTCGTGACGAGGTTCTCGATCGAGCCCGACACGATCCGCGCGTTGCCGCTCACCTGCTCGGCCGCCGCCGAGACGAGGTTCGCCTGGGCGGTGGTCTGTTCGGCCGCCGCGCTCATCTGCTGGCTCACGCTCGTGAGCTCCTCCGAGGAGCTGGCCAGGGCGTGGGTGTTGTCCACGATGCCGCTCACCAGCGTCGCCTGCCGCCGGGCCTCGCGGGTCAGCCGCCGCGCGATCGCCATCGACACGCCGAGCACGCCGAGCGCCGTCAGCCCGAAGATGCCCTGGGCGAAACCGCGGAGCCGCTTGATGGGCCCGAACACCTCGGCCTCGTCGATCTCTGAAACGAGTGCCCAGCGAATCGCCCCGTTGCCGCCGGCGTCGCCACGATGAATCGTGACCGGTGTCCACGACGACAGCACCTGCGTGCCGCGGTAGTCCGTCGTGAGGGCCGTGCCGGCCTTGCCTTCGTCGAGCGCCGACCGCACCGGCAGGGTATCGACCTTGATCTTCGGATCGATGATCGTCGTCTCCACCCCGAGCGCCGCGGCAAACCGCGAGTTCGACCGGAACGTCCGGTCGGGCCCGATGGCGTAGGTCTCGCCCGTCTTCCCCATGCCCGTCGTCTCGCCGATGATCGCATCGGCGCGGTCGATCGACAGCTGGAAGGCGATCACGCCCACGAGCTCACGGCCGTCGTAGACGGGCGCCGCGACAAAACTCGCCGGCGCCATGAGCGACGGGGCATACCGGGCGAATTGGCCGAACGCCACGGCGTCGCGCCGGCCGGCGGCGGCCGCCTCCTGGCAGGCCTTCGCCAGGTTCGAAGCCGCCAGCGGGCCGCTTTTGAGCGAGGCCGCGAAATCGATCTCCTTGAACACCGAATACACGACGTCGCCCGAGGCGGCGTCTACCAGGAACACGTCGGCCAGGCCGTAGCGCTCGAGCATCCCGCGGAAGATCGGATGAAACACGGCGTGGGCCTTCGTGTAGGCCGAATCGTCGTCGGCCGCGTCGAGCAGATGCTTCGAGCCGATGGGATTGGGATTGCGCCGGATGTACAGATCCTGGAGCACGGCGGCGTCGTCGGCGAGGGCCTCGGCGAACGGCCGCGCGTCGATCTCCTCCTTGCGCCGGGCCCGGAATTCGGCCGTGAAGTCGCCGGTGTAGAAGCTCTCGAGATCGCGGCGCACGGCGGCGATCGCCTTCGCATCGCGGCCGGCCGCGGCCCCGACGAACGCACCACGAAACTGCCGGATCGCATCGGCGGTCATCCGATCGGCCGCCGCCACCCGCAACTGGTTGTGCTGTGATTCGAAGTATCGCTCCACGGCCTTGGCCGTGATCGTGCGCACCGTCTCGAGCTGATTGAAGGCCTGCGTCTTGATCGCGTCGGCCGACGATCCATACATCGCGATGCCCGTGAGCGCCAGCGGAATCAGCGACACCGCCAGCAGCGCGAGGAGCAGCCGGTTGCCAAGAAGCGACATCCAGCCGGAGACGAGGGAGGGCTTCGAATCGCTGCTATCCGCCATGAGAAACTCCATGCCTGACGAAGGGACCGGTCCGTTGTTTGAGAAGCGACTGCACGAGCCGCACAGGATCGAGGACGTGGACGAGCCCGGCCTCGGTGGCGAAGACGCCCACGACGGCGTCGGTGGCGGGGCTTGCGGCAGTCGTCGCGGTGCGCTCGACCTCGTCGAGCGGAACCACCTGCACGTCGAGCACCTCGTCCACGAGCAGGCTCACCCAATCATCGCCGAGCCGGAGCACGAGATTGGTCTGGGCGACGTCCGGCTCGCCGGGCTCGAGGCCGAGCCGGCGGCGGATGTCGATGACGGGCACGATCCGCCCGCGCAAATGCAGCAAACCCGCGACGGCCGCCGGTGAGAGGGGCACGGGCGTCAGCCGGGCGGAGTGCAGCACCTCCGCGACGCAGGCGGAATCGACGGCGAAACAGTGCGGGCCGGCGCGAAACGAACAGGCATCGAAGGCCGCCGCGTGGCTCACCATGGGAGCCCCCCCGAGATGTCGAGCACTTCGGTGGCCAGGCCGCCGAGCGCGAGCAGGCCGGCAACGCCGGCGGTGGCTGCGGTGGCCTGCAGCGGCGACTCGGCCGTCAGCACGTCGAGGATCTGGCCGACGCTCACCGCGACGGCCCCTTCCGGGCCGCCGATCACCACGAGCTTGACTGCCTCGTCGGGCACGGTGCTCGCCGCTCCCAGCAGATGATCGGCATCCACGACGGACGTGAATCCCACGCCGCGGCGCACCACCCGCCGATCGCCGAGTGGCTCGACGTCGGCCGCCGCCACGTGCTCCAGCCGCGTGATCCGCGCGAGTGGCAGGGCGATGCGCCGGCCCTGCCGAGTGCGGCACACGAGATAGCGCTCGGTGTCGGTCGCGGGCGCGATGGCGGCGGCGGCGGCTTCGCGGCTCGCCGGCAGGGCGGCGGCCCGCAGAATCCCGCGCAGGTCGAGGATCAGCACCACGCCTCCGTCCCCGAGCACCGTCGCGCCGGCATACAGGCCGACCTGGGAGAGCAGGCTGCCGATCGGCTTCACGACGACGGTCGAGAGGCTCGCCGATTCGCCGACCCCCGCCGCACCGGGCTGGCCGTGCCGGACGCCGTCGATCACGATCCCGAACTCGTGGTCGTCCACGCGGACGATCACCACCGTGCCCTCGTCGCGGCACGCGGTGCGCTCGCGCAGCCCCAGAAACTCGTCGAGAAAGACCACCGGCACGAGCCGGCCGCGGAGCCGGATCACGGGAGCCTCGTCGAGGCCCTCGATCCGCGGCCAGCCGCGCTGTCCGCCCCGCTCGCCACGCAGCGGCACGAGCTCCCGCACGGCGGCCTGCGGGATGGCGAGCCGTTCGCTCGCGGAGCGCACGATGAGCGCCGGCATGATCGCGAGCGTGAGCGGCACCCGCACCCGCACCGTGGTGCCCAGGCCCGGCCGACTATGGATGTCAACGGTGCCGCCGATGGCCTCGATGTTGATCTTCACGACGTCCATGCCCACGCCGCGGCCGGAGACGCTCGTGACCGTCGTCGCGGTGGAGAATCCGGGCTCGAAGATGAACTGCAGCACACGCTCGTCGGAGAGTGCCGCTGCCTGCTCGGCGGTCACGAGCCCCTTCGCGATGGCCTTGTCGCGGACGGCCGACACGGCGATGCCGCCGCCGTCGTCCTCCACCTCGATCGTCACCTGGCCGCTCTCGTTGAACGCCCGCAGGGCCAGCCGGCCCACCGGCGGTTTGCCACGGGCGGCCCGGATGTCGGG
>JAIXPT010000357.1 GCA_027486095.1 Planctomycetaceae bacterium | reverse complement strand
TGGTCGCCCGAGAGAATGAGCACGTGCTTGATGTCGGGCTGCTGCAGATAGCGGACATTCTGCCTCACCGCGTCGGCCGTGCCCTGATACCAGCCCGCGTTGTCGAGCGTCTGCTGGGCCGCGAGGATCTCCACGAAGCCGCCGCTGAAGGGATCGAACGTGTAGGTGCGGCGGATGTGGCGATGGAGGCTTACGGAGTTGAACTGCGTGAGCACGTAGATACGTTGCACGCCGCTGTTGATGCAGTTTGACAGCGGCACGTCGATGATCCGGTATTTGCCGGCGAGCGGCACCGCCGGCTTCGAGCGATCGCGGGTGAGCGGATAGAGGCGGGTGCCACGACCGCCGCCGAGCACCAGGGCCAACACACGCTGCACGCTCATCGGGCATCCTTCCTGCCAGGGGGTCGCCTCACCGCGGCCCCCATGCTACGGGACGGGCTGAAATCAGGAAAGCACGGCGCCCACGGCTCCTCGAGCGTTCGCCGACCCCACGCCGGCCTACTTCACGACGAAGTTGACGAGCCGGCCGGGAACGGCCACGACCTTCACGATCTGCCTGCCGAGAAGCTGCTCGGCGATCTTCGGGTCGGCCGCGGCTGCGGCCTTCATCGCGTCGGCGTCGGCGTCGGCCGGCACGACCACCCGGCCGCGGAGCTTGCCCTGGATCTGCACCGGAATCTCGACGGTATCGTCCTTGAGCCAGCGCTCCTCCACCACCGGCCACGCGGCCAGCGACACGGGCGCCGGCCTGCCGAGCAGTTCCCAGAGTTCCTCGGCCAGATGCGGGGCGAACGGGGCGAGGATCGTCACGAACGGCTCGAGCAGAGCCCGTGGCCGCCGCTCGAGCGGCGTGCAGACGTTGACGAACTCCATCATCCGGGCGATCGCCGTGTTGAACGAAAGCGCCTGGATGTCTTTCGTGACCTTGTCGATCGTGCGATGGAGCTCCCGCAACTGGTCGTCGGTCGGCGTGTCGTCGCACACCTGCGATGCGAGCGCGAGATTCTCCGCCCGCTCGTCCACCACGAGCCGCCAGCAGCGGTCGAGAAAGCCCCGGACGCCGCTTACGCCCGTGGTGCTCCAGGGCTTCGTGGCCTCGAGCGGCCCCATGAACATTTCGTAGAGGCGGAGCGAATCGGCACCGAAGTCGCGGACCACCTGGTCGGGGTTCACCACGTTGCCGCGGCTCTTCGACATCTTGTAGGCCCGGCTTTCGACCCGGATGGTGGGCGCGTCGCGGAGCACGAAATGCTCGCCCTGTTTTTCCACCTGGTCGGCGGGCACCCGGGCGGGCGTGTCGCCCTCGGCCCGCTTCTCGGCCGACACCCAGCCCCCCTTCGCCGCGCGATAGCCGGTGAACTCCACCTCGCCGAGGATCATGCCCTGGTTCACGAGCCTGCCGAAGGGCTCGGGGCACGACACGTGGCCGCGGTCGAACAGCACCTTGTGCCAAAACCGGCTGTAGAGCAGATGGAGCACCGCGTGCTCCGCCCCGCCGATGTAGAGATCGACCGGCATCCAGGCCCGCTCCACGGCGGGATCCACGAAGCGATCGGCGTTTCGAGGGTCGAGAAACCGCAGGTAATACCAGCACGAGCCCGCCCATTGGGGCATCGTGTTGGTTTCGCGCCGGTAGAGCTTGCCGTCGCGCTCGACGAACAACCACTCCGGCCCGGAGCGGGAGAGCGGCGGGTCGGGCGTGTCGCCGGGCTTGTAGTCGGAAAGCTCCGGCAGCGGCACGGGCAGCTCGCTCTCCGCGACGGCCCGGATCACGCCCGTCGGGTTGCCGGCCGAATCGAGCTCGTGGAGGATCGGGAACGGCTCGCCCCAAAACCGCTGCCGGCTGAAGAGCCAGTCGCGGAGCTTGTAATTGATGGCCGCGCGCCCGAGGCCCGCCGCGGCCAGATCGCCCGAAACTTTGGCGATGAAGTCTTGCGTGGCGAGGCCCGTGTAGGCTCCAGAGTTCGCCGCCCGGCCGTCGCCCGTGAACAACTCGCCCGGTGCGGTGGGGCCTGCGAGCGGCTCGACGACGGTGAGCACGTCGAGCCCGAAGGTGCGGGCAAACTCGAAATCGCGGTCGTCGTGGGCCGGCACGGCCATGATCGCGCCGGAGCCGTAGGTCGCGAGCACGTAGTCCGCCACCCACACGGGCACGGGCCGGCCCGTGAGCGGATGGATGACGTGCGAGCCGGTGAACACGCCGGTCTTGTCGCGGGCGAGGTCGGTGCGGTCGAGATCGCTCTTGCGCGCCGCCGCCTCGCGGTAGGCTTCGATGGCGGGCCGCTGCTCGGGTGTCGCGAGCGCATCGACGAGCGGATGCTCGGGCGCGATCACCATGAAGGTGACGCCGTAGAGCGTGTCGGGGCGCGTGGTATAGACCCGCAGCACGTCGCCGCCCGGCTTCTCGGGGAAGCCGGTGGCGGCCCGCGCCCGCTGCCACGTTGCAAAGTCTGCGGCGGCCTCCCCGCCCGGCGACACGAAGAAATCGACCTCGGCCCCGGAGCTGCGGCCGATCCAATCACACTGCAGCTTCTTGATGCTCGCGGGCCAGGCGAGGCCGTCGAGCTCCTTCTCGAGACGATCGGCGTAGGCAGTGATCCGCAGCATCCACTGGCGGAGCGGAATGCGCACCACGGGATGCCCGCCCCGCTCGCTCACGCCGCCGATCACTTCTTCATTGGCGAGCACCGTGCCGAGCGCGGGGCACCAGTTGACGGGCGCCTCCGACTGGTAGGCGAGCCGGTGATCATCGCGGTATTTCGCGACCGCGCTTTCCCCTGCGGCGGTGATCTCGGCCGGAATCGGCAGCTCCGCGATCGGCCGCCCCTGCTGCCGCACGGGATCGAACCACGTGTCGAAGAGCACGAGGAAGATCCACTGTGTCCAGCGCACATATTCCGGGTCGGTGGTGGCCAGCACGCGGTTCCAGTCGTAGCTGAAGCCGAGCATCTTCAGCTGCCGGGTGAAGGTCTCGATGTTGCGGTTCGTGCTCTCGCGGGGCGGGGTGCCGGTGCGGATCGCATACTCCTCGGCGGGCAGGCCGAAGGCGTCGAAGCCCATCGGGTGCATCACGCTCGTGCCCCGCATCCGTTCGAACCGCGCCACGATATCGGTGGCGGTGTAGCCCTCGGGATGGCCCACATGCAGGCCGTCGCCGCTGGGATAGGGAAACATGTCGAGGGCGTAGAGCTTGCGGCTCGTCGGCAGCCGCGGCGTCGCGAACGTGCCGTGCGCCTCCCACCAGGCCTGCCATTTGGGTTCGATGCGGGAGGGCTGGTAGCGGGGCATGGAAGAGTCCGTTCGGCTTGGCGGATATGAGGAGCCGGGATTCTAATGGGGACGGGAGCGATTTTCGTCCCCGAAAATCGCTCCCGTCCCCCTTTTCACGGAGCCTCCGATGATCCTCCAGCAGCGGATGCTGCGGGCCTGCCGCTCGGCGGCCGGCCGCCTGAAAATGGCCGACTCGCTCGGCACACGGCTCACGGGCCGTGAGCTGCTGATCCGGATCCTGGCGGCCCGGAGCGTCTTGGAGCGGGTGCTCGACCGCGATGAACGCATGGTGGGCGTGATGCTGCCGCCCACAGCCGGCGCGGCGATCGTGAATGCGGCCCTGGCCCTCATGGGCCGCACGGCCGTGAATCTCAATTACACAACGAGCCAATCCATTCTCGACACCTGCATCGAGCGGGCTCGGCTGCGGCACGTGATCTCGAGCCCGGCCTTCCTCGCCCGCGTGAAGCTCGAGCTGGGGCCGCGGCTGCTCGACGCCGGCGGGCTGCGCACGCAGCTCACGGTGTTCGACAAGATCATGGCGGCCATCCACGCCGTGATCACGCCGCTCGCGCTGCTCGAGAAGCTGCTCGGCCTCGATCGGATCGAGCCCGACGACGTGCTGACGGTGATCTTCACGTCGGGATCGACGGGTGATCCGAAGGGCGTGGTGCTCACGCAGGAGAACGTCGGCTCGAACGTGCGGGCGATCGATCACCTGCTGCATCTTTCCACCGCCGACGTGGCCCTCGGTGTGCTGCCCTTCTTCCACTCCTACGGCTACACGACCACGCTCTGGACGCCGCTCACGCTCGACCCGGCCGTCGTCTATCACACCGACCCGCGCGACGGGCAGACGGTCGGCAAACTGGCCCGGGAGCATCACGCCACGATTTTGATGGCCACGCCGACCTTCCTCCGGATCTACGTCCGGCGCACGCCGGCCGAGGATTTTTCGACGCTCGAAGTGGTGTTCGGGGCGGCTGAGAAACTCACGAGGGACGTCTGTGACGGCTTCGAGAAGCGGTTTGGCGTGCGGCCGAGCGAGGCCTATGGCGCCACGGAGCTCTCTCCGCTCGTGGCGGCCAACGTGCCGCCCGCCCGGCACGTGCCGGGCCGCCCCGTGGATGCCCGCGAGGGCACCGTCGGCAAGCCGATCCTCGGCTCGCGGGCCAGGATCACCGACCGCGACACGGGCCACGAGGTGCCGGTCGGCCATGAAGGCCTCCTGTGGATCGCCGGGCCAAACGTGATGCAGGGCTATCTCGATCGGCCCGATCTCACCGCGAAGGTCGTGCACGACGGCTGGTATTGCACGGGCGATATCGCGAAGCTCGATGCGGAAGGCTTCATCACGATCACCGGCCGTGAGAGCCGATTTTCGAAGATCGGCGGTGAGATGGTGCCGCACCTCGCCGTGGAAGAGGCGCTCAACGAGGAGCTGGGTGCGGTCGATGGGGCACTCGTTGCCGTCGTCACCGCGGTGCCCGACGCCAAGAAGGGGGAGCGGCTCGTGGTGTTCCATCTGCCGATGGAGAAGGCGGCCCAAGACGTGTGCCGCCAGCTCGCCGAGCGCGGCCTGCCGAACCTCTATATCCCGTCTCCCGACAGCTTCGCGGAGATCGCCGAGATCCCCGTGCTCGGCTCGGGCAAGCTCGACCTGCGTGCCCTGGCCGAGCTGGCTCGAGCACGGTTTGCCGCGGGGGCGGCATCGTGACGCCCGAGCCTGCGCCGCGGCTCGAGTTCGTGCTCGGCCAGGCCGACGACATGCGGGCGGAGGCCTACGTGCGGCTCGTGGGTGGGCCGGCCGACGCGACGATCGCGGGCACGCTCACCGGGCCGCGCTGCCGCCTGGCCACCACGCTCCCGACCACCACCCCCCTGCGCACGCTCACGGGCGCAGGGCCCGCCGCCGCCCGCGCGATCATCACGGAGCCGTCTTTCTGGACGCCTGAGCTGCCAAACCTCTATGAGCTCGCAGCCGAGGCGCGCACGGTCGCCAGCGTGGTCACGGCGACACGGCAACTGGTGGGCCTGAGCCGGCTGGGTGTGCGCGGGCGGTCGATCTGGCTCGACGGCCGCCGCTGGGTGCCGCGGGGCCGGGCGACCGCAGGTGAATCGTTCGATCCGGTGCGGCTGCGCACGGCATCGCTCACCGCGGTGGTCGATGATCCATCGGCCGATCAATGCGCCGAGGCCGATGCCGCCGGCGTGCCGCTTGTCGTGCTGCCCGATCCCGCGCTCGACGAGCCTGCCCTCGCGGAACGGGTGGCGATGTGGTCGCAGCATCCGGCGGTCGTCCTCGTCATCCTCGAGCACGGTCGCGTGTCGGCCCTCGCAGCCGCCGGGCTCGGCAGAGGCACGATGCTCGTCGGTTGCATGGCCGACGCTGCGCAACCGCCGCCGGCCGAGTTGCCGATCGGCAGCCACTGCCTCGTGGCCCGGCTCGCCCCCGGCGCGACGCCGGCGGAAATCTGGCGCGATCACGCCCCGGCCGTGCCGATCATCGCGTGGCGCGAGGGCGAAGGACATGGACGGCGGGCCTGCGATCACCTGCAGGCCGAGCTCGCCGCCTGGGCCTGTGCCGCGAAGAGTGGCCCGGCCTGGGACTGGGCCGGATACCTCGTGCGATGATGAAAAAAGCACAAGCCACGTGCACAAGCGACTGGCCGACGTGGCTCATGATCGGAGCGACGGGATTCGGCGGGCCGGCTGGGCAGGTGGCGATTCTGCACCGCGAACTCGTGGAGCGACGGCAGTGGCTCGATGAGGAGGAGTTCCTGGCGGCGCTCAAGGTGTGCATGCTGCTGCCCGGGCCGGAAGCGCAGCAACTCGCGACGTATGCCGGCTGGCGGCGCGGAGGCCTTGCCGGCGGCCTGCTTGCCGGCACGCTCTTCGTGCTGCCCGGGGCGATCCTGGTGACGGCGTTGGCGTGGCTGCACGCTGCGGGCGGTTCGTGGCCGCTCGTCACCGCGGCGTTCGACGGCACGCGGCCGGCCGTCGTGGCCCTCGTGGCACTCGCGGCGTGGCGGATCGGCCGTAAGTCGCTCGCGTCGCCCACTGCGGCGGCCATGATGCTCGCCGCGCTCGCGGCCTTGGCGTGGGGCGTCGCGTTTCCGCTGGTCGTGGTCGTGGCGGGAATCATCGGCATTCTGCTCCCCGGGCCTGGCAAGCAGGCGTCGGCAGCATCTGCTGCGGCCGACCCAGGGGCTGCGCGGCCCGAGAGCCGCGGTTCGGCATGGCGACATGTCGCATGTGCGGCTGCCGTGGCGATCGTCGCGTGGTCCGCCTGCTACAGCGCGGTGACGGTCACGCACGCGGCGGGAGATCGGGGCGGGCCCGTGGCCCGGCTCTTCACCACGACCACGCTGCTCTCCCTCGGCGGGGCCTACGCCGTGGTGCCGTGGGCGCTCGACGAGTCGGTCGCGCGAGGCTGGCTCGCCGCCGACGAGCGGTTTACGGCGCTCGCGATGGGCGAAGCCACGCCCGGCCCGCTGATTCTCGTGGTCACGTTCATCGGCTTCATGGCCGGGTGGAAGGCGGCGCCTGCGGCGGCTCTCCAGGCCGGCCTCGAAGGAGCGGCCGTGGCGACGGTGTTCGCGTTCCTTCCATCGTTCGTGCTGATCTTCAGCCTCGCGCCCTTCGTGCGCTCGATCCATCCCGGATCGTGGCTCGGCCGGGCGATGACGGCCGTGGGCGCGGCCGTCGTGGCGGCGATCGTGCTGTTGGCCATGAACCTGGCGGAGGCGGCGTTTCTGCCGGGAGGCGGCATCGATCTCGTGGCGGTCGTCGTCGCGGCCGGCTCCGCAGCGGCGCTCCTCACGGGCCGGGCGTCCACGCCGGTCGTCGTGGTGGTCGCCGCAGTGATCGGCATGCTCGCGAGCGCTGTTCGCTCGTAGGTTGCATAGCATGCTTTGGGTCCCGCCGCTTCCGCTCCGGGCTTTTTGGATTCGGTCAATGGGGGCTGTGGTAGCATCGCTCGCATGACGTCGCACGATCCAGACCGCTATTCACGGCAGACGCGGTTTGCGCCGCTCGGGGCGGAGGGCCAGGCCCGCCTGGCTGCCGGCCGCGTGGCGATCGTCGGCTGCGGGGCGCTCGGCAGCGTGGCCGCGCTGGCGCTCGTGCGGGCCGGCGTGGGGTTCGTGCGGCTCATCGATCGCGACGTGCCCGAATGCTCGAATCTGCCGCGGCAGGTGCTCTTCGACGAGGCCGACGTGGCCGCCGGCCTGCCCAAGGCCGTCGCTGCCGCCCGGCATCTCTTGGCGATCAACTCGGCCGCCACGATCGAACCGGTCGTCGCCGACCTCACGGCGGCAACTGCCACCGACCTTCTCGGTGGCGTGGATGCGATCGTCGATGGCACCGACAACTTCGAGGCCCGGTATCTCGTCAATGAACATGCCTGCCGGCACGGCGTGCCCTGGGTGTATGGCGGTGCGATCGGTGCCGAGGGCCGCGTGCTCACGATCGTGCCGGGCCGCACCGCCTGCCTGCGCTGCCTCGTGCCCGATCCGCCGGCCCCCGGCTCCCTGCCCACGTGCGACACGGCGGGCATCCTCGGGCCGGCGGCGCTCGTCGTGGGTGCCGTCGAGGCGGCGGAGGCGATCAAGCTGCTCGCCGGGGCCCGCGACACGCTCGCGAGCCGGATGCTCGTCTGCGATCTGTGGGAAAACGTGTGGCGCACGATCGATCTCTCGGCGCTCGCCACCGAGGGCTGCCCGACCTGCCGCGGCGGCGACTATCCGTGGCTCGAGGGCCGGCTTGGCGGGCGGCCGACGGCGCTCTGCGGCCGTGATGCCGTGCAGGTGATGCCGGCATCACAGGGCATCGACCTGCCTGGGCTGGCCGCCCGGCTCGCGGGCGTGGCGAGCGTGAAGGCCAACCCCTGGATCGTGCGTGCCGCCGTGGAGCCTGGCATCGAGCTCGCCGTGTTCGCCGACGGCCGCGCGATCGTGTCGGGCACCCGCGACGAGGCCCGGGCCCGCGGAATCGTGGCCCGATATCTCGGGTCATGAGCCCGTCGCGGCTTCGAGGATGCGGTGCTCGGTGGCTTCGGCCCGGGCAAACTCCGCCGTCAGCCGACCCTCCGCCAGCACGAGGATCCGGTCGGCGAGCGTGAGCAACTCGGGGAGCTCGCTCGAGGTGAGGAGCACGCCCAGGCCCTGCCGGCAGAGGCGGTCGATGAGTTGATAGAGCTCGGCCTTCGCGCCCACGTCGATGCCGCGGGTCGGATCGTCGAGCAGCAGGATCCGCGGCTGGGTGAGCAGCCAGCGGCCGATGATGCACTTCTGCTGGTTGCCCCCCGACAGCCCCATGATCGAGGCGTGCGGCCCCGGCGTCTTCACGCCCGTGTCGCGGAGCGGGCCGGCCACGAGCGATTCTTCACGCCCGCGGCTGAGCAGCCCGCCCTGCAAGGCCTCACGCAGGCTGCAGAGGCTGACATTGCCGGCGACGTCGAGATCGGGAAAGAGCCCGAGACGCTTGCGATCTTCCGTCACCATCGCGATGCCGGCGTCGCAGGCTTCACGCGGGTGTATGAACCGCACGGGCTGGCCGGCGAGCCGGATCGTGCCGGCCCAGGTGGGGGGCGACACGCCGAAGATGGTTTCCAACAGCTCGGTGCGTCCGGCGCCCATCAGGCCCGCCACGCCCACGATCTCGCCGGCGTGGAGGTCGAGCGAGACATCCGCGAGCCGGTAGCCCCGCGGATGCTCGGGCCAGGGAAGCGTGAGGGCTTTGATTTCGAGCAGTTTTGCACCACGCGGCCGGGGCTCGTGAAACGCATGGCAGGCGATCTCACGGCCCACCATCCAGCCGGTGATCTCCTGCGGCGTCGTGGCGGCGCGGTCCACCGTGCGCACGTGCCGGCCGTCGCGCAGCACCGTGATCCGGTCGGCGAGCCGAAACACCTCGTCCATTTTGTGCGAGATGTAAAGGATGGTGGTGCCGCGGTCGCGCAAGCGATGGATCGTCCGCTCCAGCCGCACCGATTCGGCCTCGGTGAGCGCGCTCGTGGGCTCGTCCATCACGAGGATCGAGGCGTCGAGCGAGAGGGCCTTGGCGATCTCGACGAGCTGCTGGTCGCCCACGCGCAGGCTGCCGGCGCGAGTTCGCGGAGCCACGCGGCATTCGAGCATCTGGAGCAGGCGGGAGGTTTCCACCTCCATCGCCCGGTCGTCCACGAGGCCGAGCGGCGTGCGGCGCTCGCGGCCGAGGAACACGTTGGCCGCCACCGAGAGATCTTCGACGAGATTCAGCTCTTGGTGGATGATCGCCACGCCGGCCCGCTCCGCAGCGCGGGTGCCCGTGAATCGGGCGGGCTGGCCGTGGATTTCGAGCGCGCCGGCATCGGGCTGGTAGACGCCCGAGAGAATCTTCATGAGCGTGCTCTTGCCGGCGCCGTTTTCACCGCAGATGGCGTGGAGCTCGCCCGCTCGCACCTCGAGCGACACGCCGTCGAGCGCGACCACGCCCGGAAACCGCTTCGTGATCGACCGCATCGCGATCGCCCGGTGTGCTGTTTGCCTGGCGGCGGTCATGCCGGCCTCGCCGCTGCCGCCTGCCGGCCTTCCCAGAGCCGCACGGCCGCGAGCAGGCCAAGGGCGGCGAGCCCGGCCGCGATTCCGGCCCGTGGCCCGGTGGTCATGGCGACCACGCTGCCGACAAGCAGGGCGAGCACGGGCACGACACAGATCCCGAGCGTCCCGGGGAAGAGCCGCCGGCCCCCCTTCGCCAGCTGGCCGACCTGCGAGAACGTGACGGCGAGCACGACGACCACGCCCACGATCAGCCCCTCGTAGATCTCGGCCTCGGTCTTGATCACTTTCGACACCGCGTCGATCACGACCCGCAGGAACACCGTGCCGAGCACCGTGCCCGGCACCGTGCCGACGCCGCCGGTGAGCGAGCAGCCGCCGACCACGGCCGCGGCGATGGCGTTGAGCTCGTGGCCGCGGGCCTGGATGGCCGGCGCGGCGACCGATTCATTGGCCACGTAGAAGAGCCCCGCGAGCGCGGCCGTCATCGCCGCGTAGCAGTAGGCAAACCACTTCACGTTGTCGGTGCGGATGCCGGCGAGCCGGGCCGCCTGCTCGTTGCCGCCGAGGGACTGCAGGTGGCGGCCGAGCACCGTGCGCGTGAGCAAGAGCCAGGTGATGAAGGCCAGGAGCCCGAACACCGCGACCGGAATCCAGACGTTGTCGCGGACAAACTTGAATGCCGGATCGTAGACGTTGATCTGGCTGTTCTTCGTGGGCAGAAGCGCCGCCGTGGTGCTCGTGGCGAGGGCCCGGGCAAGGCTCCTCAGGCCGACGAGCGTCGCCAGGGTGGCGATGAAGGGCGGCAGCCGCACGGCCGTGATCAGCCAGGCGTGGAGCGTGCCCACGAGGAATCCCGCGAGCAGGCTGGCGAGGCACCCCGCCGCGACGACAGCCCCGCCCACCGGCTTGAACCCCACCATTTCGGCCGGGGCGAGCGCGAGCATCGTGGCGGCACACACGGTCGCGGAGAGCGCGATCATCGAGCCGGCCGAGAGATCGATGCCGCCGGCGATGATCACCACGGCGGCGCCGAGGGCGAAGATGCCGAGCAGGGCCGTGCTGCGGGCGATGTCGCGCAGGCTCGCGAGCGGCTGAAACCAATACGAATGGTTGGCGTCCACGAGGGCCGTGAGCACGATGGCGATCACGATCGCGGCGAGCAGGGCCCACTCGCTGCGGCGCAGGAGAAGGCCGCCGGAGAGGAACGAATCGGGAGCAGCCATGCGTGGCTCCGCAGGAGTGGCGGGGGCCGTCGTCAGGAGCTCGACAGGCCGTATTTCTGCAGCCACTCGCGAAACGTGGAGAGTGGCAGATATTCGTGGCCGCTGCCCGGCACGTCGGCCGGCTTCACGAGCGGATCGGTGTCGGGAACGATCAGCCGCAGGCCCGTCGTGAAGATATCGCCATCGGGCTGCCCGGCATTGGGAAACATCTCCGTGATCGTCGCGGTGTTTCCCTCGTGCATGGCGAGCAGGAGGCGGACGGTCTGGATGCCCATCTCGAAGGGATTCTGCACCACCATCGCGTCGATCTGGCCGGCCGCCATGCGCTCGATCGCCACGGCCTGGGCGTCGAAGGTGACGGTGGTGATGCGGTCGCGGGCCTTGCGCTCCTCGACCACCTCGGCAATCGCGGGCGCGTTGTAGGCCCAGATGCCGACGAGCGCGACGAGGTCGGGATGATTGACGAGCGCCGTGCGCACGTTGTCGCGGGCCCGGGCGAGATCCATCTCGTCGCTCATCCGATCGGCCTCCTTGAAGGCGTCGCCGACCGCTTCCTTGAAGCCGTTCATGCGGGCGCGGGAGTTGTCGTTGTCGGCGAAGCCGGCGAACTGCACGTAGCCGCCCGACGTCTTGCCGCGGGCCGTGAGAATCGCCTTGGCGGCGGTGCCCAGCAGGCGACCGCCCACGATGTTGTCGGTGCCGATGTAATACGGCCGGGCATCGCGGAACATCGACCGGTTCACGTCGCCATCCACCGTGATCACCTTCACGCCCTTGGCGGCGAGGTTTTTCATCTCCTCGACGATCGCGGCGTTCTCGGCCTGGATCACGGAGATCGCGACGGCGGCCACGTCGGCCTGGCTGGCGAGCTGCCGGAGCCGCTCGATCTGCCCCTGGGCCGTGCCATTGCCCTTGTCCATCACGGCCTGCAGGCCCTTGTCGGCGAGGCCTGCCCGCTTCGCGCCCTCGACAAGCCCGGCGTTGCAGGCGTCCCAGAATGGATCGTCGCCGTTGGTGATGAACACAAACCGCTTCACGGCCCGCGGGCCCGGCGCTGCCTCGGGTGAGGCGGCGGCTCCCGCAGGCGGGGCGTCGGCAGCGGGCTTCGAGCAGCCACAGAGCACCGCCAGCACGGCGGCGGCAATCCACGACGAGCGTGCGGCACACATGGTCAAGGGGGTTCCTGTCGGATCGTCGGCAGCGGCGTTCGAGGACGGCTCAGTAGCGTAGCCCATTTTTCCGGAGGTGCACCAGGGGCGCGAGATCACCTCCCGAGCCGGCGGCCTCCACCCGGGCGATCACGACCTCATGATCGCCGCCATCGGCCGGGGCGGGCGCGGCCCGCGACACCGGCACGCATTCGAGCCAGGCGGCCGAGCCATCGAGCGTGGCTGCACCACACGCCGCGCGATGGATGGCGAGCCCGGCGAATGGATCCTCGCCGGCTGCGGCCGGTTTGCCGAACCGCGCGAGCAGCGGCCGCTGGTTGTCGGCCAGCACGTTCACCACGAACGCCGTGCCGGCGTCGAGGGCCGAGAGCAGGTCGCGGCCGGGCGCTACCGCGACCGAGATCATGGGCGGCGAGAATCCTGCCTGCATCACCCAGCTCGCCAGCATGCCCCGATCTCGCCCGCTGTCGTGCCATGTGACGATGAACAGTCCGCTGGGAATGCGGCCCAAAGCCGCCGCGAGTGCCGCAGCGGGGGC
>JAIXPT010000437.1 GCA_027486095.1 Planctomycetaceae bacterium | reverse complement strand
GATGGTCGCAGCCTGACCACTCGCCACCGCCCACACGACACCCTCCCCTGAAGAAGAACGCATTCCGCCATGAGCAAACTCGTCAAGAACATGCTGGTCGATGACCTCAAGACCCGCCTGTCCGGCGTGGCCGACGTGATCGTCGTCAGCCTCGGCAAGCTCGACGCCATCCAGACGTCGCAGCTGCGGCAGACGCTCCGCAAGAAGAAGATCCATCTGCAGATGGTGAAGAACAGCCTGGCCCACCGGGCGATGCTCGACACGCCGCTGGCTCCGGCCTTCGAGAAGCACGAGGGCATGCTGGCCATCGCATGGGGGGGCGAAGACGTCGTCGATCTCGCCAAGGAGCTCGACCGTCTCTCCGGAATCAAGACGTTCGAAGGCTTCGAATTTCGCGGCGGGGCCCTCGACGGCGCCCGACTGGAGCCCGGCGACGTGAAGGCGGTGGCCAAATGGCCCAGTCGTGCCGAGCAGCTGTCGCTGCTCTCCGGCCAGATTTCCGGCCTCGGCTCCCGTCTCTCCGGTCAGATCGGGGCGCTCGGCGGCATGCTGGCCAGCCAGATCTCCACGCGCATCGACGACCTGGAGAAGTCGGGCGCAGCGTCGTAAACCCGCGGATTTTCACCCTGGGGCTTCACCCCGGGAAAGTTCGTGGTAAGACAATAGACCCACCACACACCACCCTGTTCGCTCCCGCGAACGGGCTTTCAAGAAGGGAAAGGATCTCGAGCGATGGCAACGGCTGAAGCAACGCGTGAATTCTCGAAGGAAACCAAAGATCTCGGTGACAAGATCGTCGCCCTGTCGCTGAAGGCGGCGAAGGAACTCTCCGACTATCTCGACGAGGTTCACGGCATCAAGCCGGCGGCTGGCGGCGCGGTCGTGATGGCGGCTCCGGGCGGAGCCGGTGGCGGTGCGGCCGGCGGCGGCGAAGCCGCGGCCGAAAAGACCGAGTTCGACGTCGTGCTCGATGCCTTCGGCGACAACAAGATCGGCGTCATCAAGGTGGTGCGGGCCGCAACGGGCCTCGGCCTCAAAGAGGCCAAGGATCTGGTCGAGGGTGCTCCGGCCAAGGTGAAGGAAGGCATTTCGAAGGCCGACGCCGAGAAGCTCAAGAAGGAGCTGGAAGAGGCCGGCGCCAAGGTCTCCATCAAGTAAATCATGCAGAAACGGCCGCAAGGCAGCCGGGAACTTGGCGTCCCGGCTGCTTTTCGGTATAGTTTTTGCTGGTCTTGACTGGTCCCCCCGCCGCGCCCCTGCCTCGCGTCCGCCCGTCCGTGATGTGACCGGCCTTCGGTGCTCGAACGCTCCCTCGCGTTCTTCCCGTATGCCCCTCGGTTTCCGTCCCTCCAAGACAGTCACAGGAGCATTCTCTTCATGGCAACTCGCGCCGTCCGCCGCCTCCAGCCCACGGAAGTCCGCCACTTCGGCAGCCGCCGCGCCAGCCATTCGATCCCCGATCTCACCGAAATCCAGACCCGCTTCTACGATCGCTTCCTGCAGTACGACACTCCGCAGAACAAGCGCAAAGACGAGGGCATCGAGGGGGTGCTGCGGGAGATCTTCCCGATCGAGAGCTACGACAAGACCGTCAAGCTCGAGTATCTGCGGTACGACCTCGGCAAGCCGCGCTACGATCCAGACGAGTGCCGGCAGCTGCGGCTCACCTACGGACGGCCGCTGCGGGTCTGGCTGCGGCTGACCCGCGATCAGCCGATCGAGGAAGAGGTCTATCTCGGCGATATCCCGATCATGCTCGGCGGCGGCGAATTCATCATCAACGGCGCCGAGCGCGTGGTGGTGAGCCAGTTGCACCGGTCGCCCGGCATCGACTTCGTGGCCGACACCGAATCGAGCGATCGCAAGACCTACAACTGCCGCGTGATCCCCGAGCGGGGCAGCTGGATCGAGCTCAATGTCTCCAAGAAAGACGCGCTGCAGGTCCGCATCGACCAGAGCGGCAAGTTTTCGGCACTCACCCTGCTGCGGGCGATGGATCCGAAGTTTTCCCGCGACTCCGAAATCCTCAAGCTCTTTTACAAGACCGACAAGCTGAAGACGGAGGGCGGCCGCTATGTCGCCAAGATCGAAGGCAAGATCGCCGTCGATGACGTGGTGTACCCCAAGGGCAGCGAGCGGGCCGGCGAGATCATCGTCGATGCCGGCTGCAAGATCACCCACGACCAGGCCGAGCTGATCTGCACCTCCGGGCTCAAGGCGATCGAGGCGATGCAGGAGCAGAAGGTGCCGCTCATCGTCAACAGCCTCCGCGAGGACGCCGACGAATCGAAGCGGCGCACCGGCGTGGCTCCGAGCCACGAGGACGCGCTGATCCGCATCTACCAGCGGCTCCGCCCCGGCAATCCGGCCGCCCTCGACAAGGCGCGCGCCTTGTTCGACGAAAAATTCAAAGACACCAACCGCTACCGGCTCGGCCGCGTGGGCCGGTTTCGCATCAACCGCAAACTGGGGCTCTCGGTGCCCGAGACGGAGATGACGCTCCGCCCCGAAGACCTGATCGCGGCGATCAAATACATGCTGCAGCTCAGCGAGGGCGAGGGCGAGGTGGAGGTGGACGACATCGATCACCTCGGCAACCGCCGCCTGCGCACGATCGACGAGCTCGCCAGTGACGAGCTCCGCAAGGGCTTCCTCAAGCTGCGGCGCACGGTGCAGGAGCGGATGGGCTTGAAGGACGTCACCGAGATGTCGCCCCGGTCGCTCATCAACCCCAAGAGCATCTCGGCCGCCATCGAGTATTTCTTCGGCCGCGGCGAACTCTCGCAGGTGGTGGATCAGACCAACCCGCTCTCGATGCTCACGCACGAACGCCGGCTCTCGGCGCTCGGCCCGGGCGGCCTCAACCGCAAGCGGGCGGGCTTCGAGGTCCGCGACGTGCACATTTCGCACTACGGCCGCATCTGCCCGATCGAAACGCCGGAAGGCACGAACATCGGCCTGATCTCCAGCCTCGCGATCTACTCGGGCGTGGATTCCTACGGCTTCCTCGTCACGCCGTATCGCAAGGTCGTGAAGGG
>JAIXPT010000044.1 GCA_027486095.1 Planctomycetaceae bacterium | reverse complement strand
GCGGGGTTCGGGCTCCCCGTAGCGACAGGCCTCCAGGCCTGTCGATCGACAGAGCTTGCGCTCTGTCGCTCCATGGGAGGCTTGGGCGCTTTGAGGCCTGACAGGCTGAAGCCTGTCCTCCGTACGGCAAGCCAGCCGATTGCCCCACGAGAGGCGGTACGCAACCCGGAGTCCCGTCGCTGCCGCTCCGGGCTTCTAGGCCAGAGACAACCGCCGTGCCGAACAGGATTGCCATCCAGGCTTCGGCTCACTCGCATGTGCCCGGACTATGTTCAGAGCGCATTCTCTGAGCCATCCATGGCTGCGTTGGTCACATACGCCGTCTCAACGGCAGGGGTAACCCCTCGCCTCCTCCGTAGCGACAGGCCTCCAGGCCTGTCGATCGACAGAGCTGGAGCTCTGTCGCTACACCGGGAGGCTTTGGGGGAGTCGGCGAACGCTTCCCGAACTTTTGTCCGCCGCGGCCGGAGTGAGGATCTGAAAGACCGCGCAGCGGCAACTTTTGCCGCTCCCCCGAAGCCGGCTTGGGCTTACTGACTCGAGTGCTCGGCAAGTTGAACACCAGGCCCGGAGGGCCGGGTTACCACCAGCCGACGGAGATCGGCCACGGCAAGTTCGACAGGATGTCGAGACTTGCCGTGCACATAGCCGCCTGTCCTACTTGGCGGGTAGGTCGCGGATCACGTTGCGCCAGTGGGTGACCGTTGCGTCGCCCTTCACCGCCGCCTCGGCCACGGCGACGCGCAGGCACTTGAGCACCTCGCATACCGCGGCCACCTGGGCGAGTGCGTCGGTGGCCTGCTCGTTTTCCACGTCCTTCGTCAGCACCGTTTCACGATCGAGCTGGCCTTCGCGTTGCTGTACGCACCCGAGCCGCACGAGATACACGATCCAGGGCTGGATCGCATCGACGACGCCGGCTGCGTCGAGGGTGGCGGCGGCCGCCAGCGGCTCCTCGAACTTGGAAAGCTGGGAGCCAGTCTCGAGCTTCGCATCCGCGAGGAGGCGTGTCGCCTGCTTGGGCACCAGCGAAAATACGGCCGCATGCTCGCCGACACCGATCGCAGGGCGAATCTGGTCGTCGAGCCCGGTCGAATCGATCGCCCACGACCAGATCGCGCCGGCTTCCACCTTCGCTTTCTCGGGGTCTTTGATCCGATAGTCGGCCGGCACCGAGTCGGGGTCGATCTCGCGAATGGCATCGACGAGTTCGTCGCTGAGCGCGAAGATGTCGCTCAGGCCTTCGCGAAACAGCTTCGGATCGTCGAGCCCGAGCACGATCGCAGGCTCCGTGAGCGGGAGCGGGTCGGCGGCCTCGGGCAGCCCCTTCTGGATGCGTTTGGTGCGGCTCTTGGCGTCGAGCACGAGGCCGATTTGGCCGTCGGCGAGTGCCGGCAGAATCTTGGTGCGCAGCGTGGCCACGTACTTCTCGGCGAGCGGCCCGAGGTGCTTCTCGACAAGCCCCACTTTTTCGCGAGCCTCTTCTTCGGCCTTGGTGAGCACGTATTTCGTGAAGAAATTCCAGGCCATGCTGCCCCACGACACGAGATCCTCGAACTGCTGCGGGTCGTTCTTCACCCGGAACACGACGGCTCCCAGCGGGGCGCCGCCGGTGTGCTCGAGGAGATCGAGCCGCTTCGCGCCGTCGAAGGGGCGGTTTCGCGTCCAATCCCAGGCATAGCCCTCGTATCCCTGCTCGGCCAAAAACGAATAGGCCATCCACGGGCCGGGCACCGGCAGCCGCTTCTTGTAGCCGGCGGCCATCTTCTCGAGCCCCTGGCGGGCCTCGGCCGCGGCGCCTTCGGGCAGGTCGGCCTCGGCGGCGATCGTGTCGGCCAGTTCGGCGAGCTGCTCGATGTCGGCGGCCGAGGGCGCGAGCACCGTGGCCATCGCCTCGCTCAGATACGACACGCCGGTGAGCCGCTTGTCTTTGTCGGCCATCAGGGGCTCGAAGGGCTTCGTCGCGACGAGCCCCGGCTTGCTTCCCGAGGTGGCGAGCTTGTCGAGGTGATCGGCCGAATCGCCGATCGAGAGCACCACGCGGTCGCCCACGACGCCGAGGGCGATCACGAGGTCGAGCGACCGGAGTCGATCGAGCACCTTGTCGAGGGCTTCGCCATCCATACCCTCGGTCGCTTCGCGCGTGAGGTCGTCCCACGGAAGCGTCTCACCGTCGATCGTGAAGGTCACCACCTCGCCGCCGGCGACCTTCCGGCGGTCGAGCGATTTGGCGAGGTCGGGGTTGGCCTGCGTGACGAGCTTGATGAGCACCTCGATCCGCTTGAGCTGGCTCTCGGCGGCCGGCAGCTTGGTGGTCTTGAAGCCCCACACGAGATCGGGCACGACGATCAGCTCGACATTGTCGGCGAGCGTCTGCAGCACGAGGCGGCTGGCGAGCTCGTCGGGTGCGGTGCGCACCATCTGCACGGGCTGGATCCGAACGCCGCGTGGCGGCACGGCGGCGCCGTCTTCATCGCCATCGAGCGCCTCGAAATCGAGATCGACGTCGAGATCGAACTCGCCTCCACGGGCCATCAGCAGGATGTTGGCCGCCTGCTGCGCCCGCTGTACCTTCTGAAACAGTTCGACGAACTTCACACACGACGGCTCGCCGTAAAGGAAGGTGTCGGTCGAGATCATGTCGTCGAGCAGTTCGAGGGCCTGCTGGTTTTCCGGCAGCTCCATGAACGTGGCGAACATCGAGAGCGGGCTGCCGGGCTGCACCTTCTGCTCCTCGACCTGATCGAGCGCCCGCTGCACGGCGGGCAGCTTCTTCAGCGCGGCAAATGCGTTGCTCTTGGTGAATCGTTCCCACTGCTCGCGGAGGCGCAGCGTGGCCGACACGAAGGCGGCGTCTTGTGGGATCACGGCGACTCCGCCGCCCGGTTCGTCGGCGCGGCTGCTCCGCACCGAGAGCACCCCCGGCATGAAACCGACGAGAAGGGCGACTGCCAGAAGGCGAAACGGCGTGGCCATCGGAAAGATCCTTGCGGGTGCTTGGTGAACCGGAACGGGGAGCCTTAGATTATGCGAAAATCCCGACGGGGAGGAACCTGAAATCCGTCGTCAGGCTGCCACCGCCCAATTCACCCGACCGGAAGATTCTCACACCGTGCTCATCGGCACCACGCAGATCATCGACACCTTCGCCGAGGCCTTCAGGCTGCGCTATGCCAGGCTCGTCGTCACGGCGCACGACGCCCACTGGCTCGACGCGGCGCTGCGAGCCTCGTGCGGCTACGGCACGAGCGTGATCGGCTGCGATGCCGAGATCGGGGTGGAGCGCATGCTCGAGCCCCACGACACACCCGACGGCCGCGTGGGCGCCGCCGTGCTGGCCTTCGCGTTCACGGCCGAATCGCTCGGCAAGGCGGTGGCCAACCGCACGGCCCAGTGCCTGCTCACCTGCCCGACGGCGAGCGTCTTCGATGGCCTGCCGGCGGCCGAGGAGCGCGGGCCCCTCGGCCGCCACATCCGGTTTTTTGGCGACGGCTTCGAAAAATCGAAAGTCGTCGATGGCCGCCGATTTTGGCGGGTGCCGGTGATGGATGGCGAGTTTCTGGTCGAAGAATCGATCGGCATCGAGAAGGGCGTGGGCGGCGGCAACTTCATCCTCCAGGGCGCGACGCTCGCCGCGACGCTCGCCGCCGCCCGCAACGCGGTGACGGCGATTGCGGCCCTGCCCGGCGTGATCACGCCGTTTCCGGGCGGAGTGGTCCGCTCGGGAAGCAAGGTCGGGTCGCGCTACGAGGGCCTGCGAGCCTCCACGAACGAGGCCTTCTGCCCGGCCCTCGCCGGCCGCGTCGAGACGGCGCTCGTGGCCGGCGCGAGCTGCGGCCTCGAGATCGTGATCGACGGCGGCGACGAGGCGACGGTCGCCGCGGCGATGGCCGAGGGCATCCGCGCAGCCGCAGGCCCGGGAATTCTGGCCGTTTCAGCCGGCAACTACGGCGGCAAGCTGGGCAAATTCCACTTCCATCTTCGCCAGCTTCTCGGCCTCGCCTGAGGGCCCCGCCACTTGGGCTTCGCGGCGGTCGGGCCGTGTGTTATTCCCCCCGGGCGTCGGCATCGTTTCGCCACCTGCAGGGGTTCGCCGCCCATGTCCGCCCAGCCATCGCGCCAAAATCTTGTCGTTCCCCCGCAGCGTTCGAACCTGATGCTCACGCTCGGCGCCGTCGCCTGTGCCTGCGCCGGCTTTGCAGCCGTCTGGGCCGTGGGGCTCGGGCAATCGTCCGCCACACCCGACGGCGACACGCTCACGCTGCCGGTGACGACGGTGGCCGATCCCGCCGCGGGGTCCGCCGAGGTCACGGAGCCCGGCCGCTTCGCGCCGGCAGCGGAAACGGCCCCCGCGCCACCGTCCACGCCGCTCGACGCCGCACCACGCGATCGCTACGGCGTCCAGCCCACCTCGCTCGACACGCCCCCGGGCACGGTGAAGCGCATGTCGCGATTTGCCGTCGCTGAAGACCCGCCGGCAGATCTGTTGGTGGCGACCGAACCCACCGACCTCGTGCCGCCGCCCGCGGCCGAGCCTGAATCGCCCCCAGCGGACGACGTGACGGAGCCATCCGCCGCGGAGCCATCCGCCACGGAGCCTGCCCCTGCCCCCCGCGCGACGACCCCCGACCTCGACCCCGAGCCCGCCGAGCCCGTGGCGACCTTGCCTCAGGCGCCCGCTCCCGAGCCGACATCCGATCTCGCGCCGGCTCCCGCGCCCGAAGCGTTGGCAACGCCGCAGCCCTACCCCGTGTCCGACGCCGCCGCCCCCATCCCGCAGCCCGGCGAGATCGCTGCGCCCGCGACCGGCAATCCTCTGCGTGCGGCGACGACCACCGCCGCGGCCGTGCCGTTCGCCGTGGCGCCACCCCTCGGCCCACCGCCGGCCACCGACCTCGGGCCCCCCGCGGCCGCGCACTCGGCCGACGCTCGTATCTCGTCGGGGCAGGGCCGGCCGGGCCCGGTGCAGCTGGAGGGCGTGCAGGCGCCGCAGCTCACGGTGGAGAAGCGCGGCCCCCGCGAAGTGCAGGTCGGCAAGGCGGCCCGCTACGAGATTCTTGTTCGCAACGTCGGCAGCGCGACGGCCCACGACGTGATGCTGCGCGACAGCGTGCCCTACGGCGCCGCGCTCGTCGCCACCACGCCGCCCGCCAGTCCGGTGAACCCGGCAAACGCCGGCCCGCCCGGTGATCTCGCCTGGATGCTCGGCTCGCTGCCGCCCGGGGGCCAGGCTCGCGTCGCGATGGAAGTCATGCCCAAGCTCGAGGGCGAGATCGGCAGCGTGGCGAGCGTCACCTTCCGCGCCGATGCCTCGGTGCGATCGCGGGCGACGAAGCCCGATCTCCGCATCGATGTCGCCGACCCGAAGCCCGTGCTCATCGGCCGAGACGTGAAATTTCCGATCACGATCACGAACCCCGGCACGGGCATCGCCACCGGTGTGGTGCTCGAAGGGCTGCTCCCCGATCAGCTCACGCATCGGGCCGGCAAAGAGCTCGAATTCGACGTCGGCCAACTGCAGCCGGGCGGCTCCCGCACGATCGATCTTTCGCTCGGCTCCACCGGCCCGGGCGTGCACACCATCCGGCTCGTCTCCCGGGCCGACGGCCAGATCGAGGCGGAGCGGATCATCAAGGTGGAAATCACGGCCCCCACGCTCGAACTCGAAGCCCAGATGCCGGCCCGGCGATATCTGCAGCGGCCGGCCGTGTGCACGATCGCGATGGCCAACACCGGCACCGCTCCGGCCAAGGGCGTGGAGCTCGCGGCCCAACTGCCCCCCGGCGTGAAGTTCGTGCGGGCCAACAACGCCGGCTACTACGACGAACGCACCCATCGCGTGCTCTGGAATCTCGAGGAGCTGCCGGCCGCCGAGCGGGGCACGGTGGAGCTCGTGGTGATGCCGGTCGATCTCGGGCCGCAGCGGATCGTGGCCGCCGCACGATCCGCCGACGGGCTCTCCGATCAGGTCGCCCACACGATCGAGGTCGAGGGGCTCGCGGCCGTGACGTTCGAGGTGACCGACAGCGAAGATCCGATCGAGGTCGCGGGCCTCACCGAATACGTGATCCGCGTCGGCAACCAGGGCACGAAGGCCGCCAGCGGCGTGCGTCTGGCCGCCACGATCCTCGGCGAAATGGAGCCGCTCGAGGCGAAGGGCCCGGCCGGGCACCGCATCGACAACCTCACCGTCACGTTCGAGCCGCTCGCCCGCCTCGCCCCCACGGAGGAGGCCGTTTATCGAATCCGCGTCCGCGGCCATCGGGCCGGTGATCAACGTGTGCAGGTGCAGCTGACGAGCGACGACCACCCGGCGCCGATCACGAAGGAAGAGATCACGCGGGTTTACGCGGATCGGTAACGTAGCGACGGGCCTCCAGGCCTGTCGATCGACAGAGCTGGAGCTCCGTCGCTACTCGGGCTTCCGATGCCAACAAGCCCCGAGCGGAAGCGACGGGACACCGGGTCGCCTGTCCTACGCGCGGAGCGTGGCGCCGACGGCGCGGCGGCAGGCTTCGATGACCGCGTGTACGACGCGGTTGGCGTCGTCGCCGGAGAGCGTTCCCGAATCGCTCCGCAGCCGCAGTGCGACGACGACGCTCTTCTTGCCTGCGCCCAGCCGCTCGGCGTCCTGCCACACCTGCACGACGCGGCAGTGTTCGAGCACGGGGCCCGCGGCGGCGTGAATCGCCGTCGCGATCTCCCCCCAGGGCACGGTTTCGGCGACGACGAGATTTATATCGCGCTCCACGGCGGGATAGTCGCTCGGCCGCCGCAGCGTGCGGTCGGCGCCGACGGCAAAGTCGAGGCGATCGAGCCGCACTTCACCACCGGCCGCCGGGCCCGTGGTTCCGGCGGCTTCGAGCACGGCCGCCGAGAGTTCGCCGATCACCGCGATCCGCTCCGGTGCCGCGGTGCCCCGCGTGAGCACGAGCTCGGCCGCCCGGCCCCGGGTAAAGAGTTCGAGATCTACCGGCCGGCACTCGATTCGGCCGCCGGCCCGGGCCACGCCCAGCCGCGCGAGCACGGCCTCGACGACCCCCTTCGCCGCGAAGAATCCGCCGCCCGTCACGAAGGCCACGAGCAGCGGCTCCTCGACGGGCGATGCGTGCTCGCCTCCCGTTGTGCTCCTCGCCACATAAGCCCGCGCCACTTCAAAAAGCTCGCCATGCGGCGCGCCCACGGCGAGGTTGCCCGCCCGGGCCTCCACGAGGCTCGGCAGGAGCGTGCGCCGCAGGCGATCGGCCCCGCGCACCAGCGCCGGCTGCACCATGAGCGGCGGCCCCGCGCCCCACGGGCTCGCCGTCGCCTCGAGCGACTCGCTCACCACGCTCCGCGTCATCGCCTCGCAGAAGCCCGCTTCCACGAGCGTGCCCGAGGCGATGCGGACGGTCGTTTCACGGGCCGAGAGCTCGACCGGCCGCGCGGTGATCGAGCGGTCTTCGGGTACGCGTTCATAGCCTTCGATGCGGGCGATCTCCTCCACGAGATCGATCTCGCGAAACACGTCGCGGCGCCACGTCGGGGCGCGCCACCGGCCGGGCTCGAGAGCCGGGTCGCCGCGGGAGGTGTCCACGAATCCGAGCCCCATGAGGATCGCATGCTGGCGGGGGGCGGGAACGTCGATGCCGAGCACCTCGGCCACACGGCCGGGCCGCAGTGTGACCGTGGCCTCCGTGGCGGTCAGCGCGCCGGCCGCCGCCACGCCCTGCGCGAGCGTGCCGCCGGCTGTTTCAAGAATCAGCGCGGCCGCCCGCCGGCTCGCCCACTCGATCGCCGCCGGATCGGGCGTGCGCTCGAAGCGATACGACGACGCACTCTGCAGCACGAGGCCGCGGGCCGCGGCCCGCACCGCGAGCGGGGCAAACTGGGCCGATTCGAGGAGCACATCCACCGTCGCGGCGGAAATCTCCGTGTCGGCGCCCCCCATCACCCCGGCAAGCGCCACCGGCCGTTCGGCATCGGCGATCACGCACATCTGGCTGGTGAGCCTGTAGGCCTTGTGATTGATCGCCGTGAACGGCTCGCCCTCGACCGCCCGCCGCACCACGATCCGCCCGCCGCGGAGTTTTGCAAGGTCGAAGGCGTGCAACGGCTGGCCACATTCCAGCATCACGTAGTTGGTCACATCGACGACGTTGTTCACGCTCTCCACGCCCACCGTCGCCAACCGATCCACGAGCCACTGCGGGCTCGGCCCGATCCTGACACCACGGATCACGCGGGCGGAGTAGAAGGGGCACATGTCGGGCGCGGTGATCTCGACGGCCACGGTGTCGGCGGCCCGGCCCGCCCCTTCGAGCGGCCGCGGATCGGGCACGTGGAGCGGCCGCGCAAACAACAGCGCCGCCTCCCTGGCCACGCCGATGTGCCCGAGGCAGTCGGGCCGGTTGCTCGTCACCTCCAGATCGATCGCCGTGTCGGCTCCCACCGTTTCGGTGGACTCATGATTCAGCCCCGCCATCAGAAGCCGCTCCGCGAGCGCCTCCGTCGGCACCTGAATCTGCACGTAATCAGCGAGCCAGTTCAGCGAGATGATCATGCAAGATGAACTTTCACTACGGGAGGCGAGGGGGTCGGCGAACGCTCGAGGAGCCTTGGGCCGCCGCGGCCCACGCGACGAGACTTTTGCCGCCCCCGAGCCGGTGCTTCAAGGGAATCGTGACCGACTAAAACTGCTCCAAAAATCTGACGTCGTTGCGGTAGAAGTCGCGGATGTCGGCGACGCCGTAGCGGCGGGCGGCGATGCGTTCGACGCCGAGCCCGAAGGCGAAGCCCGAGACCTCGTCGGGGTCGTAGCCGACGGCGGCGAGCACAGCCGGATCCACCATGCCCGCGCCCCCCATCTCGATCCAGCGGCCGCCCCACTCCATGTCCACCTCCACGCTGGGCTCGGTGAACGGGAAGAACGACGGCCGAAATCGCACGTGCACGTCGCCGCCGAGAAAGCTCGAGGCAAACAGGCGCAGCACGCTCTTGAGGTGGGCCATCGTGGTGCCGGGCTCCACGAACAGGCCCTCCACCTGGTGAAACATCGGGTAGTGCGTGGCGTCGGCGGTGTCGGGGCGGTAGACACGGCCGAGCGAGACGATCCGCAGCGGCGGCTGCCGCTGCTCCATCACGCGGATTTGCACGGTGCTCGTCTGCGACCGCAGGAGCAGCGGATCGGCCCCCTGGGCCACGGCGAGGTAGAAGTTGTCGAGCGGGTCGCGGGCCGGGTGCTCGGGCCCGATGGCCAGGGCGTCGAAGTTGTGCCACTGGTCCTCCACCTCGGGGCCATCCACGCTCT
>JAIXPT010000360.1 GCA_027486095.1 Planctomycetaceae bacterium | reverse complement strand
TGTCGCGGATCTCGCCCACGAGGATGCGGTCGGGATCTTGGCGGAGGATGGCCCGCAGGATCGCGGCGAAGGTGTTGCCCATTTCGTTGTCGATCGGCACCTGCACGATGCCGTCGATGTCGTATTCGATCGGATCTTCGGTGGTGATCAGCTTGTCTTCGACGTCGTTGAGCTCGGAGAGGGCCGAATAGAGCGTCGTCGTCTTGCCGGAGCCCGTCGGGCCCGTGACGAGGATGATGCCATTCGGCCGCTTCATCACGTCGCGGAATTTCCGCTTGATCTCGTCATCCATGCCGAGCTTGTCGAGCGAGAGGGAGACCACGCCGCGATCGAGCACCCGCATGACGACGCTCTCGCCGAAGAGCGTGGGGAGCACGGAAACGCGGAGATCGACGGGATGGCCGCCGACATTCAGCTCGATGCGGCCGTCTTGCGGGAGCCGGCGCTCGGCGATATCGAGATTGGCCATCACCTTGATGCGCGTGGTGATCGCGAAGGCGAGATGCTTGGGCGGCGGCACCATCTCCTGGAGCACGCCATCGGCCTTCAAGCGGATGCGGAATTCATGCTCGAAGGGCTCGAAGTGGATGTCGCTCGCGCCGTCGCGGATCGCGAGCAAGAGCACCATGTTCAAAAGCTTGCGCACAGGCGCGCTTTCGGCCAGGGCTTCGGCGCCGGTGAGGTCGGCCGGGCCCTCCTTGCCGAAGGCCGCGGCCTGGGCCGCGAGGGCCGTATCGTGCTCGAGATCGTCTACGAGCGATTCCACGCTTTCGGTGTCGGCCGAATAAAACTTCTCGATCGTCTTTTGGATCTCGGGCTCGGTGGCCACCACGATATGGATGTCGTAGCCGAGGAAGGTGCGGAGCTCGTCGGCAATCTGCATCTTCTGCGGCTCGGCCGAGGCGACGGTGAGCTTGGTGCCCTCGAGCGCGAGCGGAATCACGCGATAGAGCTGCGCCATCGGCTCGCTCACGAGGTGCAGGACCTCGGGCTTGAGCTCGCGATCGTAGAGCGTGACAAACGTGGTGTTCCACTGCTCGGCCAGGGCCTCGCCGAGCTGCTCGTCGGTGAAGAAGCCGAGCGACACGCCCACGCGGCCGATCAGCTCGCCGCCGCGGGCCGATTGCTCTTCGAGCATTGTGGCGAGCTGGATCTCGTCGATGAGGCCGAGGTCGATGAGGATTTGACCGAGTTTTTTGAGGGCCATGATTCGTGTAGGACAGGCTTTAGCCTGTCGAGAGTTGATTAGCTGTGTGGTGACAGGCTGAAGCCTGTCCTACGTTGGGCCTAATGTTCGTCTTTGTGGGCGGATTCGTCGTCGTAGACGCCGCGCTTGGCGTTGGCGATGCGCTTGGCGAGGTCGTCTACGCTCTGGGCCTTCGCCAGGGCGTCTTCCTCGCGGATCTTCTTTTCGTTCCAGAGCTTGAAGAGGTGGTCGTCGAGCAACTGCATGCCGAGCTTGGCGCCCGTCTGGATCGCCGAATTGATGCGGAACGTTTTGTTTTCGCGGATCAGGTTGCCGATGGCCGGCGTGACCACGAGGATCTCGTAGGCGGCGCAACGGCCGCCGCCGATCTTCGGAATCAGCGCCTGGCTGACCACGCCGATGATCGCCGTGGAGAGCTGCGTGCGCACCTGCTCCTGCTGGTTCGTCGGGAAGGCGTCGATGATGCGATTGACCGTGCCCTGGGCGCTCGAGGTGTGGAGCGTGCCAAACACCACGTGGCCCGTCTCGGCCGCCGAGATCGCCGCCTCGATCGTCTCCAGATCGCGGAGCTCGCCCACGAGGATCACGTCGGGGTCTTGCCGGAGGGCGCGGCGGAGGGCCTCGGAGAAGCTCGGCACGTCGTTGCCGATCTCGCGCTGGTTCACCGTGCTCTTCTGCGAGTAGTGATAAAACTCGATCGGGTCTTCGATCGTGATGATGTGGTGGTCGTAGTTTTTGTTGATGAAGTCGATGAGGCTGGCGAGCGTGGTCGATTTGCCGGAGCCCGTGGGGCCCGTCACGAGAAACAGCCCGCGGGGCCGCGTGACCATCTTCTTGCACACTTCGGGCACGCCGAGCTGCTCGGGCGTGAGCATTTTGTTGGGAATCTGCCGCAGCACCATCGCCACGCTGCCGCGCTGCTTGAACACGCTCACGCGAAACCGGGCCATGTCGCCGAAGGCGAAGCCGAAGTCGGAGCCGCCCTTCTCGGCGAGCTCGGCCTGGCAGCGCTCGGGCGTGATCGCCTTCATGAGGCCGTTGGTGTCGTCGGGGGTGAGCACCTTCGTGGGCTGCGGCTTCATGTGGCCATCCACGCGAAACACCGGGGGCAGGCCGGCCGTGATGTGGATGTCGCTCACGCCGCTCTTCACGGCAGCGGTGAGGAGCTTGTCGATCTGGATCGTGCCCGTGGCCACCTTGGGCTGCACGATCTGCGTCTCGCCCGAGGCGTCCGGCGGCAGGGCCACGCCCTTGTCTTCTTTTTGGATGTCGAGCTCGAGCGGGGCGTCGGCCATGAAATTCGTGGGCTCGGGCTCGGGCTCGCTCGTGGGGCGGAGCACGAGCACCTTGGTGCCTGAGTTGTCGATCAGCGAGCCGACATAACGGCCGCCGTTGCCCGTGAAGAAAAACTTGGCCGGGTCGGCCTGGGGCGGCATGATCGCCTCGGCCATCGCCGCCACCTCCTCTGTCGGGATCGGGCGGGTCTTCAAGGGGCGGAGCTGGTCGTTGATGCGGAGCATCGGGGCCACGCCGCCCGAGAGCCGCAATTCAGTGGCGCCGTTATCGACGGCAACTTTGAGCAGCTTCTCAACCTGCGCGTGCATCGGGGAGGGGGCGGCCGTGCTCATGGGGATTCCTGGCGGGGGCTCAACGGGGGCAATCGATCGACTTCCCTTGGAGGCCCTCCAAAGGGAATCATATTCTGCCGCGCCGCGAAATTCGCGCACAGTTCCCGGCGGACGGGAAGCGAGAAGAACTGCCACTGAGACGGTGCCCGCCAAGCGATCGGCCGGCCCCTGACAGCCGCCGATCGAGATGCCGCAAGTATGCCCTAGGGAGTATCGGCAGAGCAAGCGGAGGAAGTCCACCCACGAAGCCCGGGGGAACACGGGCACGGGCCACCGGGGCGTCCACTCGGCTCACGCCTCGGGCTTCCAGCAACCCACGAAGCCAGGAGCGGGAGCGACGGGACAGCCCGGGGCGGGAGCGACGGCCCGGGGCGGCAGGACAGCCCGGAGTCCCCGGGCTTCCGCCCGGGGCTTGTTGGGAGAGGCCGTCACGAACGATTTTGACCGATCTTGTCTGCGAGACTAGATTGGTCGCGAGGGTGTTTTGAATGTGGATTTCAAGGGATTTTGACGCGTCTGCCATCGCCGCCGGGGCCTTGCCCATCAAGGTTTTGAAAGGGCCGCGGCAGGTCGGCAAGACCTCCGTGCTCGAACGGCTGGGCACGCACCATGTCGTGTATCTCGACGATGCGGCCGTCCGCTCGCGAGCCATCGAAAACCCCAGGCTGTTCCTCGACGGGCTGCCGCCGAAGGTGGTGCTCGACGAAGCGGCGCTCGCCCCAGAACTCTTTCCAGAGCTCAAGCGCCGCGTGGACGAAGATCGCCGGGTGCGCCGCTCTGGAAGCCGGGCCACGAGGGCACCGGTGGACGTGTGGATCACCGGCTCGAATCAGACGCTGCTCGCCCGAAATGTGCGGGAATCCCTGGCCGGGCGGGCGAGTTACTTCGACCTCAACACGCTCTCGATCCATGAGCTCGGCGCATTGAAGCTGGCCGATCATCTGCTCCGCGGCGGATGGCCCGAGCTGCGTGTGTCTCCCAAGCTCGACACCGTCGGCTATCTCAATGCCCTGATCGCCACGTTCATCGAGCGCGACATCGTGGCCGCGGCGGGAATCGAGCGGCATGCCGCCTTCACGAAATGCCTGCAGCTGACGGCCGCCCGCACGGCCCAGCTGATGAATTACTCGGAAATCGCGGCGGCCTGCGGCGTGGAACTGACCACCGTGCAATCGTGGCTGGGAATCCTGGAGGCCAACGGCATCGTGCGGAGGCTGCCTCCCTTTGCCACCAACCTCAATTCCCGGCTCATCAAGGCTCCGAAGCTGTTCATGGAGGATGTGGCCCTTGCGGGGCGACTGCAGGGCTGGACGGAACGGCAGCCACTGCTGCTTTCGCCCATGTGCGGTGCCCTCCTCGAGACGTTGGCCGTGGGGGAAGTCGCTCGGTTTTTCATCAATCGGGGCGTCCCGCCACGGCTCTCCCATCTCCGGTCGAAGGAGAAGGTGGAGATCGATCTCTTGGTGCATCTCTCCGACAATCGAACGCTCGCGATCGAGGTGAAATCGACGCCAGCGGAGCTTGATGGCCGGCAGCTGCGGCTGCTCGACACGCTCGGCCTCACGATCGTGGAGCGGTGGGTGGCCACACCGACGCCCGCTCCCGACTTGGCGACCGCGCGGGTGGTGCCGTTCGACCGGCTGTGGGCCGAGCTCGATCGGCTCGAGCCTGTCAGGCCCGATGGGCGGCGATGAGCTCTGGGAGATCGCCAATGCCACATTCCACGACCTTCAGGCTGCCGTGCTGCCGCTCGATCCAGCCGGTGCGGTCTTGGGCCACGACCCAGCAGGCCGCCCGGGGATGAAGTCGGGCAAACGACTGGGCAGCCGCCGGATCGAACTGCCCGGCCCGCCATTTGCACTCAATCGCCACCGGGGCCCGGCCCCGGGGTGTCCACACGAAGTCGATTTCGTGCCGCTGCTTGTCACGCCAGAAGTGGAGGTGCTCCGGACCGACCTCGAAGAGCAGTTCGTCGAGCACGAGGTGCTCGAACAGCCCGCCCTTATCGTCGGGCCGGAGGGAATCGATCGACCGGGCGTGGCAGACGAACCCCGTGTCGAAGGCATACACCTTGGGCATGGCGACGAGCTCTCGGGCGGGATGTTTGGCGAACGGCCGCAGCACATGTACCACGCCTGTGGCAGCGAAAATATCGAGGTAATTGGCCAGCGTCTGCCGACTGGCCTCGCATGCAGCCGTGAAACTGGTGAGCTCGCAGAGGCCGCCGCTCTGGGCCCAGAGCAGCTCCAAAAATCGAAGAAAAGAATAGCGTTTGCCAATCGCAAACAGTTCGAGAACGTCGCGGGCCCAGAAGGCCTCGGTCCACTCCCCGAAATCAGCCGCCGGCACTCGTTCGGCCCAGAGATGCTCCGGCAGCCCGCCGTGGAGCAGCCGTTTTTCCGGAGAGATCACCCCGAATGCGGGCAGCTCACGGAGCAGCACCGGCGAAAGCTGCACCGTCCGCTTCCGGCCGGCAAGCGTGTCGCGAAACCGGGCGCTCGCGCCGAGGGTTGATGAACCGGTGGCCAAGACATGCACATCGGGGAAGTGGTCTGCGGCCACCTTGAGAAGCCCCGACGGGTCGCCCAGGCGGTGGATCTCGTCGAGCACGATTCGCTGGCCACGATGCCTGCGCAGAAACGCCTCGGTGTCGTCGGCATCGCGGCGGACGCTGGGGAGATCGCAGTCGAAGTACTCGACGTCGCCCAGGGTTCGAGCAAGCGTGGTTTTGCCCAGACGCCGTGGGCCGGAGAGCCACACGATCCGCCGCTCGTGCCAGGCATCCTCGATGCGTTGCTGCCAGCACGCGCGGAGGATGGGGGAGTGATCACGCACCATGAAAGTACGTTAGCGTTTGGTTATACCAAACGCAAAC
>JAIXPT010000425.1 GCA_027486095.1 Planctomycetaceae bacterium | reverse complement strand
TGTCGAGCGCGAGCGAAACGCAGTCGGGTGGCGCGGTGCAGATCGGCCACGCGATCCACGAAAAAACGCTCACGGACTTCGTGCTCGAAGCCTCGCGCCAGAAGCTCTTTCACGCGATCACCGATTGCGGTGCGGGCGGTCTCTCGAGCGCCGTCGGCGAGATGGGGGCCACGCTCGGCGCCACGGTGGATCTCGACCGGGTGCCGCTCAAATACGAAGGCCTCTCCGCGACCGAGGTGTAGATCTCGGTGGCCGCCGTACCATTAAAAAAAAAAGTCGATCCCGCGCATTGGGATGCGCTGGCCCGCGTGGCGGCCGACGAGGGTGTGGAGGCCACGGCGATCGGCACCTTCACGGGCAGCGGCAGGCTGGTGCTCCGCTGGCAGGGAGTTTCGGCCGGCGAACTCGACTGCCACTTCCTCCACGAGGGCCGCCCCAAGCAGCGGCTGGCATCCCGCTTCACGGCTCCGCCGGTCGGGCCGCTGCGGTGGAACACGGCGACGGGCGACCTCGGAGCGACGCTCTCGGAAGTGCTCGCCCTGCCCGACGTGGCGAGCAAGGAATGGATCATCCGGCAATACGACCACGAGGTGCAGGGGTGCAGTGTGGTGAAGCCACTCGTGGGCCCCGGCGCCGGCCCGGCCGACGGCACCGTGATCCGCGGCGTGCTCGGCCGCGACCGTGGCATCGTGCTCGGCGTCGGCCTCCGCCACCGGCTGGGCAGGCGCGATCCCTATCAGATGGCGGCCGGCGCGATCGTCGAAGCCATCGCCAACGTCGTGGCCGCCGGCGCCGATCCCGATCGCATCGCGCTGCTCGACAACTTCTGCTGGGGCGACACGCGCCGGCCGGAATCACTGGGCACGCTCGTCGAGGCCTGCAGGGCCTGCCACGACATCGCACTCGAATTCCTCGCCCCGTTCGTGAGCGGCAAAGACAGCCTCAACAACGTGTTCTCGTGGCAGGACGCCGCGGGGAAGCACCACGAGCTCTCGATCCCGCCCACGCTCTTGGCGACGGCGGTCGGCCAGCTCGACGACGTGAAGCGGGCCCTGACTCCCGATTTCAAGCGGGCGGGCGACCGCCTCGCGATCGTGGGCCTCTCGCGCGGCGACCTCGCCGGCAGCCAGCTCGAACTGGCCGGCCGGGTGAGCGGGGGCCGCGTGCCCGAGGTCGATGCGGCGGCCTGTCGAGCCGTGTTTCGCGGGATCGCGGCGGCAGGCCGGGCCGGCCTGCTCGCGAGCTGCCACGATTGTTCCGACGGCGGCCTGCTCGCGGGCATCGCCGAAATGGCCGTGGCCGGCGCAATGGGCGCTCATGTGCATCTCGATCACTTGCCGAGCGACATCCCCGAGGGCGCTGCCGCCCGGCCGCTCGCGCTGGCCTTCACCGAGACGCCGGGCCGATTTCTCTGCGCGGTGAGGCCGGCGGAGGCCGATCGATTCGCGGCCGCGCTCGAAGGCGTGCCGTGGGCCTGGATCGGCGAGGTGCGAGCGGAGCCCGAGCTTGCCATCCACGCCGCCGGATCGACCACGGCCCTGCCGCTCGACGGCCTCGCCCGCGCCTGGCGCGGAGAAAGGATCGGCCGCTGATGCTCTCTCCACGAGCGCTCGTGCTGCGTGCCCCGGGCACGAACTGCGATCACGAAACAGCCCATGCCTTCGAGCGGGCCGGCGCGATCTCGCGGCGGGTTCACGTGCGGGCGCTCGCCGAGAGGCCCGCCCTCCTCGAGGACGTTCAGATCCTCTGCATCCCGGGCGGCTTCTCCTATGGCGACGACATCGCCAGCGGCAGGATCTTCGCGCTCGAGCTCGCTCTCCGGCTCGGCGATGCGCTCCGCCACTTCCGCGATCGCGGCGGGCTCGTGCTCGGAATCTGCAACGGCTTTCAGGTGCTGCTGCAGACGGGCCTGTTGCTCGCCGATGCCGAGGGCCGGCCGCGCGCAGCCCTGGCCCACAACCACTCCGGGCGATTCATCGACCGGTGGGTGCGGCTCGAAGTGCGCGGCCACCGCTGTCCGTTTTTGCAGGGGCTCGACGCCCCCTTCGACCTGCCGGTCGCCCACGGCGAGGGCAGGTTCGTGGCTGCGTCGCCCGCCGACCTCGCCGCGTTCGACGCGGCCGGTCAGCTCGTGCTGCGCTACGCCGCCGATCCCGCCCGAGGCGCGACCAACCCCAACGGCGCCGAGGCCGACGTGGCCGGGGCCTGCGACACCACTGGCCGCATCTTCGGGCTCATGCCGCACCCCGAGCGGTTCATCGACGCCACGCAGCATCCGGCCTGGAGCGGCCGCCTCGACGCTGCCGCCGCCGGCGTGGGCCTGGCCATCTTCGCCAACGCCGTGAAAACGGTCTCGGCCTAGCAGACAATCCTGTTCGGCACGGCATGTGCGCCTCGCGCCCTAGCAAAATGTCAAGCCAGGCAACGTGCGCGATCGGATGTTTGCCGCTCTGGTGCGGCCCATGCTCGAGCGAACGAAGCGCACGATCCGTGCAGAGGATGTGCAGGGCGTGAAGGAGCTGCGGAAGCTCGGCCCGCTGCTGTCTGGGCTCCGCACGGTGGGAACGGAGCGTGACCGGGC
>JAIXPT010000005.1 GCA_027486095.1 Planctomycetaceae bacterium | reverse complement strand
GTTCGGGAAGCGTTCGCCGACTCCCCCGAAGCCTCCCTTTCCCTTTGAGGAGGCTCGGGGTTACCCCTGCCGTTGAGACGGCGTATTTGACCAGCGAAGCCATGGATGGCGCAGCGCAGAAAAAACCGAGTGAGCCGTAGCCTGGAGGGCGAAGGCGAACGTCCGGCGAGACGGTACGGGGTAACCCCGAGCCGGCGCCCCTCATGACAGAGCAGGACAAGCTACCGCGCGAGGCCCGTGGGGACGGCGGCGGTGCGTTGGTCGGGGCGGGCTTGGAGGCGGAGCTGGTCGATCGTGGCCACGAGCTCCCGCATCTTGAGCTCATCGACGTGGCCGGAGAGCACGGCGTGCACGTCGCCCTGCGGGCCGATGAGCACGATGTTCGGAGTGCCCGGCACGATGCCGTAGGCATGTTCGAGCCGGCCTTCGAAGTCGAGCCACACCGGCACGAAGGGCGAATCCTTGCGGAGCTGCGCGCGGGCCACCGGCTGGAGCGCCTTGGGAATTTCCGGGAGGCTCGCGACGGCGATCACTCGGACGTCGGGCACGCGTATGCCGGCCGGCCAGCCGGCGAGGCCGATGACGGGCTGCCGGCTCCATTCCGGCGCCGATGCCGTCGCGGCGGTGGGATGGAAGTGGACGTGAAGCCGGCGGCCAAGCTCCTGGGAAGCCTCGCCCCCTTTGCGCTCGGCGTAGACGAGCACCACCACGTCGCCCCGCATCGTGCCGGTTTCATGGCGGGCCTTGAATTGATCTTCCATGGCGATGTTCACGACCCGCTGCGGTGGCTGGGCCATGACGCTCGTGGCGAGCGACAGCGCGAGGGCGATCGCGGCGAGAATGATGCGCATAGTGGCTCCGCAGGGGTGGGGGAACGGGGGAAGTACCGCGCCCGAGCGGGCCGAAGCAAGGGCGTTTTCCGGGTGTGCGCCCGCTACGCGTCGGCAGCCGCGTGCTTCGGCCGCAGCATCGCGAGCACCGCCGGCAGGAACACGAGCGACGTCACCGTGCAGGTCGTCACGCCGAGCGTGAGTACCCGGCCGAGGCTCTCGAGCCCGCGATGGCTCGCCACCATCAGCGCGCCGAAGCCGAGGATCGTCGTCAGGGCGTCCACGAGCACCGAGTTGGCCGTCGAGGCGCTGATCGAATAGGGGCCCGGCCGCTCCAGGAAGTCGTGCACGATGTGCACGCCATAGTCCACCGCGATGCCGAGGATGAGCGGGATGCCGATGAGGTTTGCCGGGTTGAGATCGATGCCGACGAGCCCCATCAGGCCGAGCGTCTGCCCCATGCCGAGGGCCAACGGCAGCGCGGCGAGACACGAGTAGGTGATGCTCCGGAAATCGAGCCAGAGCACCGCGAGGATCACGACGAGCGCGTAGAGCGCCGCCTGCTCGTAGCTGCGCTTCATTTCGAGCGAGGCCTCATAGGCCTGCAGGGGGTTGCCCGTGGCCCGGGGATCGATGCTGCGCACGTCTTTCACGAATGTCTCGAGAGCCGCGAAATTCCAGATGTCGCCCCGGCCGTAGATCTTGAGGAGGTGTTTGCCGCTCTGGCCCACGAACCGGTCCACGAGGCTCGGCGGCAGGTCGTCGAGCGACGGCGGCTCGGGATCGGCGACGGCCGACAGCGCATGGAGGCGGCTCAAGAGCTCGCCCGCCGATCGCTGCTGGAACGTGGCCAGGGCACGCGTGCAGTCGGCGGGGCCGAGCCGGCGCAAGGCGTCGCGGGCCCGCTCGAGATGCCAGGCGCTGCGCAAGGCGCCTGGCCGCTTCGAGGCCTCGGTCTGCGCCCAGGCCAGCGTCTCGCCCAGGGCATCGATCCGGTCGAGAGGAATCTCTGGCGGCCGCTCGGGCAGCGTGGCCAGCCGCGTCTGGATCCGTTCGATGAGCGGCCGCTTCAAGTCTTCGTCCACCGGCAGAAGCGACGCGATCTCATCGACCCGCTCCACGCTCTCGAGCGCCGTGAGCTTTTCCTTTCTGGCAATGAGCTCCTCACGGGTGTCGGCGATCGAGAGCGCATACCACACGCTCTGATCACATTCGGCGAGCAGCTTCTTCTCGATCTCCACGCTCTCGAGGCCGTCGGGCTGCATGTTGAGCAGGTTGTGGTCGTAGCCGAGATCGTGGAGCCCCGAGGCCACGGCCATCGTGCCGGCCATGGCGGCCAAGGCCACGAAGCGCGGATAGCGGAAGATGGGGGCGAGCCAGGTATGCACCGGCACCGGCACGGGGATCCGGTGGCCGAGGGGGCCGCGATCGATGAGCGCCACGACGGCCGGCAGCACGAGCAATTCGGCCAGGCAGCAGAGCAGGATGCCGCCGCCGGCGATCAGGCCGAGCTCCGCCACGCCCACGAAGCTCGTGAGGGCCGCCGCGAAGAAGGCCACGGCCGTGGTGATCGCGCCGGTGAGGATGCCGGGCCCGACCGCCGCGCTCGTCTCCAGGAGCGCGGCCTCGCAGTCGAGCCCGCGCCGGCGGGCCTCGAGATAGCGGCCGATATAGTAGGTGCCGTAGTCGATGCCGACGCCGATCATGGTCACGGTGAAGGTGACGCTGAGGATGTTCAAATGGCCCACGCTCGCCGTCGCCCAGGCGAAGGCCCAGGCCATGCCGATCACGAGCACGCCGTTGGCCATCAGCGCGTGCCGCACGCCACCGAATCCGGCGATGATCACGAGCGCCACCGCCGCGAGCGACAGGCCGCTCGCCCACACCATCGACTGCTGGCTGGCCCGCATCTCGTCGTCTTCCATCACGGGCAGCCCCGTGAGCCCGATCGTGACATCGGGATGCCGGTCGCCCACGGCTTTGATCACGCGGCGCAGCTCGTCGGTGGCGGCCGACGCACCGGCGAAGCCGCCCGCCGCCTTGGCCAGCCGCAAGAGCACGAACCCCAGCCGCCCATCTTTCGCGAGCAGGTGCTCGCTGGAGAGATCGCGCAGCGTCGAGAGCGAATCGGGCATGCCAGGCCACGGCGACACATACTCGCCCGACTGCCCCGGGCGGGCCACCGCCTCGAGCCCGGCGACGAGGCTCTCGGTGTAGCGTTCGAGGGCCGCCGTGGGATCCTCACGATCCTGCGGCACGCTCGGCGGCGCACCGGCCACCATCTGGCCGGCGAGCCCTCCCACCATCGACGTCACCCGCAGCTGGGCCCAACCCCCGTCGAGGATCGGCTGGCTGCGCTCGATGAAGCGGTCGATTTCGGCGAGATCCGCCGGCGCGAGGTAGTGCAGCCCCTTGGCGCGGATCTTCGAGAGATCGACCTCGTGGAGCACCGAACGAAACAGCGTGCCGTCACGGGCGACCTCGGCCGACACCTCCTCGAGCACCTTGACGACTTCGGCACGCGAGGGCCCCTCGACGACCACGACGGCGTCGTCGTCTTCGCCAAATTCGGCGATGTAGTCGATCCACAGCTTGTTGTAGTCGCTATCCGGATCGAGCAGGTCGGTGCGGCTCACCTTGTAGCCGAGCGATCGCGCCGTGTAGGCCCCTGCGGCGATCGCCGAGACGACGGCCACCAACACCACGAGCGACGTCGCCTTCAGGCAGAGCTGCGTCCAGGCCACGAGCCCGCGGCCGAGCAGGCTCGGCGAGGCATGAACCGGCGGCGCGTCGATTTCGTCACGAGGCCGCATCGGCCGAATCCTTTTGCTGCGTCGGGGGGCGGGCGATCG
>JAIXPT010000330.1 GCA_027486095.1 Planctomycetaceae bacterium | reverse complement strand
CCGAAGCGGTGCAGAAAGGAGACGGCGCCGAGTCGCGGGCGAGCTACGCTCGGCCTGTCGCCGGCACGGGTCAAGCCCGCCGCAGTACAAAGCAGTCGTTCGATCTCTTCGATGAAGATCCTCGTGAGGGCTGCGACCGCGCTTGGGCGGCCAGCGAGGAAGCAGCGCAATCGCTTCGGCACGGAGATCACCCACTGCCGTACGGGCACCGCGGGAATGACGCGGTCCACGAGATGCGCAGCTGTCTGTGCCATCGCCATGCAGCAGCTGCTCGAGCGGCTGATCACGGATGGCCGCAGCACGCCGGGCAGGCCGCAAAAAAACGACGTCGAGGTCGGTCGCTACCCGCGGCCATGATCTGGCAGGCAACTGACGAGGGATTCGTTACTAAGGATAGCCCGGTCAATGGCACCTCCGCACCGGTCTTCCGGCTGATGAGCGACTCGTGAGCCTCGGGAGGAGCGGCCCGGGCGTCCGGAGCGGGTTTCTCGAAACGCCCCGCACCCGCTTCGGTGGCGTTTTTCTGGCGTCTGCGCAGCCCGTGTCCCAGTCGGCCGTTCCCGGGGCTTCGACGCCTCGTGTCCGACGCCGCTCAGAGGCTGTGAATATCGATCACGGGCAACTCGTCGGGCGACACCTGAACCGCTTCGCGATCGTCATGGATCTGCACGAGCTCGCCCCACTCGGTGGGCGGGCCGCGAGCCGGCGCAAGCGGAGCTGCTGACGAATCCGCTTGACGCCGAGCGCCTGCTCGAGAATGCCCTTGACCGAGGCGTTGACGCTGGCTCCCTGCTCTTTGGCCCGCTCTTTCAGGAGGGCCCAAACAGGATCCTCTAGGCCATGGATAGTGATTGCTTTCATGAAAAAGCCTCACGCATTGACACGTGAATCATCAAGTGGTTTATCGCCGATAACAATAGTTCAAAGCATAGCCCGGTCCATGGCACGTCCGCAGCCGAGGGATAGCCCGGTCATTCGCACTTCCGCTCATACGCTGTGGATGTCGATCACGGGCAGTTCGTCGGGTGACGCTTGAAAGACGTTGCGGTCATCATGGGCCTGGTCACGGTCTACGAGTTCGGTTTCGGCGGTGCGCTCAATCCGCGAAGCGATTTTTACGCGGGCTACGACTTCAAGAACGCTGGGAACGCCGTCGCCGTGGAAGGCCCAGACGGGCAGGCCGACATACCGCTTCGCCCAGTCCGGATCACCGCCACCACAGACCGGCGCGGCCGCCGCTGACCGGCCGGCGGAATCGGCACCGGACAGCACCGCCCCCAACAGTGACTTCGCTGATGCCTCGCGTCCGGCACCGGTCAATCGCTCGACGACCTCGAAATGGTCACGGACTTGCCATTGGCGGGCTATCTTCATCCATCCGGTCTGCCTGGAAGTGGGCTTCGTGGCCGTGGTTGCTCCAGTGTCGTCGCAGCGCTGGCTTGATGCAGGCCGCCACGGCAGGACCGGGCATGAAGAGCTTCGGTAGGAACGCAGTCAGGCTGTCGATCACCGGCCCCGGATCAGTGACGAGGTCGGGGTAGGAAACCTCGAGCAGGTCGATCTGCGGGCACGATCGGGCGAAGGCGAGGACACAGTCGCGGTGCTCCTCCTGCATCCGCGCGACGTGTTCCGGGGCTGCCGGCGGAGGCTTCCCTTGGCGGCTCAGCATGGTGAGTTGCGAACGCACGATCTCCTCGATCGGCCGCGTCATGAAGATGACCTTGTAGCGGTGGCGGGCAGAAAGCTTTGGGAGAAGCGGGGCGACGACCTTGACGGCTTTTCCGGCCGCCTGCTCGATCACGTCTGGTTCAACCGGCAGTCGCTTGATCGCCTCCCATTCCTGATAGCCTTCCGGGTTGTCGTCATCGGCGGCCCGTTTACCGTCGGTCTCGAGCGCGATGCCACCCGCCTGCAGGATTTGCATCATCAGCGACGTGCCCGAGCGTGGCAGCCCGGAGACGATCACAAACTCCTGGGCGGACGGCGGTTCCACCTCGGCCGTGGCAACCGTGCCGGCATGCTCCGGCTGGCCGGGCAGCAGCGGGTCACCGAACGACAGCCGCCGCGCGGCCGAGGCTGCCCTGATTGCGGCTTGGGACTGGGCAGTGCCTGCCCGCCGGGCCACGGTGAGGACGGCTGCGTAGCGTTCCTCACAGAGCGTGGCCTCGGAATGCCTGCCGAGCCGGCGATGGATCCGAGACAGCAGCCGCAGTGCCCGCAGGAACCGCGGCTCGATCGCCAGGCAGTTCTGCAGGGGAACCGTCGCTTCTTCGCCACGGCCTGCCTGCGCCAGAGCCGCGCCGAGCAGATAGTGAGCATGGGGATTGCCGAAGTTGAGCCCGATCGATTCGAGCGCTGCCTCGGCGGCCGCCTCGGGATTGCCCTGAAACAGCTGCTGGCGAGCGAGCGCGAGGTAGGGCCGCGGGTCGTGCGGGTCGATGGCGAGCGCCTGGCGTGCGGCGGCCTCCGCGGTCTCCCAGCGACGCACCGCGACGGCCGACTGCGCCATCATCAGCCAGAGTTCGGGATCGTTCGGCAGGCTGGCGGTGAGCGAGTCGATGATCTCGATCGCCTTGCGATGGTCTCCCCGCTGGGCCGCGACGGATGCCCGTAACAGTCGTGCCTGATCGCTCGGACCGAGCGCCGCCAACGCCCGTTCGGCCGACGCCTCCGCCTCCTCGAGGAGCCCGAGCGCCTGCTGGCAGGCTGCCAGGATCTGCGCGAAGTCGGTGCGGCCCGGCCGCTCATGGCTGCACCGCTCCAAGAGCGGCAAGGCGTCGAGAAACCGGCCGCGGTCCAAATACGCTCGCGCCAGGTTCCAGTCGTTCTCCCGCCGCGTGTCATCTGCGGCCCGGGCCGGGTCGGTGTTCGGCAGCTCGACGTAGCCCAGTGTCGCGAAATGCTCGAGAAGCGACTGTTCGTCGGCCTTGTCAACCGGAAGACGCGGCCGGTGAATGCCACCGGGCGGCTCCCAGGTCGGCACGCGGGCGACGGGCACGCGCCGCACGAACACCTCCTCGAGCACCCGCCCTTCCATGTCTCCGCCGACCGGCAACCCGAAGGCGTGGAGAATCGTCGGCGTGACGTCGGGGAGCCGTGCGCCATGGACTAGCTCGCCCGCCCTGATGCCCGGGCCCCGGATGGCAAACACGCCCTGCGGTCGGTGCCAGACCGTGATCCCCGCCGGCACATTCGGCACGAACTGCGGCCGCCGGTGGTCGCTCCGGAAGCCGTGGTCCGAGACGAGCATCACCATGGCGTCGGGCCCGGCCAGCTCCACGAGCCGCTGCAGAAAGAGGTCGTGCAGACGGTAGATGCCCTCCACCACGCCGCGGTAGAGCCGGAAGTCGTCGTCGGAGACGCCTTCCATCTGCGGCGGATGGTAGGGCATGAAGAGATGGCTGACCTCGTCCACCGCCCGCTCGTAGATCGCGGCGAAGTTCCAGTCAGGGTCTCGCTCCATCAGATGCGTCGCCGCGGCATGAACTGAAAACGCCTCCGCCAACAGCCGGACGAGTTGCCAGAGCCGGCGATCGTTCGTCTGATCGATCGCCGGTGCCTCGGGCACGAACAGCCGCACGATCGCTTCGGGATCGACCTCGTACGGGCTCACCCGCAGGGCGTCGAGTTCCCCTGCCAGCTCAGGCGGCCAGTAGGTGCCGGCGGGGGGAGGTGGCCAGTCGGCGGGATCCTGGTCCGGCCGGACGCGGGGAAGATGGCAATACCCGTCCGACACCATGCAGCCGGCGAGATCCTGCTCCCCTTGGGTGGCGAACCAGCCGACGACATGGCTGCGATAATCCCGTTCGCCGAGCATCTCCCACACCGTCTTGCACCGCCGCGTGGCCCAGGACACGGGCACGACGCGGCCGCTCGCGGGATCCACCTCTGTGAATCCCGCCACCCCGTGATCGTAGGCCATTTTGCCCGTGGCGATCGTCGTCCACAGCATCGGAGAGAGCTGCGGCTCGACCGTCGTCAGGTTGCCGCTGCAACCTCCCTCGACCAGCCATTGCACGGTGGGCAGTTTGCCGGCATCGAGAAGCGGCCGGATGATCTGCCAGTCGGCCGAGTCCCAGCCGACGAGTAGCAGGCGACGGGGCATGTTCACGCGAGAGTCAGGCCGACAGTTTCTTTCTCCGGCGGCGCAGGGCAGCGATGCCTGCCGCTCCGGAAACCATCAGGCCAAGCGTGGTGGGCTCCGGCACGGGCTGAATCGTGATCGCGGTGTTGGGGGTCGTTTCATAGGCGAAACTCGTCAACGTGAGCGACTGGCTCGGGCCGTTGTCATAGGTGAACTGTGCCCAGCCGTAGTTGCGATCGACGCCCTGCGCGTAGAAGAATCCGATGAACCCCTCGGTGTTGTCCGCTCCAGTCGACCAGGGATACGAAGCCGAAGACGTCCAGCCTGTAGTGTTGAGGTATGCCCACTGGGGGGTTCCCCAGTTCGATGACGGCCCAACGGTGTCTCCAGCGTTCAGCCTTGCGAAGGCCTTGACGTTATTCGTCACAATCTTGCCGTTCGCTGTAGCGGTGTTCATATAGACGTAGTTTGCCCCGCTGTAGAACATGAAGAAGTCGCTCGGAATCTCGTTGTACCGCTGGGGCACGATCGAAGCGGTCATGGTGGTCACGGACCACTTGATGCTGCGGTCGGTGTCAAAGAGGTTCACCGTGAGCGGACTGCCATTCCAGACGAGGACTTCGGCTTCCGCCAGGCCACCGGCTCCGGCCGCCGTGGCACCGACGGAGAGCGAGAGGTAGGTCTTGAGTTTCTTCGACGTGAGCAGCTGCATGGTATTTCTCAGGCGAGATCGTCGCTGGCCGGTACCGCGACCACCAAAAAAATGATAGCCCGGTCAATGGCACTTCCGCACCGGTCTTAAGGATAGGTCGGCCAATGGCACTTCGGCAAGCGACGGCCGAGCGGTGCGGATCATGAGGAGCAGCCGCCGGAGCTGATCGGGCTGGATGCGACCCGATCGTGGAGGTGCCGAAGAGCTTCCTATCCACGCTCAAGGCCGGATTTGTCTCGTCGGCGCAGACCGGCCTTGAAACCGCCCTTCTCACGGGCCGTCCGCGCCGTGACATGGGATCCCGTCAGAGGCTGCGAATGTCGATCACGGGCAGTTCGTCGGGCGACGTCTGAGTCACGTCGCATTCGTCGTGGACCTGCACGAGCTCTCCCCAGTCGGTCGGTGGGCCACGGGCGGG
>JAIXPT010000378.1 GCA_027486095.1 Planctomycetaceae bacterium | reverse complement strand
GCCGGACGTTCGCCTCCGCCCTCCAGGCTCCGGCTCACTCGGACCTGCCTGCGCTGCGCCATCCATGGCTGCGCTGGTCAGCTACGCCGTCTCCGGGACACGGGGAGCCCGAAGCCTCCTCAACCGGAAAGGGGAGGATCGGGGTTGTCCCCTACCATTGAGACGGCGTATTTGACCAGCGCAGGCAGGATGCCGGAGCGCAGGCAAATCCGAGCGAGTGAAGCCCAGGATGGGCGCAGCGAGCGTCCGGCGAGATGGTAGGGGCGACCCCGAGCCGGCGCGCTTTGAGAAGGGACAGGCTGAAGCCTGTCCTACGTGGCGGGCCCGGCGGCGGCGACGTCGGGCGTGACCTGGCCCGAGTACTGCACGAAGTTGGCGGCGAACAGGCCGGCGAGTTTGCGGGCGGTGGCATCGTAGGCCGCCTTGTCGGCCCAGGCTTCGCGCGGCACGAGCATGCTCGACGGCACGTCGGGGCAGGCCGTGAGGGTGTGCAGGCCGAACACCGGATCGGGGGCCGTGGGGGCCGAGCGGAGGGCGCCCGAATGGATGGCGTCGATGATCGCCCGCGTGAGGCCGAGTTTCATCCGCGTGCCGATTCCAAAGGCGCCGCCGCTCCAGCCCGTATTCACGAGCCACACGTCGGCCTCGTGCCGCCGGATCTTTTCGGCGAGGAGGCCGGCGTATTTCATCGGGTGCCAGACGAGGAAGGGGCCGCCGAAGCAGGGGGAGAACGTGGCCTGCGGCTCGGTGACCCCCATTTCGGTGCCCGCCACCTTGGCAGTGTAGCCGCTGATGAAGTGATACATCGCCTGCGCGGGCGTGAGCCGGCTCACCGGCGGCAACACGCCGAAGGCGTCGCAGGTGAGGAAGATCACGTTCGTGGGGTGCCCAGCCACGCAGGGAATCTTCGCGTTGCGGATGAACTCGATCGGATACGCCCCGCGGGTGTTCTGCGTGATGCTCGTGTCGTGGAAATCGACGTGGTGGCTGTCCTGGTCGTAGACCACGTTTTCGAGCACGGCGCCGAATCGCAGGGCCTGGAAGATGTCGGGCTCGGTTTCGGGGGCGAGATCGACCGCCTTCGCATAGCAGCCCCCCTCGATGTTGAAGATGCCAGAGTCGCTCCAGCAGTGTTCGTCGTCGCCGATGAGCAGCCGCTTCGGGTCGGCGGAGAGCGTCGTCTTACCCGTGCCGGAGAGGCCGAAGAGTAGCGACGAGGCCCCGCTCGCCCGATCGGCCGTGGCCGAGCAGTGCATCGAGAGGATCCCGCGCTTGGGGGCGAAATAATTGAGCATCGTGAACACGCCCTTTTTCATTTCGCCGGCGTACTCCGTGCCCAGGATCACGAGCGACTTGGTTTCGAGCGAGAGGTCGATGCTCGTCTGCGACGTCATCCCGAGCGTGTGGCGATTGGCCGGGAATCGCCCGGCGTTGTAGATCACGGCGTCGGGCTCGCCGAACTCAGCGAGCTCTGCGCGTGGGGGCCGAATCAGCATCGTGTGCATGAAGAGGGCGTGATAGGGCCGCGAGCAGATCACGCGGACTTTCAGCCGGTGGGCCGGATCCCAGCCGGCGTAGGCATCGACGCAGTAGAGGATGCCACGGGTGTTGAGATAGTCTTTGGCCCGCTCCACATTGATCTGAAACGTGTCGTCGTCGATCGGCACGTTCACCGGGCCCCACCACACGTCGCGTTCGCTCGCCGGATGCCGCACGATCCGCTTGTCTTTGGGCGACCGGCCCGTCTTGGCGCCCGAATAAGCGATCAGGGCCCCGGAATCGGCGATGGCACAATCGGGCTCGAGGCGGATCGCCTCGGCGTAGAGCTCGGCGGGCGAGAGGTTGCGTCGCACGTCGGCCACGGTGATGCCGTGGCCCGACAGATCGATCCGTCTCATCGTCTCCTCTCCTCGGGCACCCACCGCTATTGCTGCTGGATGTCGATGTCGTCGTAGGACGGCGCGGTGCGGAGGACGGAGTGTACCGGAACGTCGAGCGGGGCGAGCTGGTCGTGCCACGAGAGCGAGGGCAGACGGTCGAGCGTGCGGGTGGCCACGCGCACCTCGATGCGTTCGTCGCCCGCGCCGCGATAGACGCCCTTGTTTGGAGGCACGTCGAAAAAATCACGGCCCACCGCCGTCTTCACGAAGTCGTGGTTCACAGGGCAGCCGTTCGTCGGGTCGAAGCCCACCCAGCCCATGTCGGGCAGCCACACCTCGCACCACGCATGGCTCTGCGACTCTTTGTTGGGCCTGTGGATGTAGCCGCTCACGTAGCGCGCCGGCACGCCGTTCGATCGCAGGATCGCGATCATGAGGTGGGTGAAATCCTGGCACACGCCCTTGCCGCGGGAGAGCAGATGATCGATCGGCGACGTGGCGCTCGTGACGTCGCGGGCATATTCGAACCGGCTGCGGATGTGCTCGGCCACCTGGCAGACCCACATGCCGACCCGGGCCCGCGGAGCCGGCTGCAGCTGCCGGAGATGCGGCTCGAGCAACGGCGTGGGCTCGACCGGCCCCCGCAGCGGCAGGTAATCGAGCGCCTCGAGCGGGAGCTGCCAGGCGTCGGCCGGCAGCCCCTCGGGAAACTCCGCCTGGCTCGCGATCGGCCCCACGGCCGCATCTTCGGTCTCGACCACGCTGGCCGCCAGCACGCGCAGCCGCGTGGGGGGCTTCAAGAGGTTGAAATGATGCACGCGGTTGCCGAAGCCGTCGAGGTATTTGGCGATCGCCACCGGCTGCCCGATCGTGATCTGAAACGAATGACAGCGCTGGCCGCGGTCGCTCATCGGCTCCATGCGCAATTCGCACTGCCACTCGCTCACCGGCTGCGAGTATTCCATCGTCGTTTCGTGCTGGATTTCCAAGATCATCGCGGGGATTCCGGGATCATTGCAGGGCGTATTGCTCGTGGAGGTGGTGGCCGATCCGTGCGGTGCGGGCGAGCGCGTCGCCGAGGAAGGCGTGCAGGCGTTCGCCGTCGAGCGCGCGGCCATCCAGATAGACGAGGTCGTTGAGCAGCCGGCCAACGGTCCGCACCACCTCGTCGTCCGAGCGCCCGGGGAGCCGGCCGCTGATCGCCGTCAGCGACTCCATGATCCGCGTCAGGCAAAACCGCACCGAGTGGGGAAAATCGGGGTTCACGAGCAGAAACTCGACCACCCGCTCCGGCTCCACGCGGCTGATGTAGAGACGTTGATAGGCTTCGTAGGCCGCGCAGTTCTTGAGCACCGCCCCCCACTGCAGGGCCCGGATCGGCAGATCGGCACCGTTGCCCCGTTCGAGCAGGGAAAATTTCGAATCGAGCACGCGGAGGATCTTGTCGGCCCGTTCGAGGTAACGGCCGAGCTGGATGAAGTGCCAGCCCTCGTCGTGCGTGAGCGTGGCCTCGCAGACGCCATGAAACAGGAGCACGCCGAGCTGGGCCTCCTGGCAAAAGTCGTGGGGTGATTCCACCACGCGGCCCTGCAGCTGCGGATCAGAGAGCCGCCAGTGGAGCTTGTTGAGCTCCCGCCACATCGACGGGCTGATCGAGCCGCGGATGCTGCGGGCGTTGTTGCGGGATCGGTTTACGCACGTCATCACGCTGGCGGAATTGGCCGAATCAAGCAGCAGCCACCGCTGCACCGCGACGACGGGGTCGGCGCCGTCGGCCACCGGGGGCGGCGGCTGCCGCAGCAGGCTCAGGAGGGCGTTCCACTCGAGCTCGACGGGGTTGGCGAGCACGCCGTGCAGGTCGAGGTCGAGGTGAAATGTCACGTCGACCGAACGGGCGAGATGGTCGGCCCGCTCGAGGTAGCGGCTCATCCAAAAAAGCGCGTCGGCGACCCGGCTCAGCATGTGTCACCCCGGCGGCTCATGCCCGCTCCTCCGCCAGCACCCAGGTGTCTTTGCTGCCACCCCCCTGGGAGCTGTTCACCACGAGGCTGCCCTTCGGCAGGGCCACCCGCGTGAGGCCGCCGGGCGTGACGGTGACCCGCTCGCCGCAGAGAATGAACGGCCGCAGATCGACATGCCGCCCCTCGAGCCGCCCCTCGACGAACGTGGGGTGCGTGGAAAGCTGGATCGTGGGCTGCGCGATGAAATCGCGCGGATTGGCCTGAATGGCCCGGTGAAACTCCTCCCGCTGCTCCTTGGTGGAGGCGGGGCCCACGAGCATGCCGTAGCCGCCCGATTCGTTGACCCGCTTCACGACGAGCTTCTCGAGATTCGCGAGCACGTGGCTGCGGTGGGCGGGGATCTCGGGCCGGAAGGTCTCGACGTTGTTGAGCAGCGGCTCCTGCTTGAGATAGTAGCGAATCATGTCGGGCACGAAGGGATACACGCCCTTGTCGTCGGCGATGCCCGTGCCGATGCTGTTGGCGAGGGCGACGGCGCCCGAGCGATAGGCGTTCACGAGCCCGGGCACGCCGAGCGCGCTGTCGGGGCGGAAGGTGAGCGGATCGAGAAAGTCGTCGTCGATGCGGCGATAGATCACGTCCACGCGCTGCCGGCCCCGCGTGGTCCGCATGAACACGCGATTGCCGTCCACGAGCAGATCGCGGCCCTCCACGAGCTCGATGCCCATGCGTTGGGCCAGGAAACTGTGCTCGAAGTAGGCCGAGTTGTACATGCCGGGGCTCAAGAGCACTGCCGTGGGCTGAACGGCCGATTCCGGCGCGATGTACTGCAGCACGTCGAGCAGGGCGGCGGGATAGTCGTCGTTGGGCAGCACGTCGTAGTCGTTGAAGAGCGCCGGAAACACCCGCTTGAGCACCTGCCT
>JAIXPT010000238.1 GCA_027486095.1 Planctomycetaceae bacterium | reverse complement strand
TGGCAAAACCAGTTGATCTCGACCGGCGTCCAGGCCTTGAGGTGGAGCGTGGGGTAGGCGTCGTGAAGCAAGCGGATGACATTCAGATACCAGTCGTAATCCTTCTGGTGGTGAAGGCCGCCGACGATGTGCATCTCCGTGGAGCCTGAATCGACCGCCTCCCGGCCACGGGCCAAAATTTGCTCGTCGCTCATCACGTAGCCGCGCTTGTCGCGCAGGTCGGCCCGGAACGCGCAAAACGTGCAGCGATAGACGCACACGTTCGTGGGGTTCAGGTGCGTGTTGATGTTGTAGTAGCCGACGTTGCCGTTTTTCCGCTCGCGGACGAGGTTCGCGAGTTCGCCGAGTTCATGGAGGTCGATCCTTTCGTCCCACAGCGACTCGGCCTCGGCCGCATCGAGCCGCTCCCCGACCTCAACCTTCTCGCGGATCAGGTCGAGCGACGGTGTCACGGCACGAATCATGGGGGGCCTCGGCGGGGCTGTGGTGGGCGGCAGTTTCGCTACTACCAGAACCGCAGCGGGTCGATTTTCGCAACGGCTCCCGAAAAAAGCCTCTTTTGCGGCGGAAAAAGCGACAGCCGGGGAGTCACCACCACAGGTCGGCTGCGATCGCGGCCAGCAGCACGACGCCGATCACGGCGTTGGCCGTAAAGAAAGCGTCGTTGACACGCGAGAGATCGTCGGGCCGCACGAGCGAGTGTTCCCAGGCCAGCAAGATCACGATCGCGGCAAGGGCGATCCAATAGATCAGGCCGAGTTCCGGCACGGTGAGCGGCAGCGTGGCGAGCACGAGCACCGTAGAGGCGTGCAGCCACTTGGCGAGATCGAGCGCCCGCGGCACGCCGAGCCGGGCCGGGATGCTCTGGAGGCCGTGGCCGGCGTCGAACTGGGCATCCTGGCAGGCATAGATGATGTCGAAGCCCGCGACCCAGAGCATGACGGCAATTCCCAGGATCGCGGCTGGGAGGATGTCGGCGGGATCGTCGATGAGGGTGCCGCCGCGGATCGCGATCCAGGCGGCCATCGGGGCAAGGCCGAGCGCCGCTCCGAGCCATGCGTGCGCGAGCATCGTGAATCGTTTGGCGAAGCTGTAGCCGAGCAGCCAGGCAAGCACCGGCGCCGAGAGCACGAGCGGCAGCCAGTTGGGCAGAAAAAGGAGGGTGGAGGCGATGAACGCCGCCGACGAGCCGGCGATGAGCAGGAGCACCTCGCCCGTGCCGACCGCGCCCCGCGGCAGGTGGCGGCCGGCGGTGCGCGGATTCGCGGCATCAATCGTGCGGTCCACGAACCGGTTGAACGCCATCGCCGCGGTGCGGGCCGAGACCATGCACAGGAGAATGCCGGCGAGCGCCCGCGGCCAGTGGATCGCCGGGCCGCCGTCAGCCTGAAACTTGAGCGCGATCAGCGTCGCCATGAGCGCGAACGGCAGGGCGAAGATCGTGTGGCTGAACCGCACGAGCTCGAGATAGGTGCGGATCGAGGCGGCGGTCATGCGTGGGCCCCCCAGCGTGTCATGAGCGAGTTCGCGACACCGAGCTGGTCGCAGATTCGCGCCACGACGAAATCAACGAGGTCGGCCACCGACTCGGCTCCGTGGTAGAAGCCGGGCGAGGCGGGCAGGACGACGGCGCCCGCCTCGTGGATCGCCTGCATGTTTTTGAGCTGCGGCAGCGAGAGCGGCGTCTCGCGGGGCACGACCACCAGTTTTCGCCGTTCCTTGAGATGCACCTCGGCCGCGCGGTGGATCAGGTTTTCGCCGATCGCGTGGGCCACCGCGCCAAGCGTGCTGCCGCTGCACGGGCAGATCACCATCGCTGCGGTGAGAAACGACCCGCTCGCGATCGGGGCCATCAGATTCTTGTAGTGATGGTAGTGAAGCGTGCCCGACGCCGGCGGCGCCTTGCCGAGCAGCGTGTCGAGGCGAAAGGCATCGAGGTCGATCCGGCGGCCGAGTTCCTGCTCGATCACGGCCTGCCCCGACGGGCTGATCGCGAGATGAATCTCGCGGCCGGCCGCGAGGAGCACCTCGACGAGGCGAATGGCATACGGGGCGCCCGAGGCGCCGGTGATGCCGACGACGAGCGGCAGGGCAGATGTCATGCGGCCGAGCCCCCGGCCCGCGTCGCGATCGTGAGCGTGGCGATGCCAAACGTGAGCGGAATCTGCTCGATGCGATCGAATCCCGCCGAGTGCACGAGCGTTGCCAGCTTCTCCCCCGAGGGAAATTCCTCGACGCTCTTGTTCAGATACGTGTAAGCGTCGGAGGCGTTGCGGGCCACGGCATTGCCGATGAAGGGCAGCACGCGGCGGAAATACCAGAGGTAGAACGCCCGCACGGCCGGGTTCGCGGGAATCGAAAACTCGAGGATCGCGAGGCGGCCGCCGGGCGCGAGCACGCGGGCCATCTCGGCGAGGCCGCGCGATGTGTCGGCGATGTTCCGCAGGCCGAATGCCACCGTGACCAGGTCGAACTCTCGGTCGGCGAAGGGCAGGGCCATCGCGTCGGCCTCGATCCATGCGATCGATGGATGCGATCGCGCGGCCTTCTCGGCGCCGCGGTCGAGCATCGGGCGACAGAAGTCGCTGGCCACGATCCGCACGCCAGGCTTGGCCTTCGCCGCGTAGGCGAGGGCGAGATCACCGGTGCCGGTGCAGCAATCGAGCATCGCCCCGGTGGCCGGCGGCGAGGCCCTCGACACGGTCACGTGCCGCCACCACACATCGATGCCCCCGGAGAGCAGACGATTCACGAGGTCGTATCGCGGCGCGATCTCCGCAAACATGCCACGCACCTTCGCCCCGCTCTTATCGACGGACGCAGTCGGGGCGGGGAGCGTGGCGGCTGGGGCTGGCATGCGGTGACGGCAATCCAAAGGTAAAGGCTCTTGCGATTGCATGGTAGACGCTCATGCTGCAGCCGACCATCGCACCGCGAAGGGGGCCGGCATTGCCTGCCAGGCGGCCGGGGCGGTAGCCGGTCACTGCGGAGCGGCGAGCGGGCCGACGGTCAGGTCGTTGAACAGGGCACACATGGCCGTCTGTTCTGACGCTGCCCCCAACGTGTTATCAGCCGAGTTGTCAGCCGCGCAGGGATGGAGGCTGGCTCCAACACGAACGCCGGCCGCGGGTGCGACGACCATTCAGGGATGCCCTGGTCCCCGCAGTGCAGCGGAGAATCGCGGGTCGGGCGGGTCGATCCCAAGCGTTTGCTTCGCCTGATCCGTCAGGGCCAACGTCACCTGTTTCAGCAGCGGAACTTGCGCGCCCAGGGCGTTGAAGTGGGAGGCCGTGACTTCGAAGTCGGTTCCATAGTCGTGGGCCGCGCGGTTGCGCAGGCTGCGGCATGTCTGCCAGGCCTCGGCGGAGGGAACGATGCCGGCTTTCTCACACGCCGCGAGCACCCGTAGGAAGGTGTCGGAACGTTCGCCACTCAGTTCGCAGTAGTGCCGCATCGCGGTGCTGAGAAGATCTTGGAGCTTGGCAAACCGCTCGTTGATGGCTGCAAGCGGCTCGAAAAGTGCGAGATCCATTTGGCGACGCTCGAGCGACTCAGCCGTCACAGGCCACTCCACCCGGGCCGTCGTCGCTTCGAGATGCCATGCGCATCGCTGGCACGCCTCGATCAGGTCGGCGAGATACCGGCGACTTTCTTCCAGGATGGGATTCATGGAGAGACGTCCAGCGGGACGGCCTCTGCCGCAACCAGCCGCTGAAAGCGGTTCATGCCGCGGGACGGATCGATGAACGACACGTCTACGGGCAGCGACAGCTCCTGCTCGAGCCTGCCGTGAAGCCGCGCCTGTTCGGTCGCGTCGATCGCTCGCGATGAGCGGATCAGCAGGTCAACATCTCCGCCGCGACTGTCAGCTCTGGTCCGTGAACCATACAACAACACAGTCGAGTCGCGGCCGATCTGGTCGCGGACGGTTCGCACGATTCGCTCGCGTTGTTCGACAGTCAGCCGCATCGGTTTTCATCGCCACGGGTCTTTGCCGCCCACGAGTTGGCAAGTGTATCACGAGGTCTGGCGACGTTGGATCTCGAGACGATCACCGTGCTGCGCCCTCCGGGTTAGGATACAATCGCTGCGCGGAGCCGCACGCGGGGGACGCTTCGACCGCCGCGGCGAACCGGCCGCGAGGCTTCCTCGGCCACTCATGATCCACTGGCACTGTCACAACCTCTATCAGCTGCTGCCCTCTGGCTGCTGCGCGGGAGGGATTGCCGTCGTGATCGACGTTCTGCGGGCGTCCACGACGATCGTGACGGCCCTGGCACATGGGGCGGATCGGGTGGTTCCGGCCGCCGAGATCGCCGAGGCGGAGCACGTGGCCTCGCGGCTCGTTCCACCAGCCCTGCGCGGCGGAGAGCGCGGCGGCGTGCGAATCGAGGGGTTTGATCTTGGCAACTCGCCGCGCGAGTATGCGGCCGACCGCGTGGCCGGGCGGACGATCGTGATCACCACCACGAACGGCACGGCGGCGCTCGCGGCATCGCAGGGAGCGAGGGAGATCCTCATCGGGGCGATCGTCAACCGCGCTGCCGTGGCCGACGCAGTGCGGCGGCTCGCGCGGCATGACGATCATGTGCACCTCGTCTGCGCCGGCACCGACGGCCGCGTGTCGGCCGAAGACTTGCTCGCGGCGGGGGCGATCCTCGATGCGGCGAACGTGGACGGGGCGAGCGACGACCTCGACCCCGCCGCCCGCGCGGCGTTGGCGGCGTTTCGCCGCGTGGCCGCGGGCGGCGATGTCCCGGCGGCGCTCGTCGCGGAGTTTCGCCGGTCGCCCGGCGGCGCGAATCTCGTGGCTCTCGGCATGGAGGCCGACCTGCCGGCGGCCGCCGCGATCGACACGCTCCCGCTCGTGCCGCGGTTCGACGCCGCCTCCGGCAGCCTTTGCTACACTCCCGCTCATGAATGACAAACCTTCTGACCAGTCACGGATGGACCGGATCGTGTCGCTGGCGAAGCGGCGCGGCTTCATCTTCCAGTCGAGCGAGATCTACGGCGGCCTGAACGGCTTCTGGGACTACGGGCCCTTGGGCGTGGCGCTCAAGCGCAATCTCAAAGATGCCTGGTGGCACGACATGGTGGCCGGCCACGACGAGCTCGCCGCGCCGGCCGGCGCCCCCGAGGCCTACGAGATGGCCGGGCTCGACTGCACGATCATCATGCACCCGCAGGTCTGGAAGTGCTCCGGCCACTTTGATCTCTTCCACGACTGGATGATCGACTGCCGCGAGTCGAAGAAGCGCTACCGCTACGACCACCTGAGTGGCCGGTTCGCCAGCCACCGCGGCAAGCGGGTGTTCGTGGTCACTGACGCGTCGGGCGACGAGGCGCCGCCCGCCCTCACGGCCAAGGCCCAGAAGTTTTTCGGCCTGCGGGCCAAGCAGATCGAGGAGATCGAGTGGGAGGGTGGCCTCACGGGGCTGTCGGCCGCCGTGGCGGCGGGGAGCACGACGCTCGCCGCCGTGCTCGGCCCCGACGCCACCGAGCCCGGCACGCTCACCGACCCGCGCGAGTTCAACCTCATGTTCGAGACGCGGATCGGAGCGATGGCCGGCGACGACGACCGGGCCTTCCTGCGGCCGGAGACGGCGCAGGGCATCTTCATGAACTTCAAGAACGTGCTCGACACGTCGCGGGTGCGCGTGCCGTTTGGCATCGCCCAGATCGGCAAGAGTTTCCGCAACGAGATCACGCCGCGGAACTTCACGTTTCGCTCGCGCGAGTTCGAGCAGATGGAAATCGAATTTTTCTGCAAGCCCGCCGACTCGGCGGCCTGGTATCGCTACTGGCGCGACCGGCGCTGGAAGTGGTATCTCAGCCTCGGGCTCACGGAAGGCAAGCTCCAGCTTCGCGAGCACGACAAAGACGAGCTCTCGCACTACTCGGTGGGCACGGCCGACATCGAGTATGCGTTTCCCTTCCTCGCCCCGGGTGAGTTTGGCGAGCTCGAGGGGATCGCCCACCGTGGCGACTTCGACCTCCGCAGCCACATGGAGGGCAAGCTCGTGCGGCAGGATGGCGCGCTCGTGCTGGAGACAGGCCCCGACGGCAAGCCGCGGCACAAGGGGAGCGGCAAGGACCTCTCGTATTTCGACGACATCAGCCGCGAACGCTACGTGCCCCACGTGATCGAGCCCTCGGCCGGCGCCGACCGGGCCGTGCTCGCGTTTCTCTGCGACGCCTACCACGAAGACGAGGTGCCCGACGAAGACGGCAAGCCGCGGAGCCGCACCGTGCTCAAGCTGCACCCCCGGCTCGCACCGCTCAAGGCCGCGATCCTGCCGCTCGTGAAGAAGGACGGCATGCCGGAGGTGGCGATCGATCTCTACCGGCAGCTCAAGCGGCACATGCCCTGCATGTACGACGAGAAGGGCTCCGTGGGCCGGCGCTACGCGCGGCAGGACGAGGCCGGCACGCCGTGGTGCCTGACGATCGACGGCCAGACGCTCTCCGACAAGACCGTCACGCTCCGCGACCGCGACTCCCTCGTGCAGACGCGCGTGCCGCTCGCCGACGTGATCGATCTCCTGCGAGACAAACTCCGTTGATGCTGGCTATCGCGACGGTCTGGTCTGTCTTCACGCAAAACACGAACATCATGTTCGTTTTTGCTTGGCGGGCATCCGCCCGCTGAACAGAAGCCGGGCATCCGGCCCGGCAGTCAACTGAAAGCTTATGCGTCCTGCCATCGCCACCGTCTGTTCCCTCGATGCGTCGCTCGAGGCGATTCTCGAGGACTATGCCGCGGGCCACTGCGAGGCGATCGACCTCTGGCTGGGGCATGCCGAAGGGTTTTTGCAGAAGCACGGCACAAGCGCGCTCAAAGATCTCTTTGCCCGCCACGGCATCGCGCCGGTGGCGGCCAGTTTTCAAGGCGGCTTGCTCACGAGCCAGGGCGAGGCCCGGCTCGAGCACTGGAAGCACTTCGAAGCGCGGCTGCCGGTGCTCCGCGACCTCGGTATTCCCGTACTCGTGATCGCCGGCGATGCCTTCGGCCCGCTCTCGCCGCAGGATTTTGGCCGGCTCTCGATGAGCCTCGCCGAGGCGGCGAAGCGGGCGGCGGATGCCGGCGTGAGGCTGGCGCTCGAGTTCGACGCCCGGGCCAGTTTTCCAAATAATCTGCAGTCGGCCGTGGCCCTCGTCGAAGAGGCGGGGTCGCCGGCGCTCGGCATCTGCCTCGACTGGTTTCACTACACAATTGGCCCCAGCAAGCCGCTCGATCTCGGCCTGCTCACGCGCGACAACCTCGCTCATGTGCAGCTCTCCGACATCGACGGCGTGCCACGCGAAATGGCGAGCGATGCCGACCGCATCCTGCCCGGCGAGGGAGCCTCACCGCCCGATGATCTCCTGCGCCGGCTCATGGAGATCGGCTATGCGGGCGCCGTGGCCGTCGAGCTCCACAACCCGGCGCTGTGGCGGGTGCCGCCACGGCAGTTCGGCGAGATCGCGATCACGGCGCTGCGGAAGCTGCTGGGGGTCGCGGGGTAGCGACAGAGCTCCAGGGCTGCCTGTACGCGAAACATCGGCATCGTGCCGATTTTCGCTTGGCCGACTCCGTCGGCTGGAATCAACCCGGCCCTCCGGGCCTGGTGTGCTGCGCACCCCCGTAGCGACAGAGCTCCAGCTCTGTCGAATGCGGTCCACATTCGACAGGCCTGGAGGCCTGTCGCTACGAGCCTGTCCTACTCATACTCCCTGAGCATATTGCTGCGGGCCTCGATCTCGTCGATCGGCCGCAACAGTTTCTCGCCGCCGGGCGGCAAGACCGAGAAGTGACGGGCACCGGTGAGAGCATCGACGACCTCGTGGCAGAAGCCGCGGTGCGTCACCCAGAGTTTGGGATCGAAGCGGCGCAGATCCACCGCCACGGAATACGTGCGGAGCGTCTTGCGCCGCTTCTTCACGTATTGCGGAAAGAAGGAGAGCGTGAGCTCACGCAGCGAACGGTAGATCGGGTCGCGGTAGCGCAGGAAGGGGCTGTTGCTCTTCGAGATCGCGCCCCACGAGCGACCGCGGCGAAAAAGAGCCACCACATGATCGACGTCGCCACGGGCGGCGCCCATGTCCATCACGAGCGGCGGCTCGCCGGCGAGCCAGAGGGCGGCCGCCGCCACGAACGCCCCCTCCACGCAGTGGGCCTCGCCCTGCCGGAGCGCCTCGGCCACGCTGCGGGCGGTCGGGCCCGCGGTCTCCGCGTTCCACCGCAGGGCCGTGATGAAATCCTGGATGCTCCCGGGAGTTTTCAGCTTGGCCAGGCGGGCGGCCAGGCGGGGCTCGAGGCCGAGGAGGTTTGAGCGGGCGGTGGCGGTGGCCGGGCGGGGCATAAGCGCCGAATCCTCGCACAGGAGGCGGAAGAAGGGATATGATGCAAGTGGGTTTGGACGCCAAATTTACAGGAGTCGGAACCAGATGTCTCAGATGTCGTGGCCCGCGGGTCTTCGAGTGGCGGCCTGCGGGCTGGCCATGAGCGCGGTGCTTATCCTCCCGCGCGGTGCCGGGGCGGATCATTGCGAAGTCCAGCAGCCGTCGTGTTGCCCCGTGAATTCCGGCTGTTGCCCGCTGCCATTGAACCCGTGCAGCGGGGCGTGGCCGGGGCCCTGCTCGTATCAGGCGTTCTGCGGGCCTGGCTGGAGCGTCGGTGGCATAGGCTTCGGCATCCGCCGCTATCGCAGCGTCACGTCCGCGACCCCGGGGTTGTGGTGTGGCTGGTCGTCTCCGTGCATGACGCCTGTCTACGGTTGGGGCTGCAATCCGTTTTTACCGCGTGTGTGGGTGCCTCCGGTCGTCTGCTATCCAGCAAACTTCTATCCAGGAAACTTCGTGCCCGCGTTCGGGCCGGCGGGCGTGTATCCATTTATGGGCTGGGGTTTCGGGCCGCGTGCTGGCACGACGATCCTGCAGATCGGCCGTGGCCCCACGGTGCACGTGCGGCAGGTGGCAGCGGCTCCGCGTGATGCCGTGCGGCCGAGCAATGCCGCGGCTCGCGACCGGGCCGCGAAGCTCGTGGCGACGGGCGACCGGCATCTCCGCGCCGCCCTTGCCGACCGCACGAAGTTGCACCGGGCACTCGATGCCTACGAGCGGGCCGCGACGATCGCGGCCGATCAGCCCGACACGTTTCTGCGCCAGGCGATCGTGCTCACCGCGCTCGATCGGCCCAACGATGCCCAGACCGCCGTGACCAGGGCGACCGCGCTCGACGGACGGCTTTCTGAAACGCCCGCCCCGGCGATCGCAGGCGACGACCGGCCGCCGCCTGACCCGGTGTTTGGCGACCGACCGCTCGGCGGGCCGTCGCTGCTTGCCGAACGAAGCGCCGGGCTCATCGGAGGAATCTTCCGCGACGACGCCGGGCCAGCCGAGGGTCGAAACTGGATCGCCGACCGCTGGTCGCGGCAGGTCGATGGCAAAGTGCTGGTGGCAGCCCGTCGTTGAGCGTGGGGCAACCGTCCCGGTTGCCAATGCAGCGTCAACTCTCTGCAAGCGAGACGCTTGCCCCACGGGCAAGCCTGTCGTCCTCATGGGCGTTGGCTATCCTTGTGGGCATGACACCACCTCCCGCCACCACCGACCTCTGCCCCCGGATCGATCTTGCCTCCGCCGACGGCCGCGCGCGGCTCGAAGCCCTGCGCCGCACGCTCGTGTCGCAGGGAGAAATGGTGAGCCCCGCCGGGCGGCAACGCACGATCGACGTTTTCGGCGCCCCGCTCACGCCCCGGCAAGTCGTGGATAAAATCTGTGGCGACGTGCGCGAGCGCGGGCTCGACGCGTTGCTCGACTACACGCGGCGAATCGATCGGGCCGATGTCTCGCGCGACACGCTCCATGTGCCCGCCGCGGCGCTCGCCGCCGCCCACGCGGCCGTGGAGCCCGAGTTTCTCGCCGCCGTACGGCGCATCCGTGACCGCGTAGCGCGGTTTCAGCAGGCTGTGCTCGCCCGCGATGTGGAGGTGTCGCTGCCCGGGGGTGGCGTGCTGCGGCAGCGCTATCTGCCGCTCGACCGCGTGGGCGTGTGCGTGCCCGGCGGCGCGGCTGCCTACCCCTCGACGCTTCTCATGACGGTGGTGCCGGCACAGGTTGCCGGAGTGCGGGAGATCGTGGTCGTGGCGCCCCCCACGCGATTTGGCTCGGAAAACGCTTACGTGCTGGCCACGTGCCACGAGCTCGGCATTTCGACCGTGCTCCGGGCCGGCGGCGCGCAGGCCGTGGCGGCGCTCGCCTACGGCGTCGAAGGGCTGCCGCGGGTAGACAAGATCGTAGGCCCCGGCAACCTGTTCGTGGCCCTCGCCAAGGAACACGTGTTTGGCGATGTGTCGATCGATTCGATCGCGGGCCCGAGTGAGATCGTGATCGTGGCCGATGGCCACGGCAACGCCGAGGGCATCGCCGCCGACATGCTCGCGCAGGCCGAGCACTCACCCGGCTCGGCGATTCTGCTCACGGCCGACGCCGGGCTCGCCGACCGCGTGGCCGTCGCCCTCGAGGCTCGTGTGGCCACGCTCGAGCGCGGCGACCTCACCCGCGACAGCCTGGAGCGGTTTGGCGCGATCGTGGTCACGCGCAGCGACGACGAATCGGCGGCCCTTGCCGACGAACTGGCCGCCGAGCATCTCTCGATCGACACCGCCGACCCAGAGGCGACGCTCGCGACGATCCGGCACGCCGGCGCCGCCTTCCTCGGGCCCTCGAGCCCGGTGGCCGCCGGCGACTACGCCGCGGGGCCATCGCACGTGTTGCCCACCGGCGGCACCGCCCGCTTCGCGGAAGGGCTGTCGGCAAACTCGTTTCTCCGCGGCGGCAGTGTGATCAAGCTCGCGCCGCGTGACCTCGCCGACATCGCCGCCGACATCGCCACGCTCGCCAACGTCGAGGGCCTCACCGCCCACCGCCGCAGCGTCGAAGCCCGCACGGGGTGACGTACGAGAGACTTTGGCCTGGGCAAGCTCTCGGTTAAGACCCGCAACGCGCTCAATCCGGCTCGGGGTTACCCCGTACCGTCTCGCCGGACGCTCACTGCGCCCATCCTGGGCTCCGCTCGCTCGGACCTGCCTGCGCTCCGGCATCCTGCCTGCGCTGGTCAGCTACGCCGTCTCAACGGTAGGGGCAACCCCGAGCCTCCTCAACTGAAAGCCCGAGGCGCGAGCCGAGAGGATGCCCCGGCTGGGCACTTCCACGCGTTTTCCCTTCGGCTCACGCCTCGGGCTTCCGGAGAGAGGAAGGCGAGACGGTGGGGGCAACCCCGAGCCTCGCCGTTTTCAGTTGGGAAGGCTTCGGGCTCCCCGTGTCCCGGGAGCCGGCGTATTTGACCAGCGCAGGCACGATGCCGGAGGGCAGGCAAATCCGAGAGAGCCGGAGCCTGGAGGGCGGAGGCGAACGTCCGGCGATGGGATATGGGGAGCCCGAAGCCGTGTTGAACGCGTTGAGGTACGAAGCGGTCGTGCCGGTTGTGCGGCCGGGGTCCAGGAGTGGCTGAGCCGTGAGGTAGACTTCGAGGCATGAATCCGACTCGGTCCACCACGCAGCCGCTCGTTCGCCCCGATATCGCCGGGCTTGCCGGCTACGTGCCCGGGGAGCAGCCGCAGGGGGGCAAGTGGATCAAGCTCAACACGAACGAGAATCCCTACGCGCCCTCGCCGGCCGTCGCGCGGGCCATCGCGGCCACGGCCGCCGGCCGCACGCTCGCCAAGTATCCCGATCCGCTGGCGACGGTGTTTCGGCTGCGGGCGGCCGAGGTGCTCGGCGTCGATCCCGAGTGGATCCTCTGCGGCAACGGCAGCGACGACCTGCTCACGATCCTTGTGCGCGCGTTCGTCGGGGCGGGGGAGTGCCTGCGGATGCCCTATCCGAGCTACATCCTCTATCGGACGCTCGCCGGGATTCAGGGGGCCGTGTGTGATGAATTTCATTACGAGCGCGATTGGTCGCTCGCCGATGGCTTTGCGGCGCCGCGGACGGCCGCCGGCGACGACGTGCTGCTCGCGATCATCGCCAATCCCAATAGCCCGTCGGGCACGCTGCTTTCGCCCCGGCGAATCCGGGAACTCGCCGACCGTCTCCCGTGTGCGCTCGTCGTGGACGAGGCCTACGGCGATTTTTCCGACACGAATTGCCTGGAGCTCGTGAAGGACAACGAGCGGGTGATCGTGACGCGGTCGTTCAGCAAGTCGTATGCACTCGCTGGCCTGCGATTCGGGTTTGCCGTCGCGCAGCCGCACGTGATCGAGCAGTTGCTGAAAGTGAAAGATTCATACAACTGCGACGCCCTCGCGATCGCCGCCGCCACGGCTGCCATCGACGACCAGGCCTGGCTCGCCGACAATCGCGCGAAGATCGTCGCCACGCGGCGGCGGCTCACCGACGCCCTGCGAACGCTCGGCTTCGACGCGCTCGAGAGCCAGGCCAACTTCGTCTGGTGCACGCACCCCGAGCGGCCTCATCGGCCCATCTACGAAGCGCTCAAGCAGCAGGGGATTCTGATTCGCTATATGAACTACGCAGGCTGGGGCGACGGCCTCCGGATCACCGTGGGCACCGATGACGAGATCGACGCGTTTCTCACCGTGCTCGAGACCATCTGACACATCTCCTCCACACACCCCCCATGAATATGCCTCGCACCGCCTCGATCACCCGCAACACCACCGAAACGCAGATCACGCTCACGCTCGGGCTCGACGGCACCGGCAAGGCCGATATCGCGACGGGCCTCGGCTTTTTCGACCACATGCTGACGCTGCTCGCAGGCCACTCGCTCTGCGATCTCACCGTGCGCTGCACGGGCGATCTGCACGTGGACGGCCACCACACGGTCGAGGACGTGGGCCGGGCGTTTGGCCTCGCGCTCAAAGACTGCCTCGGCGACCGCCGCGGCATCCGCCGCTATGGCCATGCGATCATCCCGATGGACGAGGCGCTCGCGACCGTGGCGGTCGATCTCGGCGGCCGCGCGGCGTGCGTCTTCGCCGTGGACTTTCCGGTGCCCACGATCGGCACGTTCGACGCCCAGCTCGTCGAGGTGTTCTGGGAGAGCGTGGCGGCGACGGCCGGGATGAACTTCCACGCCATCCTCCACCACGGCCGCAATGGCCACCATATCGCCGAAGCCGTCTTCAAGGCGGCAGCCCGGGCCCTGCGCGTCGCCACTGAGGCCGATCCGCGTCAGCCCGGCATTCCGAGCACCAAGGGCACGCTTTCGTAGCGACGGAGCTCCAGCTCGGTCGAATCCGGATCACATTCGACAGGCCTGGAGGCCCGTCGCTACAAATGCGGGATCATGGAACCGCTCGATTCCGGTCTGCATGTCGCGGGACTGACGGAGTTTCTCGCGCAGCCTGAGCCCGTCGGGGCCGACCTTCAGGCAGGCACCAGGCTCGGCGATGTGACGATCGTGGCGCTCGTCGGCGAAGGCGGGATGGGGCGGGTGTACGAAGGGCTCCAGGGGATGCCCTGCCGCACCGTGGCCGTGAAGGTGATGCGGCCGGGCGTGCTCTCACCGGCAGCCACACGGCGGTTTGAACACGAGGCCCAGATCCTCGGCCGGCTCACGCACCCGGGCATCGCCCACATCTACTCGGTAGGGATGCAGCCGCTGCCAGGCGGGGCCGTGCCCTATTTCGTGATGGAATACATCGAGGGCGCGCAGCCGATCACGGCGTTTGCCCACGGCCGTGAGCTTACCGCCCGCGACCGGGTGGCCCTGTTTCGCACGGTGTGCCAGGCCGTCGCCCACGGCCACCAGAAGGGCGTGATTCATCGCGACTTGAAGCCGGGCAACATCCTCGTGGACGCCGCGGGGCATCCCAAGGTGATCGACTTCGGGGTGGCCCGCAGCACCGACGGCGACATCGCCCTCACCACGATGCACACCGACGCGGCCCAGCTCGTCGGCACGCTCCAGTACATGAGCCCGGAGCAGTTCGACGGCGATGCAGGCGAGATCGACATTCGGGCCGATGTGTATGCCCTCGGCGTGGTGCTCTATGAACTGCTCGCCGGCAAGCCGCCCTACGACATCGCGCGGCGGCCGATCTACGACGCGGCCCGCGTCGTCAGGGAGGTCGAGCCGCGGTCGCTGGCAACGGTGAATCCCCGGCTCCGCGGCGATCTGGCTACCATCGTGGCCAAATGCCTGGAGAAAGACCGCACCCGCCGCTACTCGAGCGCCGCCGAGCTCGAGGCCGACCTCGGCCGCACCCTGCGCGGTGAGCCGATCACGGCGAGCCCGCCGGGCCTCGTGGATGGGCTCCTTCGGCTCGCCCGCCGCCACCGCTTGGCGGCGGCCGCCGCCGGAAGCGTCGCGCTCGCGCTCGTCGTGGCCATCGTCGGGATCTCGATCTTCGCGCTGCGGGCCGAGCGGGAGCGACGCAGCGCCGTGGCCGAGCGACAGCGGGCCGATGCCGCGAGCAACGATGCGATCGAGCGGCTCTACGTGGCAAACCTCCGGTCGTTGCAATCAGCCCTCGACACCCGCAACGTGCGGCTCGCCCGGCGACTGTATGCCGACAATCTCGCGATCGCCGGCGCCCAGGCGCCGCTCGAGCTGCGTGTGCTCGGGGCGCGGCTCGACGATGCGCTGGTCGTGCTCGATCTCGAACGCGGCCCCGTCGAGAGCGTCGCCTACAGCCCGGATGGCGGCGTGCTGGCTGCCGTCGCAGGCGAGTTTCATGCGCTGCCAGTTGAGGAAATGGGCCCGGTGTTTCGCCGGGCGATGCTCGACAACTCGCAGTGGGTGGCGGATTTTTACCGTGATCGACACTCCCGTTTTTTCGAGGTGCGGGCGCAGGGGTCGTACGAGCCGCTCGCCGCCTACGATGCCGAGTGGGTGCGGCTGTGGCGGGCCGAGGCCGGGGACATGGCTCCCTTCGAGCAGGCCGTAAAAGCCGCGGGCGTCCCGCTGGCCGTGAGCCGTGATGGCCGGCTGCTCGCAGTGCACGCCGTGGATGGCAGCGTGCGGATCACGGCTGCTTCTGCCGACGCGCCACGGGTGACGCTCGAAGGGCATCGGGGCAGGCTCACGCGAGCCGTGTTCACGGCCGATGGCGGCCGGCTGTTCGTGCAGGATGCGCAGGGGTCGGTCGGCGTTTGGAATACAGCCACCGGGGGCCTCGTCATGAGGTGTGGCGGAGCGGCGGAGCCTGTCACGTCGGTGGTCGCGAGCCCGAATGGAGCCCGGCTCGCCGTCATCGGCAGGGCCACGAACGGCGCCGCCCGAACGGCCCGCATCTATGCGGCCTCCGACGGCCAAGAGCAGGCTCAGATCGTCTTCAGGGAAAAAAATCCGCTCTCGGCGCCGATCGTGCGATTCAGCCCCGATGGCTCCCGGCTCGTGACGGTGTTGGAGGACAACGATCTGCATATCTGGGAGGCCGACAGCGGCGCCGAGCTGGCCCGGCTCCGCGGCCAAGCGGCGACGGTCACGGCGCTGGAATACAGCCCGGATGGCGAGCAGATCGCGACGGGCGCCGCAAACGGCACGATTCGCCTGTGGGATGCACGGAAGCTCGCGGCCGAGCGGGAGCTTCTGGCACACGACAACGCGGTGTTGGCGTTCGCGTTTCGGCCGGATGGCGACACGCTCGCCTCGGCATCCCACGACGGCACCGTGCGAGTGTGGTCGCGGGGCGTCGGGGGAATGCTCGCCGATCTCCCAGATGCCAAGGGGCTCACCGCCGTGGCATTCAGCCCGGACGGCGGCCGGCTCGCCGTGGCGCCTCATGGAGCCGGCACGATCGAACTGTGGGACCCATTGGCCGTGGAGAGGCGGCTCGTGCTCGATGCCGCGGGGGCGAGTGTCACGCGGATCGTGTTTGCTCCCGGCGGCGAGCATGTCGCCGCCGCGCTCGAGCGACCCGCGCGCGATGGCGAAGTGCGCGTGTGGAAGGCCGCGGATGGAACGCATCTGGCAACACTCGAGCGACACGAGCGCGGGGTGGCGGGCTTGGCCTTCGGGGCTGATGGCTCGCGGCTCGTGACCACCTCGCGGTCGGGAGCCCTGCGGCTCTGGGAGGCGACGACCGGGCAAAGGCTGCTCCAAATCCCCCGCGATGTCGCCGTGGAGGGGGAGGTTGCCGCCGCGGTGCTGGGTGTCGGGGGCACGCGGATCGCTTCCGGCATGCGCATGCTCTTCGATGCCGCGACGGGCGCCGCCGTGGAGAAGATTCCCCCGCAAGGCTATGTCACGGTCATCACACCGAGCCCCGATGGTCGCTCGTTTGCCAGCGGGGTCGGCACCGGCACGGTGTACGTCACCGATTTCACCACCGGAAACCGCATCGCCAGGCTTCCGGGACACTCGCTGGCGGTGCGGGCGGCCATGTTCAGTGCCGACGGCCGTCGCCTGGTGACGGCGAGCGACGATGGCACGGCCCGGCTGTGGGATCTCGAGGCCAAGGCCGAGCTTCAGGTCTTCTCCGGCCACGAGGCACCGGTGGAAGCGGTCATGCTCACGCCGGACGGCCGCCGTATCGTCACGGCCTCGCGGGACGGCAGCGTGCGGGTGTGGGACGCGTCGTCGGGGTTCGAGGTGTGCCAGGTGCGCGGCCAGCCCGACTGGCCGCAGGCGGTGACGCTCAGCCCGGATGGCGGATTGCTGGTGACCGCCGCGGCGGACGGCCCGATTCGAATCCACGGGCTGTCGAACGCCGATGTCACTCGGAATCGAGCGCTCCGACCGCCGGAGCCGGGCTCGACGGTTCCGCGAGCGTCCCCAGAAACGCCTCCAGATCGGCCAGATCCTGCCGGTTGAGCCCGAGGGGTTTCAAGAGTGGCGATTTCACCGGAAACGTCGGATCGTCGCGTTCGAACGGCTGCCGTTTGAGGGTCGCCATGCCGGCGTCGTACATGTTCAGCACGCCGCGCAGCTGAAACATGCCGGTGTGCATCAAGGGGGCGGTGTTCGTCACGTCGCGGAGCGAGGGCGTGCGAAACCGGCCCTTGTCGGCGGGGTCGTGGGTGATGCGAAAGCGGCCGAGATCTTCGTTGCTGCGGCCATGAAAACTGAGGCCGAGGTCGTGGAAGCCGCCGTCGCTGAAGGTGGGCCCGTGGTGGCAGGTGAGGCAGCGGGCCTCGCGTCTGAAAAGATCGAGCCCGAGGATCTCGGCGTCGGAGAGGGCGGCTGCATCACCGCCTAGAAACGCATCGAACCGCGAGCGGCCGCCGACGATGGTCCGCTCGAAGCAGGCGATCGCCTGCACGGCCGCGGCAAACTCGAACGGCCGGTCGGGGAAAGCCTCGGTGTACCAGGCGCGGTAGCCAGGGGTCGTGGCGATCGTGTCGATCACATGGTCGGGCGTGGCCGCCATCTCGTGTGGGTCGGTCAGGGCCTCGGCCGCCTGGGCCTCGAGGCTCGCGGCCCGTCCATCCCAAAACAGCACCGCGTGGAAGGCGGCGTTGCGGATCGTGGGCGTGTTGCGGGCGGCGATCGTGCCATGGGGCAGGCTCACCGCCTTGCCATCGGCCCAGCCATGGTCGGGGTCGTGGCATGTAACGCACGCCATGCGGCCGCTCGCGGAGAGCCGCGGATCGAAGAAGAGGGCCCGCCCGAGCGCCGCCTTGGCCGGGCCGAAGGGGTTCTCCGGCGGATGAGCGACCGTGGGCAAGAGGGCGAGTTCGCGCCACTCGACACCCGGATCGATCCAGGGGGCGGGCCATGTGGCCGGTGGTCTGGCGTAAACGCCCCGCAGGCGGCGGGCGAGGGCGGTGCGCTCGGCCGGTGTTCGCTCCGCGCGCGGGCGGATCTTTGCCGGTGCCGCCGGCTCATCCGCCACGACGGTTTCCCCCATGGCCAGGGCGACGGCGCAGGCAAGCAGGCGAGCGATGCCGTGACGTGACGAATGGAACATGACGCCGGTCACGGCTCGGGGACGGTGTCGCCCGCTTGCACGGTGAGCATCGCGGCGATCACGTCGGGCGACGCGCCCGCGGCGAGGAAGCGGACCGAGGCGTCGGCGAAGAGTGCGTGGGCACCGCCGGGATGGAAGGCATAGATGCCGCCGTTGTTGCTGCCGTTGACGAGTTGCGGGCCGGGTGAAATGTATTGATTGGCCGGGTCGGCCTGGCTCGGGTCGAGACGGAAGCCGGTGAGCAGAGGGACGTTTGTGTCAGCCCAGCCACACCATCGCACATACGTCGTGGCCACTGGTGTAGAAGTGAGGAGCCCTGACTCCGGCACCATTCTTCCAAAAGCCCAAACCTGTGGACGTCCAGCGGTCTCGACGACCGCGATGCTTTGAGACAACCCGTCCGTCATGTGGCGGAGTTGTCGTTTCGCTGCCGCTCCCTTGAAGAACCCGTCGCGGACGGCTGGCTGTGGTGTTGAGACGACCGCGGGCGATTTGGTCCACAGTTCAGATGTCGGCCCGGTAGAGCCGCCGTAGTCAGCGGCAGAGGCACTCCAGCGCGGAGTGCCGGCCTTGAAGAGCGGATGCTGCCGAGGGCCTCCCGGCGTTGCCGGGCAGTTCATGAATGGCAGGTGTGCCTGGACGGCTTCTTGGTTCCGGATGTCATCAAAGCGAACCGTATAGTCATAGATCGACGCGAGTGGGTTGTCATCGAGAAAAGGCAATAATTGAGAACACCAGTTGTGGCGCGCGTTTCCCGACGAAACATTCGTCGGGAAATGGTTCCGCGCCGCATGATGACCATGCAGCCCGATTCCCACCTGCCGCAGATTGTTCTGGCACTGCGTGCGCCTGGCCGCCTCACGGGCCGATTGCACGGCCGGCAGGAGCAGACCCACGAGCACGCCGATGATCGCCACCACGACGAGCAGCTCGATCAGCGTAAAGCCCGTGATCGGTTTCGTCCGCATGGCAGGTGGCAGGCTCGAGCCTGTCCTACGGGTGGCTACTCGTTGACGTAGGTTTCCAGAAATCGGGCCAGGCTGTGGAAGTCGCTGCCCCGCTCGACGTAGCGTACCACCGTGACGAGCGTGTTGGGATCGACGAGCTCGTCGAACGGCACGTAGTTGAGATCGAGCTGCCCCGACACGCT